>JBOGED010000139.1:0-6888 GCA_050743625.1 Egibacteraceae bacterium | reverse complement strand
TCTTCCCGCCGTCGTCGGACCGGGCCAGGTTCAGAAAGCCGCGAACGCCGTACCCCTCCCACAAAGGGTAGTCGGTGTGGGTAAGGTACAGCAGGTACACCTCGCCGTCCGGGCCGAGCGCCACCTGCGTGGGGCTGACCGTGAACGACGCCACCCGCTCCCCGGGAGCGCTCACCACCACCGGATCGCCGAAGGTGACCCCGCCGTCGTCGGAGCGCGCCACGACCGCCTCCAACAGCGGCTCGCCCTCTTCGCCACCCTGCGCGGGTGCTCCGGGAACCTCCTGCGCCCATGACAGGTAGACCGCGCCCGACGCCGGATCGACCGCCGTCGTCGGGTTCAACGCGCCGTCCGGCAGGACGGTCACGGCCTCCGACACCGACAGCGCCGCCGGCTGCTCTGGGGCGCTCGACCCGCCTTCACTGGCGCCGCCCGCGCACCCGGCGACCAGCACCGCGACCGCGAACGCCGCCACCCACCTCACCCTGGACTGATGTGCCGTCATGACACGCACCCTCCCGCTCTCGCTTGTCCGTCCGTCGATACAAGCCCGCTATGAGGAGAGGTGGCGAGCGGGGGAGAAATAGTTCCCCCCAACTGCGATGACCTGATGCAATTGGCTTGCAAGAGGTGCAGCCTCGTGTCAAGCTGAGCGCAACGGGTGACGGGATGCGGGCGCGGCCGGTCATGCGGGCGGGAATTGCCGGTGTCCTCGGGTTGATGGCGCCGTCTGCGGGCGGTGCGGCCGAGGGTGGCGACGAGCTGGTGATCGGGCTGGCCGACCAGCCGGACAACCTCAATCCCATCTTCGAAGACATCTTCGGGACGATCTACGGCGACCACTGGCCGGTCTTCTTCAGCCTGCTCGATCACGGCAAGGACCTGGAGCTGGTGCCGGACCTCGCGGTCGCGCTGCCGGAGGCCTCGCCCGACGGCCTGGTCGTCACCGTGCCGCCGCTGGACGACGTGTCCTTCCACGACGGCGCGCCGCTGACCGCGCGGGACGTCGTGTTCACCTAATCATCAGGGCCTGGGCATGAATAACCTTGCTGTCTGTCACTTGGGTGGATGGGTGGCTGCCCTCCTCCACAGTGCAGGATTAGGCCGCCGAGAGTGCCGCCGCGTGGCCGCGCGGTGGGCCGAGCAAGCCGGGCTGGCCGGGGAGCTGCTGGACCGCCAGCCCCCACCGCGGTGTCCGAGGGGCAGCTGCAACGCGCGTGCCTGGCCCGCGCGCTCATCCTCTCACCGCGCTACCTGCTGCGTGACGAGCCGACCTCGATGCTCGACGTGTTCACCCAAGCCGCGCTGCTCCACACGATCGCGGACGCTCAGGCCACCACCGACCTCGGCGTCTTGCTCATCACCCACGACACCATCCTCGCCGCCCCACTGGTGCCACGAAGTCCACGACCTGCGCGCCGTATCTGAGGTTGCTCAGATATAGTGGGGACATGAAGACGGCCGAAGTCACGTTCACCAGTTTCCTCCGCGATCCAAATGGAGTGACGGCGCTGCTGCAGGACACGGACGTCGAGCTCAGCCGGCGGAGCGATGCTCCTCTCCTGCTCACCCTGGCCTCACGTGGAAGGGCGGTGGGGGAGGCGTCGTCCTTGCTTGCACGTGTGTTGCGAGACGTGGCGGCGACGGTCACTGGCCACGAGTTGCTCGCAAAGGCGTTCTTGGAAGAGTTTCCCTGGGTGGATCTCCTTCCCCGGGATATCGGCCGGGAATTCGTCGAGGACGTGTTGCGCGCCGCCGCCGCGGCAGCCGACCTCGGCAGACCTGAGCTCATCGCGCAGGCACTTCACGAGTGGCGCGCGACGGCGGAGATCTACACAGTCCCCGAACTCGCCGCAGAGCTGAGGCGTCCCTTGCCTGAACCGGACGAGTCCCCTCGCGTCCCCGTTCCGGTCGGAGAGTAGCCGTTGCCCAAACGCGGGGATCACGCCGCACCACCGCCCGGCCCCGGCGAGTGGGATGTGGTGTTCGAGACCACCGATGCCGCACGCGGGTGGGAGGAGTTGCGCCGACAGGCGCCAGGTCCGCTGCTCGAGGCATGGGGCCAGCTCCGCACGGATCCCCGGCGCCGCGATCGTCGCCAGCATCCCCTGAAGGGTTCCGACCTCGGCGTCCGAAAGATCGGCGGACAAGTTCTCGAACAATGGCAATACGAGGTAACCGGTGGCGGGCGGATCTGGTACTGCGTCGATGACGACCGGACGACAGTGCGCTTGACGTGGGCAGGAACGGGGCATCCGACACGCACCAACCCCTCCGCACGCGGTTGAGCACGGACACGGGTAGGTATCAGCGCGATACCATGCGGGCATGGCAATGACATTGCGGCTCACGGACGAGGAGCAAGCGGTTCTTCAGGCACAGGCCGAGCGCGAGGGCGTCTCCATGCAAGAGGTCGTCAAGCGGGCGATCGTGCAACGCGCGACTCATTGGCAGCACACGCATCGGGTGGCCGAGTCCGCCGACCGGATGCTCGTGCGGTGGGCCGACGTGTTGGACGACCTCGCCAACGCATGACGGTCCGGTACCTGACGCTGGAAGACGTTGTCGAGCTGGCCAGGCGACTCGGTGTCGGGCCCATCCGCGACCTGGGCCTGCTCGACTCCGCGGTCCATCGCCCACGCTCGTCGTTCTTCGGGGCTCACGGCTATCCGACGCTCGAGCTCAAGGCGGCGGCGCTGTTGCAGTCCATCGCCAAGAACCACCCGTTGCTCGACGGCAACAAGCGCCTTGCGTGGTTGGCGACTGTGGTGTTCCTCGACCTCAACGGACACCACCCGGCGCTGGACCGTCCGGGTGCCGTGCAACTCGTGCTCGACGTGGCGAAGGGCGATCTCGACGTCGAGGAGATCGGGACGAGGCTGAGTGTGACGCCGGCCGGCTGACACACTGCTCGATTCTCACCGCTCGGTTGCCTCCATGTGCCCGGCGGTTAGGGCCAGAAGAGGGCCGTCGCCGCGTCGAGCGGCCCGTTCACCGAAACGACAACTTTCCTTCAGATGCGGAGGAAAGTTGCAGTTCACGCGCTGGGTGGAGACCGTCGGGCGCAGTTTTCCCTCGGATGCGGAGGAAATGTGTGTGTGAAGCGCCAGGGAGCGGTGGGTCCATCCATGAAGGAACGGTGGCATGGGTCTCAGATGTGGGATGGATCGCCGGCCAGCCAGATCCCCGCGTCGAGGGCTTCTGCGACGATCGGGTCACCGCGGTGGCGGCGTGCCGCCCACTCGTGCGGAGTCCACACCACTGGCTCCACGATGGACGGGTACGCTCCCAGCGCGGCGAGCCGATCGGTCGCCCGTGCGGGCAATTGCTCGGCGACGACGAGCACGTCGATGTCGCTCGTGTCGTTGAAATCCCCCCGAGCGACGGACCCGAAGATCACGACCGCTCGGATACTCAGCGCCGCGTCGAGCTGGCCGGCGAACTCCCTGGCGGTGGCGACCAGCCGAGCACGCGCGCGCCTCCGGCGCTCCACCACCTCCGCGGCTGTGACCACCTTGCTCGCTCTCTCAACCGGCGCCGTCGGTCTCCTGCTCGGACGCCGCGCGCTGCAACTCATCCCATGCGGCCTCGACCGCTTGCACGATGGCCTTGGCGACCTCGATCGACCGCGCGGCATCTGTCGCGCCATAGTGCCGCATCGGGCTGCCCTCCGGCCACGCGTCGGGGTACCGGCTTGGCTGGTAGTCACGCGCGAGGCCGCGAAGCCCGTCGAGCTGCGCGTCATCGAGCGCGAGCGCCGCGACCTGGACGCAGCGCTCAGCTAACCCCACTAGCCCGTGGCCGCGCGCCTGCTTACCCTCACCACCGCCGTGGAGCAGGCCCTTCAGGGCGCACTGAACGGCCTGCTCCGCGTAGAGGACCGCGGCATGGGTAAAAGCCGCCGTCAGCGTCGTACTGGGCGACGAGCAGATCGTCGTCAGCCTGCTCGCGCCAACGCGCGTATTCGGTGATGTCGAACATCGTGTCGGCCAAGGTTAACGCACGCGGCGTGCAACCAACCCAGCCGCCTGGGGCCACGGAGGATGGTCCTCGGCGAGATCGCGTCGGAGGTGGGTGTGGCGGAGCTGATGGCGGTGCCGTTGGAGGGCGGGGGTCGCTGGTCGTCGAGGTCGACTCGCTCGAGGCCGGGCCGGTGAAGGCCGGGCGGGGCGGTCAGTTGATGGGGCAGGCGGCGCAGACGCTGGAGGCGGCGTTGGCGTCGGTGGTTCCGGCGGCGTCGGTGTTGCTGGACAAGCTGGGGGAGGTGAAGCCCTCGGAGATCTGCGTGCAGTTCGGCATCAAATTGACCGCGGAGGCTGGGGCAGGTCAGCTGGCCACGGCCAGCGCAGACGGGACCGTGTGGCTGTGGGATGTGGCCTCTCGCCAACCGATTGGCGAGCCGTTGACCGGCCACGCCGGCTCGGTCTGGTCGGTGGCGTTTAGGCTCTGGGCACTAATAACGTTGCTGTTCGGGCGTGTTTGCCCTTGTGGCCAGGGCTCGGCACGTATGCGTGCCGAACCCTGGCCATATGCCGTTTCCTGGCCAGTAGCATCACGGGATGTTACGCACTGCAAGAATTTGGTATCCCAGGTCACTTTTAGCAATCTTCGGCGGGGAGAACGCAACCCTTCGCGATCGGCGCACATCGGACAAACGCCAATGTTATTGTTGCCCAGACCCTTAGTCCCGATGGCGACATGCTAGCCAGTGCCAGCGGCGACCGTACCGTCCGCCTGTGGGACCTCGCCACCCGCCAACAACTCGGCCAACCCCTCACCGGCCACAGCGGCTCCGTCTTGTCGGTGGCGTTCAGTCCCGACGGCACCATCCTCGCCACCGCCAGCGACGACCAGAGTGTGCGGCTGTGGGCCTTGCCGAGGACCTGGGTCGATCAGGCCTGTGACCTCGTCGGGCGCAACCTCTCACAGGCCGAGTGGGACGAGCACCTCGGACCTGACCGGTCCTACGTTCGCCAGTGCGGGCAGTTCCCCGCCGGTCCTGGCGCTCCCGCCGACGCGCCCGCGGCCCGCTACCCCGCCTCCCTCAACGGCTCATGAGCTGACCTCAGCTTTCCAGCTCACCGTGTTAGCCACGGTGGCGATTGCGTCCACGGACGGTGTCATGTCCTGGGTTGCTCCCGCACTACGAGCATGAGCCTGCCGCTGGTGCCGCGACTCGTCCTGCAAGACACACCTCCCTCCACCCAGGACATGCGCGCCGCCGAGCCGCTTGTCACCGCCCGCGCTCAGTGGGGTAGCGTCAGCAGGTCGCGCTGGCCCGGATGAGCAGAGCCTTGAGTGACTTCTCCGCAGCGAGATACGCGAGAAACATGGCATCCGGGCGGGCAACTCAGGGTTGCCTTGTATGTGGCGGGCCGTGTCGAGGTCCTCAGTAGCCTGTCCGAGCCACCGGAACGCCTCGTCCCCAGGTTCAAGCGGCCCGCTCATACACCACCTGACCCTCTCGCGTGGGCCAGTAGGGAACGAGCCGATGACGTCTTTGCGCAGCTCGATCTCCTGTGGATCGGTGACGAGGATGTCCAGAGGCACGGGCGCCGAGACCGCGCTGTGCAGGTTGGCCATCAGCAGGTGCCGTTGGGCTTGGTCGAGCGTCGGCAGCACCACGAGGAGGTCCAGGTCACTGTCGGGGCCGTCGTCGCCTCGGGCGACGGAGCCGAAGAGCACGATGCGCAGGGGGTCGGCGGCTGCGACAAGATCGGCGACGGCGACAGAGACCCATTCCGCAAGTCCGCGGCCGTTGTAACGGGCTTTGCCGTCCACGACCTCCCACGTGATCCGCCTCATGGGTCAACGATAGCGGACCCACACGGGGTGATCTGGACGTCGTGGGTACCGGCGCCCGTCGCGGCGAACGCGGGGAGGCGGGCGCCTTCGCTGGTCAGGGCGTCGTGTCGCTCTTTGTGCGATCTCCCGGAATCCGCGGACGAAGCCGTCGACCATGATCGTGCCCTTCACCAGGCCGTTTTGCGTAATGACGATCTTGCGGTAGTCGCTGATGATCCGGGTGCGGTCGGCGTGGGAGAGCAGGATGTTGTCGAAGGCTGGAAGGAAGCGTGGCGGGGCTGGGGTGTCGGGGTCCGGCCGTGGCGCGACGTTACGCCAGAATGGGCCTTGTGGTGTAACCTTTGCTCGATGAAGCGCTTGCAGATCATGATCGAGGAAGAAATCGACGCCGCGCTGACGAGGCAGGCTCGGGAGGAGGGTGTGTCCAAGGCCGCCATCATCCGTCGCTGCGTCCGCCAACACGTGCAACCGCTGCCGCCTCTGGAGGAGGACCCGCTGTGGAAGCTCGTGGGCGCATTCGGCTCTGACGAGATCGAGGACGAGCACAGCGGACGGGAATCGACCGCGGTCGATGCCATCGTGTACCGATGATCTTCGTCGATACATCCTTCTGGGTCGCCCTCAGCAGATCCAAGGACGTCCACCACGTCGCTGCTCGGGAGTTGTTCGAAAAGCACCACAAGGAGTTGCTCGCGACTTCGAATCACGTCCGCGGCGAGACCTGGACGGTCCTGCGAAGGCGGGCCGGACATCGTGCGGCGGTGACATTTTGCGAGTTGCTTGACGCCACTTCCCGGGTCCACGTGGAGTTTGTCTCACACCGTCTCGAGGACGCCGCCCTGAACTGGTTGCGCAGTCGTCCCGAGCGTGAGTTCTCGTTCGTCGATGCCACCAGCTTCGCGGTGATGCGAGAGGCTGGGATGACGTCTGCGCTGGCCTTCGACGGCGACTTCGCCGCAGCGGGCTTCATCGAGCTCCGCTGACCTCCTCCCTCCTCTCTAGGCACTCCGCCCTGCACTCTCGCAGTCGAGCCCGCCGCGTGTCTCGGGCTGCCTCGGCGGGAGTCACGCGGCGGTTTTCCTC
>JBOGED010000138.1:0-12379 GCA_050743625.1 Egibacteraceae bacterium | reverse complement strand
CCGTCCGCGCAGCCCCGCGTCCTCCTGGTCACTGGGCGCGCCGGGGTCCGCGCCGGTTTCGCGTGGGATCGCGTCGGGTTCGCGCTGCTGCGCGGGCTGGGTGCGTTGGAGGGTGGTGATGCGCAGCAGCTGCTCGAAGGAGAGGAACAGGGTGGCGGGGAAGGTACCGGCGATCAGCGCGGCGAGCCGTCCTTGCGGTGCCGCGTGGATGGCGTTGCCGGCAATGCTCAGGGTCGTGAAGACGGCGACGAGGAACCAGGAGTAGCCGGCGGGACGGCGGGCGCGGCGGGCGGCGATTACAGCCATGGACGCGGCGGTGACCATGCCGTCGAAGGCGATCGGCAGCATCGGCGCGAGCCAGTCGGGTGCGCCGGCGCGGGCGTGGAGTTGGGTGAGGGCGTGGAAGCTGGTGGTGGCTGTGGCCACCGCGACTCCGGCGACCGCGGCTGCGGCGATCCTTTCCAGCCGGGTCATGGGCGGGGCGGTCATCGCCAGGCCCTCCTCCGTCGGCGCTGCGGGCCGCGGTGCGAGGTGACGTCGATGACGCGCGCTGCCGGCGGGTCGAATGCGTCCCAATGATCCGCGGGCCCTGGACCGGGCGGCGGCTGGTCAACCCATATCGGGTAGATGAGGGTCGGACGGCGGGTGGTGCTGTTGGAGGGCGGCGTAGTGCAGCGCGGCCGTCGCGCCGGCCACCAGCACCCAAAGGAGCAGCGCTAACCCGGCGAGCAGGGCGAGGATGAACAGCAGCCCCGCGATCAGGAACAGGCCCGGTGTCATGGCCGCCTCCCCTGACCCTGCTCTCTGCCACCGTCGTCGCTATCCCCGCGCGGGGGTCGGCCTTGTGCGCGGCCGTTGCCGCCACCGGTGTTGGTGTCGAGGTCAGCGAGCAGGTCCACGATCCGCCGCCGAGCGCCGATGACGGCCCCGTCGAGCCCGTCCAGGCCCTGGTCGATCGGGGGCGGGGGCGGGGTGGGCCAGGTGATGATTTCTTGTGGGGCGGCGGCGAGAGCGGCTTGCCAGCGGGGGTGGGCGTAGTAGGGCGCCAGCCGGACCATGCGCCACCCGGACCCGGACAGGTACAGCCCGCGGCCTGGTTGCAGGGCGTAGATCTCACCGGGGTCGAGACGACGTTGGCGTGTGAAGGACGACTGCGCCGACCAGCTGCGGGTGCGTTCGCGGCGCCACTGGCCCGGCTTGCGGGTCCTGGAGATGGATCGGGAGACAGCCAGTTCGGGTCGGTCCCACTCCCCACAAATCACCGACAGGGCTTCCAGGGTGCGGGTGTCACGGATGCCCCCCAGCACCAGCACGTGCTGGAACAGGCTGAGGAAGCCTTCGGCGATCTCGGGTCCCCAGCGGCCACGCACCTGGGACAGGTCCTGCAACGCGGCGACGACGTGCAGGCCTTGGCCGCCGGCTTCTGACACGAGCGCGGGCAGGGACGCGATAGGCGCGACGTTGGCGACCTCGTCCAACACCAGCGACACCGGCGGGCCTGGGTCGTCACCGGCAATCACGGCGGCGCGGTGCCGGCGATACTGCGCATCGCGGATGGCCTCGATCAGGGCCACCACCAGCGGCGCCACCGACGCTTGCTGCTCCGCGGCGGCCGCCACATACACGGTGTCGGTAGAGCGTACGAAGACGGCGGGATCAAAATTGGATCGCGAGGCGGCTTCTAACGCCTCGGAGGTGGTGTAGACGTCGATGACGTCCGCGGTCGCCGACCAGATCGACTGCCGCTCCTCGGTGGCCGCCCGCTGCACTCCCTTCAACACCTCGTGCGCGAGCGCGGCGTCGCGGTTGCCGTCGGCTGCGGCCTCCAACAGGACCTTCTCGACCTGGTCGACCCGGCCGGTGAGCACACAGCCGACGACCTCACGCATCGAACCCCGGGCCAGCGCGGTGGCGTAAAGCAGCGGTCCCAGGAGCGCCTCGGCGCGGGAGGTCCAGTGATCCTCATGCCGCGTGCCCTTCGCGGCCGGCGACGCGCTGACCATGGCCTTGGCCAGCCGGCGGGCAGACTCCCACGTGCCGGCGGCGTCCAAGGGCGACCAGCGCAGCGGCACGATCCCGTCGGGCAATCCGGTCGAGGCGTGGCCGGTGGGGTCGAACAGATAGATGGTCCCAAACCGTGACCGAGCTCGAGCGGTGGTCATGAGCACGTCGGGTTGGTCGAGGCGGTGAACACCGCCCCGGGTGCGGACAGCACCGTGGGGTTGATGACGTCGGAGGTCTTGCCCGCCCTGGGCGGCGCCAGGACCAGCGCGGCGCACTCGGCCGGGGCGTGCACCACACCGCCGGCCAGTTCGTCAAGGCCGATGAACGCTCCCCCACCGAGGCGGATTGCGTCGCGGCGGACCGCGTCGAGCGCGTCTACGTCAACCCGTAGTCGGCCGGCCCGCTGCGCGCGCCGGGCCGCGACGCGAGCCACCGTCAAGGTGCCGGCCAGACCGGCGGTCGGCACCCACAGCGGTGCCTGTGGCAGGTCCGGCAGTGCGGCAGCTGCGCCGGCGGCCAGGCCCAACCAGACGGTCCAGCGCAACCCGTCAGCGGCTGCCTCGATCAGCTGTTGACGGGCGCTCATCGTGACCGCCCCGTGGATCGGCCGCCCAGGTCACGGTCGGCGCGCACCGCGTGCTGGGTGTCGTAGATGGCGGTGACGACGTTTCGGCGGACCTCATCCCACGCCCGGCCCGGTTCCAGCCCCTCATCGGCGACCATGGCGCGGACCGCGTCGCTGACCACGGCCAGGGTCGCCAGGACCGTCTCGGCGTGTTCGTCGCGGACGAAATCCACCCGGTGCGCCTTGAATAGCCTGCGGCACAACGTGGACACCACATCGCGGACGCCACTCGGCGTGCCCTCGGGGGGCACGGTGGTCATCAACGCGTCCAGGTGAAGATGCGATCCCATCACCGTCACCCCGCAGTGAGCCGACTGGCGGCAGAGCGACCGCCTTCCACGACCGACAAGCCATGACCCGCCTCGGCCCGCTCACGCAAGGCCGTGACCACCCAGGACAGGTGATCCCGCTCAGCCCGGAGCTGCTCGTTCTCCGCCACCAATCGCGTGATCAACCCGTCAGCGTGTCGCAGTTCGTCGACGAGCTGGGTCAGACGCTCGGCGTAGTCATTCACCGCCGACCACCCATGCAAGGCCGGCGCATCGAGGCGGCGGCTTGGTGACGAATTGGCGCCAGACGCCCGAGCAGGTCCGGGTAGCGGGAGGGAACGCGCCGTGTCTCAGAGCGAGAACCGGCAGCTCAGAGGGGGTGTAGGGGGGTGTGGGTACGTGGCGGGATGATGGCCAACCCTTCTGGGGGACCAGAGATCCCGGGTTCAAATCCCGGCATCCCGACTGGCAAAACCGCAGGTCAGGGGTGGTATGACTTTTGGCCTTCGGCCGGCGGAAGGGTCGTTTGGCGGCAGGGTGTCACGCTGCGTCCTCCTCGTGATCGTTCTGCCTCGTCTGCGATCTCGGCGGACCGGATCGCCGCGTCGCCTTGGAGTGACGGCACTGCGTGTGAGCAGACGTTCAGCGCCACCTGAATGTGTCCCGACACGAATTCCGCCTCAACTTCCCCGACACCGCAAAGCAGATCGCCATCGCGCGCACAATCGCATCAGGGCCGTCCAAGCACACGAGCTCGGAGCCGACCACCTGCGAGCACAGCTTGAAGCCGCCGCCAGGGCCAGCACGCTGCCCGTCGCGCCCTTGTCGCGGCGCCGGTTGAAGACCTATGCACGTCAGGATTTACGCCCTCACAAGGTTGGGGGCATCGAGCTAGCCCTTCTTCTGGCGGGGACTGGTTGTTCTTCGTCTCCTTGGCCAAGTGCCCTCGGCACAGCGGAAGCCGGGTTAGACGGTGCCGGTTCGCGCCGCGGTGACCGCCACGGTGGTGTAGTGCATGGTGAGGCTGCCCTCGATCGCGTCGACGGCAGCCTCCATGCCCGTCAGCAGCTCCTCGAGCTGTGCCGGCGGGAGCTGGGCGTAACCGCCGTGCGTAGGCAGCTGGTCCAACCAATCCTCCCGGGTGTAGGACCGCTCCCACTCGAATCGCCACTGCTCCTGGTCCGCGAACGCGCCCACCTCTCGAATCCCGTCGGCCGCCTTGGTGAACAACACCGAGTACCCGTCCAGGGCAGGTCTCGCCCACATGTCGGCCAGCGAGCCGGACATCACTCGGCGATGGACCGCAGAGAAGGCTTCGGCCGCTGCGGGCAGGAGCTGGCCGACGTTCCAGAATGGCGCCAGCCGGCCACCGGGACGGAGCACCTCGGCTGCCTTGGCCGCGCCCGCGACTGGGTCCACCCAGTGCCAGGCCTGCCCGGAAACGACCGCATCGAATACCCGGCCGGCGGGGTCCCAGGCTTCAAACGCCACCACCTCGACCTCGAGTCCGCTGCGGCGCGCGAACTCGGCCATTCGCGCATCGACGTCGACCCCGAGCACCCGGCAGCCAGCGGCTTGGAGATGCCGGGCGGAGATGCCGGTACCGCAGCCGATGTCGAGGACGTCGGGTCCGGGACTGGCGTCGACGATCGCCTCCACCATGGCGCCTGGGTAGCGGGGCCGAGCCCGGTCGTAGCGTTCGGGTCCGAGCCGAACGACTCCGCCACCTGCCGGTCTTGATAAAGCTCGCGCTTGGAAGGACGTGATTGCTTCTGCGGCACGTGCCCACACTCTTCAACCGGGTAGGTCCACCAAGGAAGGAGGGATACGACAGGGGTAGCCATCCGCGACGCGCGCGAGCAACTGTTCGACGCCGCCGACAACCTCACCGAAGCGCTGAGGGCTCTGTTCGAGTCAGTCGCTGCGGCGATCGTCGGCCTCATCATCTCCCGGGATAACCTGCGCGCCCGGCTACGCCAGGCCAGGCCGCCGGCTTCCCGGTCCTGACGGAAGCTACGGCCATGATCGCCTCCTACCTCACCGCGGAGCGCGACCTGGACCGCATCGCGGCGGATGCCGACGTCGACACGCTCCCAGGCTGATCGGGGTCGGGCATCTGCTATTCGCCGACCGGAAGGGCACCTCGCCGGAGGCTGGCGCCGTCCGCAAGATGGTGACCACGGTCATCGCCGACGTTGTGCAAGGACCCTAGCGATGAATGGCCCAGGAGCAAGCCCCAGGGGATAGGGCGCCGGTGCGCGAAGAGCTCACCTTGACGGACAGCTCCAGCCGGCTGAGCGCTCGCATGCCGGCAGCGGCTGCACGCCCAGCGTCGCCGTGACCGAATCGCCGCTGTAACGGACGAAGCTGGCCCGGCCGACCAGCTACTCGCTACCGAAGATTAAACAGGAACAGGTGACAGCTCTCTGGTGATAGCCGTCACCTGTGGTCGCACTGAACTGGGTAAAAGGACACGATGCAGACCGAGCGGTCAACGGTCAGTCCGAAGCTCCGGCCTCAATGGGATTTGTGTCCGTTGATCGACTGATCGACTGTCCGGACATCGCTTTGGCCCCGAACGCTGGGTGAGCCAACCGCCGGACGTCGAGGGCCTCGGGGCGCGGCCAGGTGATGATGTCTGCCGACGCTTGCGGCTGACCGAGTGCGACTGCGACTCTTGCGGGCTCAGCCACTCGCCGCAGATAGTCGAGATCGCTTCGAGCGTCTTGATGTCGCGGATCCCACCGAGCACGGGCACGCTGTGGAACAGCGAGAGGACCCCCCCCGGGCGACCTATTCCAACACGAGCGTGACCGGAGGCCACGTACGCCTAACGTCGAGCGCATCCGCGCGGTGCCTCGCCATTGGGCATCACGGACAGCCTCGATCAGCGCGACCGCCAAAGCCGCGCAGGCGGCCTGATGTTCGGGTCGCGTCGTCGGACCCCAAGCCGACCTGACTGACGGGTTAGCGCGCCAAGCGCGCCGCCAGGTGGCGGGCCTTGTGGGCGTGCTACGCGGTGGGGCCCTCGCCCTCGTACTTGAACGAGAGGTTCACGCGGGCGCGGTACGCGGTGATCTGGGCGTCCTCGATCACGAGGTCGAGTTTGGTGATCTCGGCGATGCGGAGGTTACGCAAGGAACCGGAGGCGCGGGTCACGGCCGCCTTGGCCGCGGCCTCCCAGGACTCGGTGCTCGTGCCGACGAGCTCGATGATCTTGTAGACGCTCTCTGCCATGGGTCCTCCTAGGGTCGTGGCGCGATGCTGGAACCCTACAGTGGCGCTCGGCGTCAGATGAGGCGCACAACAACCTGTGGAGGATTGCGTGATCGGCTTCATCGTCGCCGGACTCATCATCGGCCTTCTGGCCCGGCTGCTTTTGCCGGGTCGGCAAAACCTCAACCTGCTGTGGACGCTGCTGCTCGGCCTGATCGGCTCGGTCATCGGCGGCACGCTGGCGAACCTTATCGGCACGGGCAGCATCTTCGAGCTCAACGCCGTGGGGTTCATCGCCGCGGTCATCGTCTCGATCGCGCTGCTGGCCCTCGGCCAGCGTCAGGGTTGGTTGTCGCGTTAGGGACGTGTAGACCAGACCAGCTCGCGGCAGGCAGGGTGTGCTTCATCGGGAGCGGACCTGCGCCAAGAGGCACGGCGGTGCCGTTGCGCCCAACTTGGGGGACGTTCTGGTGACCCTCTTGGGTAAAACAAGCCGCCAATGGCAACGCTATTTCTCTCCAAACTCTTAGCGCCAGACCGGTTCCCCCATATCCGCCGGCACGGAGCCGGTAGATCGCTCCACGATCACGTGCTCACCACCACAGCGGCCGTCCTCGCCGAGGCCGGTGGCGATCGCGACACCTCCAAGATCCAGACCCCTCAGGGCCTGTTCGGCGACTACGCGCCGCCGACGACCTCGGCATCAGCATCCGCGGTGCCGACCTCATGGAGAAGCTCGCCGCCGGTGCGCCGATCGACCTCGACTCACCGAGCTGCTGGCCTAGCACAGCATCAACGGAGCCTGGGAGAATGAGTTCCAGGGCGGTCGGTGCGGCCGTACGACGAGAACGACGTGATCACGATCGGGTTCGCGACCAGCGGCGCCGGGTACGGCGACCCGCTCGACCGCGACCCCCCACGGTCGGCGACGACCTCGAGAAGGACCTGATCTCGGAGGGCGGCCGAGCACATCTACGCCTTGCGGTGGCTCGCGAACGCGAACGCGTCCTGGTCCTCGCGTGAGACCTTGTAGTTGTCGACGTTCTCGGCGGTCATCCCCAACGAGTCGGTGTGGCCCATCTCGACCATCTTGGGGTTGACGAGCCGCCAGCCGAGCGCGGTGGTCTACCAGCTCCGGCACGCCGCGCCGGGACAGCCGATCGGGCTTGCCAGCGCCCAGGGCGCGCGGCTCATGGACTCCACCCCTCGTGCCACGGCCGCGTCGATCTGGCCCAGCGCGACCCGCCGTGGTATCCACGACCTTGCCGGTGGCCGGTCCGAACCTCGAGCTCCCCGGTTCCCACACGGACACTGCGTCCTGCGATGAACGGCTCCGGTACGACGCGTCCTTCTCGCTGTGATCCCTTGTGGCTAGGCTAACCAGTCAGTCAGGCCATGCAATGAGCGAACGAGGCTGCGCCGCGAGGGGACCGGCTTCCGGATGTACTGGAACACAGTGCGCAAAGGACTACAGCGAATCAGGGAGACGAGCCCCAGCCGCGTGGCCCTTACCTGGTAACGCAGGTGGACAACATCGTCATTCTTTGCGAGGTTTTGCCGTTGTCGAGCCGCCCTGGGTAGACGCGCGGGACCGGTTGACACATGCGTGGTGTGGGAGAGAACTTCCCGATGTTGAGGTACCTTTTATCATTTCAGAGGACTATAACTTTAGTGGGTCTATTGTCCGGAAAGTCAGGGACGCATCAGCTACCAGACGCTGTTGGGAGCCGGCTGCCTCGCGAAGCTGTTGAGGGACCATCATCACGCGACCGCTAAGGCGCAGCGCCATGGACGCCGACTGGAAGGCCGTCGGTTACGCACGCTATTCCATATGTGGGTGTACAGCGTGGGCGGTTGCCCGTACCGTCGTGCTGCCAGGTCACCGATAACTCCTTAGGGAGGGCAGCGTGTCCATCGACTTCACGCTTTCGCCGGAGCAACACGAACTACAACAAAACGCACGCGCGTTTGCGGAGAGTGTGCTCGCCGACGCGGCGGCCACAATCGACGGAATCGACGACCCGGTCGAAGCATTCCGCGCCGGCCGAGCCGCCTTCACCGAGTTCGCCAAGGCAGGGTTCACGAAGGCCTTCATCCCGCCCGAGCATGGAGGAGGCGGGTTCTCGACGCTCTCCTTCGCGCTTGCCGCCGAAGAACTCGCCCGCGTGGACGTCAACGTTCCGACCACCTTGCTGGGCAGCGCCTTAGGGCTGCGACCCATTATCCAGTTCGGCAGCCATGAACAGAAGGAGCGGTTCCTGCGACCGTTCGTCGAAGACGCCGACGGCTCCCTGCTCGCCTCATTCGCCTTCACCGACGTCGGTGGCGGCGCGAACTTCGACAGCGACGACCCGGATGCTGGTATGCAGACCATCGCCCGACAGGACGGCGACCGCCTGATCGTGTCCGGCGAAAAGCATTACACGACCAACGGCACCGGCTGGGATGGCAACGGCGCGACCCTGTACACGGTCGTCTGCCGCACCGACCCCCGTAAGGGCGCCACCGAATCGCTGGCAGTGGTGGTCGTTCCTGGAGACGCCGAGGGTATCGAAATCGTCGAGGTCTACGACAAGCTGGGCCAACGAGGAATCGTCACACCACGCGTGCACTTCAATAACGTCAAAGTTCCAGCTGATCACCTGTTGGGCCGGCCAGGCGACGGCAAACGCATCGTCTCTGGGGCGTTTAGTTGGACCGCTGCGCTAATCGGCGCCGCTTGCGTCGGCACGATGCGGGCAGCGTTCGAGCACGCCCTGGAATTCGCGCGCCGCGAGCATCGGCTCGGCCCCGTGCCCATCATCGAACACCAAAACGTCGGCTTCATGCTCGCGGACATCAAGATGCGCATCGAGGCGGCCCGTTACATGACCTGGAAAGCCTGCCACTACCTCGATGCCACCGACGGTGCCGGCGAGGAGCTGGCAATCATGACCAAGGTCTACTGCTCCGAGCTGGCCGTGCAGGTTGTCTACGACGCCATGCGCCTGGTCGGAGTGGAAAGCTACACCCGCAAGACTCCGCTCGAGCGACTCATGCGCGACGCGCTCGTCTACCCGCTCTACGACGGCGGCAACATGGGCGTCCGCCGACGCCAGCTGCACAACATCTTCCGCCAGCCCGGCTACCACTCCATGCTAGTGGCCGAAGGTGCCCGGCCACCCTGGATCGACTGACTAGCACATAGGTCGACCGCCTGCCTCGCTGCGCGTGGCGACGACTCCGCCGCCGTCTCGCGCGCAGCGTCGTACCAGCCAACAGCACTTCACTACGCAGCATGACCAAGCCATACCGTCCGGTAGCTGGCAGCTATCCGAGGCTTCCCCGCTCCTAGGTCGGCAACGCGCGGATCGCCCGTCAGCGATCCGGCGCAGCTTGCACCGGTTAACAACTCTCGTACGTATTGCCTGTTTCACGGGACATCTTCAGGGCGATCGGCAACTAGGGCCGGTTAGGGACCTGCGGGCGGCCGGCACGAGCGAGCGGACACGAGTCGTGACCAGACAACGAGCGAGAGCTTCTCGGGCGGGGACCGAAGAGGCATGGCCCGGGATGTAGCTTCGCGCCGACCAGCGGTCTACCACTGCGCGAGCGAACGCTTGCGCGCACCATCGTCGCATCGGTGGGTTCGCGTCGGCGAGAACGTTGCTTATGGTGCCGATGAGTCCTGTATGCGGCAATCCTGGGTCCCCCGTACGACCGGCTGGGTCGTAGCCGCTGAGCCGCAGCACAGACTGTTGCGCTCCCGCTGGGCGGTCGCAAGCGGATCCGTGTCCGGAATGTGATCGCGAGGCTCTCGGGTGAGCGGGTCGCGTCCTATAACGGCTCTCGATGCGGCGGTGGAGCGGGGCGATGAGTCTTGCCACACGGGCAGTGTCTACTTACTGATCGGCCAGAGCGATGAGCGCCCGACCAAAGGAGCAGCGATGCAGATCATTCTCAGTGACTTCATGAGCCTGGACGGCGTCGTGCAGGCGCCGGGTGGCCGCGGGGAAGACACCGACGGGGAGTTCGCCCACGGTGGCTGGTCGATGCCGTACTTCGACCTGGAAGTCATGGGTTCGGCGATCGACGAGGTCATGGCGAGGACGGAGGCGCTGCTGTTCGGCCGGCGGACCTGGCAGACGATGGCGGCCGCCTGGCCCGGCCGCGCTGGCGACCCGTTCGCCGACCGCATGAACGAGATCCCCAAGTACGTGGCGTCACGCACACTCACCCAGGACGACCTCACCTGGTCCGGCTCCACGCTGCTTCCCGCCGACGACGTGATCGGCGCGGTGCGCGAGCTGCGAGCACGCGATGGCGGGGGCCTGCAGGTCATGGGCAGCCCCTCGCTTGCTGCGCAGCTGATCGAACACGACCTCGTTGACGAGTACCGCCTCATGATCGAGCCGATCCTGCTCGGCGGCGGCAAGCGAGTGTTCCCCGACAACGGTGAGGTCCGCCCGCTCGAGCTGGTCTCGGCCACGACGGCCGGGACCGGCGTCCTGATCTGCATCTACCGGCCGGTGGGTCGCTGAGCTGTCCACAGCGCGACCTCGCCGTGGAGCGACGAGCCACCCAATGGGAGCGGTTTCCTCCCGTGGCTTGGACACGTTCGAGGTGGTACATGAACTCAGGCAGGTGCTCAACGTCCCGCCAATACTGGTAGACCTCTTCGGGTGGACGCTTGACCGTGATCGTGGCCTTGCTTCGCATCATTTCGATCCTTGTGGAGAAACCGACGCGCGGCTGAGCCGCGCGCTTGCGATCTCACCGGCGGCGGAACGTGGTCAGCGTTCCCCGAAGCAGCAAAGGTTCGGCACGACGGACGATGCCAGGCATCATAACTCCAGTCTGTAGCATTATGTGACTACAGACCAGGAGACCTCACAAGCGGCGGAAAGTGTTGGACGTGCGTCAGGAAGCCTCAGCCGCCGCTGCCAAGACCCAAACGAGCGTCACTCCAGAAGAGCCGCACCGTGTGTCACGAGCGCGAAGGAGGTTCGCTATGTAGGTGGGTGGATCTTTGACGCGGTGCTGTACGAGAGATGAAGGTATGGCCCTTCGGAGCCGCCCTGCGAGGGGGAGGCTTCAAACCGCCTCATGCTGCGTTGGCTGAAGACCGTCGTGGTGAACGATGAGGAAAAGGCGCACAGGATGCGCCAGGTAGGGACTGGGAAGACGACTGCCGCGGAAGCATCGTAACTCTTTAGATGGCATCGAAACCGGGGTGACGGTGTGTATCCCGGGAGCAGCCTGGCGGGTGCCCGCTTATTGGCCAGGTGGTGTCCGGTGCAGAGGTGGCGTGAGCCCTGTCTGCTGCTCTCGTAGGGAACGTGAGAAGGCCTGTCCCGATACTGCCGCGGTCAGCACGCGGTGACAGGGAGTGCCCGATGGGACGTGAGTACCGGTGCGGGACAGGCCGGCGGACCGGCTCGTAGTAGCGCTGAAGCCCTTGTAATGGGGGTGGAGCCAAGGGGCCGGGTCGTTCGTGGTGATGTTCGTCCGATCAACCAGGCGCAAGCCGGGGAGGAATCGCGTGAGCACGCTGAAGTCATCGGAGAAGCCGTTTGACATCTCCAAGCAGGAGGTGTGGGACGCCTGGATCAAGGTGAAATCCAATCAGGGCGCACCGGGAGTCGACGAGCAGTCCTTGGCGAAGTTCGAGGCCGATCTGAGGAACAACCTCTATAAGATCTGGAACCGGATGTCCTCGGGGACCTACTTTCCGCCCCCAGTCAAGGGAGTGGAGATCGACAAGCCGCATGGTGGGGGCACCAGGTTGCTGGGAGTCCCCACCGTTGGGGATCGTGTGGCCCAAACGGTTGTCGCGTCGCATCTGCAGCAACGCCTGGAGCCGGTCTTTCACCCGGACTCGTTCGGGTACCGACTGGGAACAGGGGCGCTGGATGCCCTCGCGGCCTGCCGTCGCCGCTGTTGGGAGTACGACTGGGTGGTCGAGTTGGACATCCGCAAGTTCTTCGACAGCGTGCCGTGGGAGCTGATCGTCAAAGCGGTCAAGGCTCATGCCGATGCCCGCTGGGTGCTGCTGTATGTGCAGCGGTGGCTGGCCGCTCCCATACGCATGCCCGACGGGTCGCTGCAACCGCGAGACCGTGGCACCCCGCAGGGGTCTTTATGTGAAGCTTCACATAAGGACCCCTATGGGCAGTGCTGGGTTATGCGTAGCGCTGGGGGGTTGCCGCTGGTGGGGGCGGTGGTGGCGGTCGGGCGCTGCGCATAATCCGGGCGCGGTCAGAGGCTGGCGAGCCAGCTGAGCAGC
>JBOGED010000137.1:0-2998 GCA_050743625.1 Egibacteraceae bacterium | reverse complement strand
GGCCGTCCGGGTTGAACGCGAGCATCACCGTGTCGTCCGGGTCGCCGGCGAGCAGCTCGACGCCCTCGGCGGATTCGAGGTCGCGCGCCTCGATCGGAAGGATCGGCGCCATGTTCTGCCCACCGATCAGGTCGACCTCGCCCGCCCGCAGCGCCGACACGCGGGTCTGGGAGTCGGGGATCACCCTGAACTCGACCCGCTCGATGCTGGACTGCTCGCCCCAGTAGGCGTCGTAGGGCATCACGGCGGCGCCGGTCTCGGAGCTGGACTCCAGCATCCACGGTCCGGTCCCCACCGGTTCCGCGAACGCGCCGTCGGACCCGACCGAGGTGGGCGAGAGGAACCGCACGGGCCGCGCCATCGACAGCTCCTGGAGCAGCGGGGGGAAGGGCTCGGACAGCACCAGCTCAAGCGTGGCGGGATCGACGACGTTGACCTCGGAGATGACCTGCGACGTCTGGAACCAGGTGTGGTCTTCCCCACCGACCCAACGGTCGAGGTTCCACTTCGCCGCCTCGGCGTCGAACGGCGTGCCGTCGTGGAACGTCACGCCCTCCCGGAGATGGAAGGTCACCGTGAGGCCGTCGTCGGACACCTCCCACGACTCGGCGAGCCCTGGCTCAAGCGTCCCGCCCTCGCCGTAGCTCACCAGCGGCTCGTAGATCATGTCGAGCAGCATGAAGGTGCCGGTATACGTATGCGGGTCGAGCACCCCCGGCGCCTCCGACAGCGCCGCCCGCAGCGTGACCGGATCGTCACCCGCCGCGCCGGCGCTGCCGGCCGTCATCAGCGCCAATGCCATGACGCCGATCATCACGATCGCCCTCTGCCGCCCACGAGCCCGCATCCCGAACCCTTTCATCCGTGATTCCGTTTGATGGTCATTTGAGGTCGGCGAGCTGCTCGGCCAGGAGCTCGAGGCCGTCGACCGCGAGCACGCCGTGCCCCGTGTAGAAGAAGTCGATGACGAGGGCGTCCTCGTTGCGGACGGCGGTGACGTCGCTGAGCTCGCCGTGGGCGAGGAGCGCGGCCTTGGCCCGCTGCTCGGTGTTCCCGCTCGCCTGGTACAGCGCGATCAGCACGTCGGGGTCCCCCGCGATGAGATCCTCGACGCTGGGCTCGAAGTAGCGCTCGTCAACCTCGGCGAACACGTTCGTGAAGCCGAGCCTCTCCATCTGGGCCTGCACCATGCTGCGGTTGCCGTAGCTTCCCAACGGGCCTTCGCTGCGGACGAACACGGCGGCGGCGATAGAGCCCTCGGGCGTGTCCTGCGCTTGGTCCTCGACCGCGGCGACGCGCGCTTGGAGGTCGGCCACGGCCTTCGCCGCCTCGTCCTGGGTGCCGAACAGCTGCCCGTACAGCTGGATGTCGGCGTAGATGCCTTCGAAGGGCTCGAAGTCGCCCACGGACTGGGGGGCGCTCGAGCCGTCGCAGTACCCGGACACGAAGAGCGTCTGGATCCCGGCCTCCGCCAGCTCCTCGAACGTGGTCGTTTCTAACCCGTAGGTGATCACCACGTCGGGCCGCGCGCCGACGATGCTCTCCTTGCCCAGGTCGTCGGCGGGCACGGTCTCTGGCACGGCGCGCAGGCGTCCTCGGCTGGGCCGAGCGGCTCGCCCTCCAGCTCGGCGAAGGTGGTGATCCTGCTGGCGGCGCCGGCCGCCCAGATCAGGCTCCCCGCCTCGCCGCCGATCGCCAGGATCCGCTCGGGGGTTTGCGAGATCGTGACCTCGCGCCCGCAGTTCTCGATGGTCATGGGGAACTGGCCGGACTCGGTCGCGCCCGCGGCGGGGGCGCCGAGCGCGGCGAGGAGCGCGGCGACGATGGCCGGCAGGCTCTTGCGGGTCATCGGGTGGCCTCCACCGCGCGGAGAGGCAGGTCGGACTCGGTTACGGGAACCTCGAACCCTGATGGACGCGGGTGCCCTGCCCGGCGGCCCACAGCCGAGGGGCGGGTGAGGGGGACGAACGCCGTCTCGCTCTCCGGATAGTCGAACACCTGCTGGTACGCGGCGGCCCGCTCGGCGTCATCGGCGGCGAACGCGATCCGCAATGCCGTCGGCTCGGTGACCACGGCGGCGACCCGCCGCCACCGGACCGCCCGTCCGGCGAAACGCCCGTTTACCCCGCGACCGCCCACGCCGCCACCTCTTCCCGCCCCCGCGTTTGCCCTGGTGAGAGGCTACAATACTTGGCATCGCAAGTCATCTACTAAAGTCGGCCGGGCACGACAGGAGGTCTTGTGACGCGGGCCACGGACAGGATGATCCAGTACTGGGACTCTCGCGAGATGGTCGCCGACCATGACCAGCACCCTGCCGGCGTTGACGCCGAGCGCAAGGCCGCGGCCTGGCGGGCCGAATACGAGCGCGTCCTTCCGCCGCCTCCGGCGCGGGTGCTTGACCTGGGCTGTGGGACCGGCTGGGTCAGCCTGCTGATCGCCGGGATGGGCTACACGGTGCGAGGCGTGGACCTGGGGGAGAACCGGCTCGCGCTTGCCCGCGCCAAGGCCCGCGAACAGAACGTCGAGATCACCTTCGAGAAGGCCGACGCCCAGGACCCGCCCGGCGAGCCGGCCAGAGTCGACGCCGTCACCAGCCGCTGCGTGTTCTGGACGCTCGAGGACCCGGCGGCGGCGCTGCGGTCGGCCAGGCGCCTGCTGCGGCCCGGCGGCACGCTCGTCCTCATCGACGGCGACTGGTTCCGCAACGGCTGGGACCCCGACCAGTACCGCGAATATGCCTGGTACGAGGCCTTGGGTTGAGTCCTACGCCGACCTCGTCGGCGACCTCCCCCTGTTCGACCTGAAGGGCCCCCAAGACGTCGAGCGGTTCGTCGCCGACGCCGGCTTCACCGACGTCAACACAGGGCGCCTGGAGTTCGTCGAGCGCCTGCCCGAAGAGCTCCCCACCGAGGGCCGCTTCTTCATCGTGACCGCCTCAAACCCTGGCCTCTGACGTTGCGTAATGATGAGCCACATTTCTGGACGTCTACCGGAC
>JBOGED010000136.1:0-13459 GCA_050743625.1 Egibacteraceae bacterium | reverse complement strand
ACACCCCTCGTCGCATCAGCCGGCTGACGATCATAGTGCCGCCGCACGGTGGCATGCGTGACCGCTCCCGCCAGACGTGATTCGGCCGACGGTGCGATTACCGGCCCAAGGCCCCACCCGCGACGCTCGTGACCGTTGGGGCTCACCGCTCGTGCGAGCCCCAACGGGCGATGCGAGCACGACCGGGACGGGTTGCCTACACAGCGGGGCCGACCGCGCACTCAGCCCAATAGTTGGTTCGGTCGGGATTCTGAGGGTCGGACACGCCCCCATCCATTGACGTGAAAAACGAGTACACGAAGTTGGGACTGAATTTTCGGCAACAAAGGCCGTTGACCTCATCACCTGCTGGGGTACCTCACTGTTGCCTGGGTTGTCCTTCAGCCAGTCGAATTCGTACTTCCGTCGTCCCTCGCCCGCAGGCGAAATAGCGCTTGTCTGGATCGTGCGCTCGAAGCACCTCAGGAAGGAGGCCTCCTCACCTGGGGGAATCGGATGCAGGGTTCCAGTGGTATCCGGGTGAGCGATGTGGATGACCCCCGACAGTTCGTCGCCGCACCCCAGAAAGACCTCTCGTTCAAGGACGTCTCTCACAACTCTTACACGCGCGCCGACCCATCCCTCGCCGACGTAGTTGGGATTGTTGTCCCACTGGTTGAGGCACTCGAGCGGGTTCACGTCTCCGGGTGGCGGGGGTGCCGCGTCGGCAGACCCGCCACCCGCGGATGCCGGCACGGCGATCGCCAGGGCGCCGACGAGCAACATCTCACGGTCCTTGACACCCATAACTTCTCCGTCAATTTCCTGACCTCCTGACCAGGGAGAGTCGACCGTCAGCGGCCCCTGCTCGATGGCTCCTCTCGACCTGTAGTGTGGAGCGTTCCAGGAGGGGGCTCACCTGTCCGACGGTCTAGTCGAATACGGCCATATCGGGACGGACTAGAAGGTCACAGGAAGACTAGTCCGTCAACGGCCGAGAGGGCGTCGACCAACCTGCCGTTGAGGTCCTCGTCGAGAAAGACGTTGAGAGCCCGCAGGCCGGCCACGTGTCCCAACTCGTTCACCGGCTCGTCGAGGCGGCAAAAGCGCACGTTCGGGACATCGGCCAGTCCGAAACTCAGCGTGATCACCGGATGGCTGTCGAGGCGATCCAGGCAGATCCGAACATCACGCCCGCCCCATCGGGCTGCGGCATCGCTTTCTGCTATCGAGTACGGGAGATATTCGGGCAGCAGCCGGGCAAGCTCGGCGGAGCCGACCGTCCGGGGCCAGCACCCGTCCGAGATATCGATTGCCGGAACCGGGATGGGACGCGAGATCCCGGAGCGCCCGGACTCCAGCACATAGAGGTCGTGGACCGGGTTGAACTGCCAAGGTCGGCGGCCGGCCCGTCGCACACAGATCGCGGCGGCCCCGTCATGCACCGCATAGGCGACGATCGAGCCGGGCCCGGCCGACCAGGTCGACGGGCTCGCCCCCCTAACCAGCTCCACCCGTGCCGACCACCGGACACCGTCGAGACGTGAGGAGAACCGCCAGCCCTCCACGGATTGCTCACGGTCGCCCTGGGGTGCCCGGAACAGCCGCGGATACGTGAACACCACGCTGTCGAGCAGCCGGGAGGAGCCAGCGACCGGCTCCGCCACGACCGAACCGTCCGGTCCGACGGATGCCGACACCACTGGACCGTCGGGCAGGTCCTGGATGAGCAGGCGACCCGGCTCCGCCGCGATCCGGCGATTCGGCCATGGGGACGAGGATGACGGTGCGACCTGCCGCGCCCAGGACGCGACGCAGCGGACCTCCCCCCGAGGGGACACGACCACGGCAACGGGCTGCACCTTGTCGATCGCCACGAAAAAGGCCCCGGTAGTCGTAACGAACGATGGTGCGAAAAACCTGGACATCGTCACCTCGAGAGCAATGTTCGGGGACACTCGACACTGCCCACGGAGGTCGTCGCATTGCCCTGCTGCGACACTACCGCCGTAGGACAGCGATCACCACACCGGCGGTGACGGCCTCCTCGCCCACCGCGGTACGGACTGCGATAGGCACAATCAGCGAGAGCCCGCCAAGGGTGCCCAGTGGGTGCCGGATGGCGCAGCAAATGGGCGAACTGTTGCTCATGACTGCCAAACGGACAACCCGCCCGCCACCGAGACCTTCGGCAGCGCCGTGAGCGTCTTTCGGCGCGACGAGGAGCTCCAGGGGACCGGCCACCACCTCCGAGCACGATCCGGTCGGCGCCATCACGGGCGCGTCCACGTAGACCGGTATGTCGTCAGGCAGCCCGAACGGGTCGCGCCGCCAGGGAACATGCCCGTCGCCATCGTCTCCGCCGGCCCCCGCGAACAGTGTCGCTCGCACGAGCCGAGGCCACCTTCGGGGAGGCACTGGCGGACGCTGATCCGTCGCAGAGCTGGAGAAGAAGAGCGAGAGCAGGTGGCCTAGCGTTTCCCCTGCTCAACGCACCGAAACCAGCGAATAGCGAGGCCAACTCGGAGTGGGCCCGGCAGGGATCGAACCTGCGACCAACCACTTATGAGGAACCGGCTTCTCGCGGTTCTTTGATCGGGCAGATTAGCGGTTTGACCTGCTGGTTTGCCGAGTGTCTTGGGTTGACTGATCGCGCTGTTGCAGGGCTGCGTCACGGGCTGGTCGCAGAGGTGGAGCCGTCGTGGTGGAGCGATCCGGCCGCGGCCCAGGAGCGTCGAGCGCTGATCGCGGCGTTCCGGGTCGAGGACCTGGAGGCCGCAACTGCCGTGTTGCGGTGGCGGTGCGTGCGGCTGGAGCGTTACCGCTCCTGCGGAGAGGTCGTCACGGTCGGTGAAGTCGCCGAGGTGCTGTTGGGGCAGTGGTCGGTGGCGTTCCACGTGAGGCTGGCCGACTCGCAACGCGCGTTCTTCGCGGCGGATCCCCACCGGTTGGAGCGCGCGGCCGAGGACGGCCGCGCCGTGGCGGTCGCGGTCCGTGACTGCTATCTGGCGCCGCGGCGGACCAGCGGCCGCTCGTTGCAGCAGGCGCTGAACCTGGCCAACGCCGACGCATCCCGCCTCCGACTCGACCGGGCGGGTTGAGCGACCGGCAGCGCTGCACCACTGGGCAATTCCGAGATCAGGACGGACCCGCCCCGCAACGGCCTCGCAAACCAGACGGGGCGGGTCCTGGGACACCTGGAGGTGTCGTTCGTGACTGTACCCATGCCCACAACCGCTGACCGGGTTGCGGTCGGGCTGGTATTGGCTGTCGGGCTGCTGGTCGCCCACCTACCAGGGTGGCTGGTCGCTATCGCTGTGGTCGTCACCATCGCGGTCTCCCGCAGCTCGGCGAGACGGCGGGCGCTGTTGGGGCTGCTCGCACCGGATGCGGACGGCTTGGAGGCGGTGCGTGCTGACGCGGCCTGGCGCGGGGGCGGAGCGTTCATCGGAATCCACGCCGAGGCGGGAGTGGTGCACGCGCCGGCCGAGTCGGCTTGTCTCGTGCTGGGGCCGCCACGGCGCGGCAAGACCTCCGCGGTGATCATCCCGTCGGTGTTGTGCGCGCCGGGCGCCGCGCTGGTCACCTCCACCAAGGCCGACGTGCTGGTGGCCACGGCGGCTGCACGGTCGCGGTACGGGCGGGTATACGCGTTCGACCCGACAGGCCAAGCCTCAGATCTGCCGGACGGGGTGATCCGGTTGCGCTGGTCGCCCTTGGACGCCGCTGGGACGTGGGAGTCCGCCCGCAGGCTCGCCTCAGCCATGGTCGCCGCCTCTCCCGCGGCGAAGGGCACTCGGCATGAGTCGCACTGGACCTCCCGCGCCGCAGCACTCCTCGGCCCGCTCCTCTACACCGCCGCGCTGTCGGGTCGGGACATGGTCGACGTCGTCGGCTGGGTCCTTCGCGGCGACACCAAAACCGCCCAGACCATTTTGGGGGCTGCCGCGGACAGCGGGTTGGCCGACGCCGTGCTCGCCTCACAAGTCTTGGAAGGCGTAGACCGGGCAGCGGACCAGGAACGCCAGTCGATCTGGTCGGCCACCGCCGACGTCATAGACGTGTACACGACGACCGAAGCCCTCGCGGCCGCCACCGACTCCAACTTCGACCCCGCGACCTTCGTCCACAGCGCCGACACCATCTACATCGCCGCAGCCGCCGAGCAGCAAAACGCCTGCGCGCCCTTGGTGGTAGCGCTCATCGAAGCCGTGAGGGATGCGCAGTACAGGCGGCATCGCGCCGCCACAGTCGCCGGGCAGACCTGTTGGCCTCCCGTGTCCCTGATCCTGGACGAGGTCGCCAACGTCGCCCCCATCGCGTCGCTGCCCGCACTTGTGTCCGAAGCGGGCGGGCAGGGACTGCACGTGCTGGCCGCGGTGCAGGACCTGTCCCAGGTCAAAGCCCGTTGGGGCATCGACGTCGCCGAAGGATTCCTCTCGCTTTTCGGCCACGTGCTCGTGCTAGGCGGGATCCGCGACACCCGCACCCTAGAAGCGTTCTCAGTGATGTGCGGGGAATGGACCAGCCGCGACGAGACCATCAAGCGACGGTGGATGGACCCGGGCGCGATCTACGGACTGGCCGACGGACAGGCGCTCTATCTATGGGGCGGGTCATGGACGATGATCGCCCTCGCGCCGCACTACGCGCATCCGCGCTGGCGGGCGGCGCTGGCCTCGGCGCCAAGGCGGCTGTGCATCTGGGCTCCCCCCGAGCCCCCTACGCGGCTCCCGACGGGTGAGAACCGCCGGGGATGGGGCCGCCCTCTGCCGGCGCTGAAGCAGCTGACGCTCGCTCGCGAGGCGGCGGCGCAGGACGCCACGCCGAGTCCGTCATGACACCGGTAGCATGCGCCGAGGATAGGCACGGCCGTGAGTCTCGACAGCCGGAGCGGGACACCGCTCGTGCCGTCGAGGCACGCAGCGTCGGTGTTATCGGCCCTGTCCTTGGCAGCTGCCGCCGCTCGCCTCGGGTTATCTGCGTCCGTGACGCGTCGGGAGCGGGTCAAGTGCCGCCGTCAGGCGGTCCCGAAGGGACGCGCAGCGCACTTTACGCGCGGTCACTCCCCGCTGTCGATAATCGGTCTGGGGGGTCCGGGCACCGGACCTCTTACCCCGCCCTCCTCCGCCCGCAGCACGCTCACTGGCGCCCGCAGCGCCCTGCCCGCGCTTTCGTAAGCGCCCATGGCTTGCCCTCCGCCTCGCCTGGCAATCGCCTCACGGGGCGCTCGGCGTTGGTCTGTGCGGCGTTGCTGGTTGCGCGTCGGACCCGCATGGGCGGTGTCCGGTACGCGCGGGTTGCGCCTCTCGCGGAGCGGGATGCATATGTGTGGGCCGTTCGTGCACTTGTGAACGCAGGGCGGCAGGTGGGCCAATGATCACGGTCACACCAGTGCGGTCACCTGACTATTATCTCGAACAGGTTGCGCGGGATCGTCACGACTACCTGAGTGGTGAAGGGGAGGCACCGGGACGCTGGGAAGGCACCTGGGCGCATGTGCTCGGCGTCAACGGTGAAGTCACCGAAGAGCAGTTCCGGGCGATGTTCGAAGAGCGCCATCCGGTTACTGGGGAGCGGCTGAAGAAGTACGAGAACAAGAAGGTCGCCGGGTGGGACATCACCTTCTCTCCACCCAAAAGCATCTCGGCGCTGTGGGCGATCGCCCTCGACGAGGTCGCAGAGCAGATCCGCGAGGCCGACCGGGTAGCCCGCCAGCTCGGCCTGGCCCAGTTCGAGCGCTACGCCTGCATCGCCCGGCTCGGGCACAACGGCGTGGACCGCCAGCCCGCCCTCGGGTTCCTTGCCGCCGCATACGAGCACCGGCTGTCCCGCGACGGCGACCCCCAACTGCACACCCACGAAGTGGTCGCCAACGCCGTCGAAGCTCACGACGGCCGCACAGCCGCGCTCGACGGCACCATGCTCTACCGCTGGCAGAAAGCCTCAGACGCCGTCTACCAAGCGGCGCTGCGCGCGGAGCTGACCGCCCGGCTCGGGGTTACCTGGGTCGAGCGCGCTGGGGTGTGGGAGATCGACGGGATCCCCCCGGCGCTGTGCCGGTTGTGGTCCAAACGCCGCGCCGCTATCGAAGCCGAACTCGCCGAGCACGGTACCTCCGGCGGCCGCGCGGCCCAAGCCGCTGCCCTCGCAACCCGCAAACCCAAAGTCACAGAAGATACCCGCGAGCTGCGGCAACGCCTCCTCGACG
This sequence comes from Egibacteraceae bacterium, assembly GCA_050743625.1. Taxonomy (GTDB): domain Bacteria; phylum Actinomycetota; class Nitriliruptoria; order Euzebyales; family Egibacteraceae; genus JBOGED01. Next base: position 7,269 of record JBOGED010000136.1, on the reverse strand, counting down.
AAGCGTCTGACGCGGGGTTCGACCTCGACAGCATCCTCGCCTTCGTGCTCGACCGCGCCCGCCACCGCTACAACGGCGACGGCCTGGTGGGGCTGTCGGACGCCGAGATCGTGGACTATCTGGTCGGTCCGGAGGGGTTGACGGCCAAGGCGTCGGGGTTCGGCCGGCGCGACGTCCTGGCCGGCATCGGCGCCCTGCTCATCGCCGACGCCCCTGACGGTCAGGCGGCAGCCGACCGGATCGACCGCATCGCCGAAACCTTCTTCGCAGACCATCGGGTGCTCGGGCTGCGTGACCCGGTCCGCAAGACGTCCGGAGAGGTCATCCGGCCCCGCGACGAGCACGGCAAGGTGATGCGCGAGGTCTGCCTGGAACAAGAGCCACGGTTCACCACCGCCTCCCTCCTGGCCGCCGAAACCGAGCTGATCACCCGCGCCAAAGGTCGCCAAGACACCAGCGCCGCCGTCGTCCCCGATCATGTCGTCGCGCGAGTCATCGCCGTCTACAACGCGGCGCATCCGGGCCGCGAGCTGGACGCGGATCAACAGGCGATGATCTGGCAGCTGTGCAGCTCCGGCAACGGCGTAGACATCGTCGTCGGCAAGGCCGGCACCGGGAAATCCACCGCCCTGGAAGTCGCCCGCCAATGCTTCGAGGCCGCAGGTATCCCGGTGATCGGGGTCGCCCCGACCGCCAACGCCGCCCGCCAACTCGAGAAGGCGTCCGGGATCCCCGCCTGCACGCTGGACAAGCTGCTCGTCGAGGTCGCCAACGGCGTGCGTGAACTCCCCGATGGGGTGGCTGTGGTCCACGATGAAGCCGGCATGACGGCTACCCGGAACCGGCTGGCCCTCCAACAACTCGTCGACGCCGTGGGCGGCAAGGTGGCCGACGTGGGCGACCACCGCCAGATCCCCTCCGTAGACGCCGGCGGCGGCCACGCCGTCCTGGCACGAGAACTCGGCGCCATCACCCTCGGCGTCGACCACCGCTTCAAACTCCCCGCACTCCGTGACGCCGCCGAGTTGATCCGCGACGGCCACGCCCAAGGCGCCATCGCTCTCCTCGTCGAGCTGGGCATGGTCCACGAGTACTGCCAGCCCGACCAGCGTGCCGAGGCGATGATCGAGGCCTGGCTGTCCCTCCGCGACCAACCCGAGCCCCACGACGTCCGCATGCTGGCCACCGAGAACGCCGTCGTCGAGCGGCTCAACCTGACCGCTCGCGCCGCCCTCATCGACCGCGGTGAGGTCTCCCGCCGTGGCCACACCTACGTCAGCGACGACCACACTCGCGACATCCGCCTCGCCATCGGCGACCGCGTCCGACTGGGCCGTAACGACGGGTATCTGCTCCAACCCGACGGCACCCGCGTCACCGTCCGCAACGGCATGGAAGGCACCATCACCGCCCTGACCCGCCGAGGCATCACCGTGCAGCTCGACCCCGGTGAGGACCTGGACCGGGTCATTCTGTCCGTAAGTTACGTGGGCGAGTGTGTCGACTACGCCTACGCGTTGACGGCGAACAAGGCGCAGGGGATGACGGTGGATCACGTGCTGTTCGGGGCTTCTGCGGCCAGCAGCCAAGAGACCGCCTACACCGCCCTGTCCCGCGGCCGGTACTCGAACCACGTCTTCGCCGTCATCGAATCCGGCTGGGAAGAGGCGCTGGAGGTGTCCAAAGCGCAGACCTTCGCCAGCGATCAACACCCTGTCCCCGACCATAGCTTGGCCGAAGCGAGCCGCCAGTCCACCGTTGAGCGAGGCAGCGATGTCCGCCTCCGCCTGCTCGCGGCCCACCAGTCCAGCCGCGCGGCCTCGCCCACGGCCGCGCTCAGTCGGGATGCTGACCGTGTAGCGGCCCGCAAGCAACGCCAGCAACACGAGCAGTCCGGACGGCAATCCCACGAAGCCCAACGGCGGGAACGTAACCGGCAAGGACGACGCGACGACGGGCCGCGCATCGGCATGTGACACAGCGCAGCAGACGCGCCCTTATCTGCAATCCGCATGCTTGACATCCTCGACCCGCAGGCTGCTCGGTAGACACCGCGGACGCCGCTCCGTCGGGACACACCAGAAGTCTTCAAGCCAATATTCCGTATGTGGATCAATCATCACACAGGGGGTTAGGTCCCCCACCCGACGAGGGGGTGGGCGGGCGTCCATATCCATAAATGGAGTAGGCGACTCCTCCGCGTCGTAGAACAGAAAGGAGCGGATGCCCATGAGCAGATGCTTACGCCGATTAGCTCCCGAACGAAGAGAAATGCCACCAGTGGAGTCTCTAGGCTTGAACGCCTGCTTGGCGTAGTATGCGCCTCGGTCGCCCTCTCGCAGGAAGGCAGCGGACATTATGGACAAGTCGTTGGCAATTCTGCTCGGCAAGATATGTAAATATATCCACAAGCAGTCCGAAGAGGACCTGCCGCCGCTCGGCGAACACTCGGTGCACGTATACGACGAGGGGGGGCCGGTCCGGACTTCCGTTGTCGGAGTCTTTCGTTACCCTGACAAGACCGTGCTCGCGTACCGAGCCACCGTCAGCGACCCGATCACGACCGGCGTCATGGATTGGCTGGCCAACTTCAGTGCGGTGGTGGTTCCCGCGCCGAGGTTACCCGGCTTGGTCCACCTAGGGTTCTTGGATCAGCTGCGATCGGTTCATGGCGAAGTGCTCAAGGATTTGAGCCGCGGCTTTACGCCTCCGCTTTACGTGACGGGACACAGCCAGGGTGGAGCGGTGGCAGCGCTGGCTACCAAGCTCCTCGAGCAGGATGGCATCCCGGTGACGGCAACGTACACGTTCGCGGCACCCTTCCCCGGGGATGGCATATTCGCGTCCTCGGTCAAGACTCCAGTGTTTCGTATGGAGTTCGGGGACGACATCGTGCCACACGTTGCCTTGCACGGATTGCCACTCCCTGTCGAGATGGCGCTGAAGGCGAGCCCGGAGCTAAAACGCGTGTTCGGGAACATCAGCACGACGATTGGCTACGTTCCCGTCGGCCAACTCACCTACGGCGCCCCCGGAGAACCGCTCCGCGTCAACGTCTCATCTGCGGAGGAGAAGAAATTGACCCTCCAGCGGCTCCCTCGACTGGCGGTCGCGGCGAGAAACCTCACCGCCCACCATGCCCTGACCTACTACGTCGGCATGCTGTCGTAAGCGAAGGGCTTGGGTCAGCGCGCGACGAGGTCGGCCATCGACAGGCCCGGGAGCAAGGGGGCTAGCCAGCTTGCCTCTGACCTGAGCATGGCCCCTCCAAATCGCCGCCGAGGTGGGCCCCGCTCGCGTTCCAGACCGGCTCGGCCCACAACGTGCCGAGCTGCGGAACCTTGCGCGAGGGCAGCGCCCGTGGGAACACGAGGCGCCGGCGTGATTGAATGAGTTACTGGCCGCTGTCGCGCTTGCCGCCCCTGTCAAGGGATCGGGCTAGCCGAGGGAGAGCTGATGGCAGTTCCAAACCGCTGAACGCTGAGTAAGGAGACGAACGGCTACGGGAGTTTTTGCGGAGGCTGTCGAGGCCATCCAGACCCCAGTTCATGATGCCTGGCAGTTCGTCCAACAGCTTGCCAGTGAGCTGGGGTCCTGTTCTTCGGGCTTGAAGGTCCGAGTGGATTTGAGTGGTACGTAACGGTTTACCAGCGCACCGGAGGCGTCCGGCAAGGAGAGTTGGTCGTTGCTGAGGATCAAGAGCCTGCTTGGAAGCTGACCAATCCAGCCCTCACGGTACTTCCGATTCACAGGAAGCATGTCCTCTCCTGAGATCGACAGCAGCCTCTCAACAATGACGCCTTATCGGTCTTTGCCGACATGCGAGCCTCGGCGACGATTCCTACCGAGGCGTTGAAGCGCGGAGCCAAGCCGAACTCTGAGCCAGCGACGCCATGGTCAAACCGGCAACCAGCAACGTTCGGCGCACCGAGGAGCGGCGCAGGATCCGTGCGATTGTGTCCTTGCCCGATCGTCGAGCCCCGAACAGCAGGACGTTCTTTGGAGGGCTGGTATCCGCGCGGACAGCAGGTAGCCGGCCATCTCCTACAATGTGCGGATCGACTCAGTGTCGTCGCCCCATATCTCTTCGAGGAACTCCACCACCGCTTGGGTTTCGAAGCGGTGGGCTCGTAGCGCAGCGGCACGTGGTAAGTGTTGAACAGCGCGGGGTTGTGTGGCGTCAACCTGCGGGTGGAGACGTGCAGCAGGCCGTTTTCGCAGGCGATGAGGTCCCGTGTCAGCGTGAAGCGCCTCTCGGACAGGGGGATGGCCGCCCCATCCTTGGCCTGAATGACCAACAGCGTCACGGCTGTACTCAGCTCATCGTCCTGCCTCTCTTGGGCAAGCCGAGACGCCTGCTCGTCCGGTGTCTCGAACTCGGAGAAAATGGGTCGTCACATCTCGCGTTTGTCGTTGCTGGTGGATTCCTCTCCGGGGTGGATCTCGCGGCGGTAACTACGGCGCTGTAGCGTAACGCCCCATCCGTGGCTGACGTAGAGCGTCATCCACAACCCGCGGGCCCTGTCCTGGACCTTCGCTACGGAGTAGTACCGCTTGGTACACGAGTCAGAAGCTCAGACCACAGCTATCCTGAGCCAGCTCAGTAGTTAACAGAAGCTACGCAAGCCACTCCTAACTGCCCATCGACATCGCCGCTTACCCGTCCATACCCTCACCTTAGTGATAGAGCCGTCATTACGGGCGGTTGTGGGCATATGGCGAGGAGGCTGCGGTGGAGATTACTCGATGGCGCTGTGCTCGGCCCACGACCTTACTGATGGCCGGCGTCGTGATGACTACGGTCCTGGCAGCTCCGGCCTCAGCCCAGACCGTGAGCTTGCACCAGGCGGTCACCGAGCTGCCCGTGGCCGACGAGGACCGTACCGGCTATGACCGCGATGCGTTCCGCCACTGGATCGACGAGGACAAGGACAAGTGCGACACCCGCAAGGAGGTGCTGATCGCCGAGGCCACGATGGAATCGACCCAGGGCGACAAGTGCGCCCTGTCCGAGGGTCAGTGGTACTCCTACTACGACAACAAGATCCAGACGGTGGAGCGGGCCTTGGACATCGACCACATGGTGCCGCTGGCCGAGGCGTGGGACTCGGGCGCTTCAGATTGGACCTCAGACCAGCGACGCGCCTACGCAAATGACCTGGGGGAGGAACGCGCGCTAGTCGCGGTGACGGCGGGCGAGAACCGGTCGAAGGCAGACAAGGACCCCGCCGAGTGGCTGCCACCCTACGAGGGCGCCCTGTGCCAGTACGTCCAGGACTGGGTGATGGTCAAGCTGCGCTGGGAGCTGACGGTGGACACAGAGGAGAAGACCGAGCTGACCAAGCAAGCAGCCCGCTGCCCGGACACCGAGATCACCTTCACCTCCGCCCTGTGATCTCCAGGACGCGAAAACGCCCTCCGCCGCTGCGGGTAGGGACGGAGGGCCTTTTCGCTCGGGGAAGGGGCAAGAAGCCCTCGCCACTTCTAGAGCGCACGCCTTCGCCAGCGACCTCGGCACGAAGGAGCGACATGAGTATGCAGGCCTCATGTTTCGGACTGAGCCCTCTCGGCGATGACCTGCCAGGCGGCTCACCTCGCGCCCGTTCCAGCGCGCTTTGGCGGTCACTTCCGGGCCAGGTGCATTAGCCTTGATTTTCGCTCCATAAATTTCCCTGGGTTTGGTGCGGGTCTACGGGCCGGACATGAACGGGTTGCCTCCACTGCCGTGGACCGATGTTGCTGGTCACGGTGGGTGTGACATGCGTGTCGGGGTCCACGCATGCTCTCGGCACGGCTGGCTCGCCGCGAGCCGCTGGAGATGGTATTCGTGAAAAACGAGGATTTATCCGCCGACCGGATCAAGGCCACCGAGCGGTCCGCAACTCGCGCAGCTCTACGATTAGGACCTTCACCAGGCTTTACGGCTTCGACAACGACGCTCGAGATCCCACACCCTCCTCGCATACCGCGCTACCGTCATCACATGTTTATCAGAAAGATCACCTGAGATATGCGGGCCGGAGCCGAGTACTTTCACCAGCCCAGCCGAGCCCGCGCAACGCCGCTACGAGGCGCTACGGGCCTACCTCGTCGACCACGAGCCCGCCGAGGCAGCAGGCGCACGCTTCGGTTACTCCCAGGCCACGATGTACCAGATGGCAGCCGACCTACGCGCCGGCAAGACCACCTTCTTCCGCACGTCCAAGCCCGGGCCCAAAGGACCCCGCCAGACCCTCACCCTGCGCGAACAAGTCCTGACCTTGCGGGCGGCCAACCACTCGGTCAAAGACATCGCCGACACCCTGACCGCCCAGGGCACCCCGATCAGCCACCAAAGCGTCTGGGTGATCGTGTCCTCCGAGGGGCTTTCCCGCCTACCCCCGCGTGCCCGCCGGGGCCAAGGCCCACCGCCACGGACCGACCCGGTCAAAGCCGCCCCCCTGAAAGACTGGCCAGCCGGCATGACCGCAGACTGCGCCCACGCCGGGCTGTTCGTGCTGTTCCCCGCCATGATCGAGCTCGGCCTGGACCAGGTCATCGCGGCCGGAGGCTACCCTTAGACCTCGACCCTGTCGTCCTGGCACTCGACGGCCTCGCTGCTGGTCTGCAAGCTGCTACGCGCCGGGCGGGTCAGCCACGCAGGCGAACTGGCCGCCGACGCCGCCCTCGGGCTGGCCGTGGGCCTGAACGTGCTGCCCAAGACCACCCACGCCACCACCTACTCCTACCGCGTCCGCCGCCAACACAACACCGCCGCCCTGGCCGCCCTCGTCACCCGCCTACGCACCATCGGCCTGGCCAGCGGTGACGCCGGGCTCAACCTGGACTTCCACTCCATCCGCCACCACGGCAACGACGCGCCCCTAGACGACAACTACGTCCCCGCCCGCTCCCAAGCCACCCGCTCCGTGCTGGCCTTCTTCGCCCAAGACCACGCCTCCACCGAAATGGTCTACGCCAACGCCGACGTCACCAAAGGCGAAGCCGCCCGCGAGATCCTCGCGTTCGCCGACCACTGGAAAACCACCACCGGCGCCGACCCCGGCCTGCTGGTCTTCGACTCCCGCCTGACCACCTACAAAGTCCTCGACGAGCTGAACACCCGCGGCATCGACTGGCTCACCCTGCGCCAACGCGGCAAGTGAGGCGTTTCTGGGCTTTTGATACAGATCGTCCGGGATTCACCCAACATCCGGTTAGTCCTCATGACGATCCTTCTAGCGGTTGCTTGCGATGGTAGTCCAGGCGCAGCTGCCGGGCCCGCTCGAG
>JBOGED010000135.1:0-5067 GCA_050743625.1 Egibacteraceae bacterium | reverse complement strand
GGTTTCTACCTGGCCACAGGCCTGGGAGCGCGTGCCCGGACTGCCAGTTTCCCCTGGATGCGGAGGAACGTTGAGGCTCAGCGAGGAATTCCGACTCACGACACCAGTGGGGCAGGGCTACATCTCCGGGGGGCGGAGGTCGAACTCGGCGTCGGTGATGCGGAGGAAGTCGACGGGGGGGCCGCCTTCGAGGTGGTCCATGATGGCTCCGACGTCGTCCTCGGTGACGCCGCCGTACCAGATGTCGTCGGGGTAGACGACGATCACGGGCCCGACCATGCAAGCCTCCAGGCAGCCGCCGGCCACGATCTTGACGTTGGTGAGCAGGCGGGCGCCTTGCTCCTCTCGCAGCGCGTTGAAGACGTCGCCCGCTCCGCTGTTGATACAGCTGGGGCGGGGGTGGGTGGGGTCACGCTGGTTGATACAGACGAACACGAACTTCTCGGGTTTGGGCATTTAGACGCTCGTGTGGAACTTGGAGAAGTCCGCGACCCGGCCGAACAGCCCGGCGACCTGGCCGAGCAGGCAGATGCGGTTGGCGGCGACGGCGGGGTCGTCGACCATCACGCGTACCTGCTCGAAGAAGCGGTCGACGGCTGGCTTGAGGTGACCCATCTCGGCGAGTATCCCCGATACGTCGTCGACCGACTCCAGCTCGGCGACGCGTGCGCGTGCCAGCAGATAGTCGGTGTGCAGCTGATGCTCGGCCTGTTCGCAGAACAGGTCTGGCTGGGGCTGCCCGGATGGCTGCCACGGGCTTTTGCGCACGATGTTGACCGCGCGCTTGAACGCGGTGGCCGCGGCGACGAAGTCGGGCTGGCCGATCAGGGACGACAGCGCGACGAGCCGGCGGTGGGCGGCGACGAGATCGTCCCATCCCGCGGCCAGCACGGCCTCTACGACGTCAACGGGGTAGGCGTCCGACCACAGCACACGCAGGCGGCCGCGTATGAAGCCCAGGACGCGTGTTGCGGTGTCCTGGCTGCCGCGGCCGAGCAGCTGCAGGGCTTGGTCTACCGCGGCGGCCATGGGCAGCCGCCAGCCACGGTCGAGGGTGATGCGGATGATGCCCAGGCAGGCGCGGCGCAGCGCGAACGGGTCGGTGGTGGCGGTGGGCTCCTTGCCGACGGCGAAGATGCCGCACAGCGTGTCGATGCGGTCCGCGACCCCGACCAGCGCGCCGGCCTGTTGGGTCGGCAGGGCATCGTCGGCGTGGCGTGGCAGGTAGTGCTCGGCGATCGCCGTCGCGACGTCGGGCGGCTCTCCGGACGCTAGCGCGTACTCGCGGCCCATCACGCCTTGAAGCTCGGGGAACTCGCCGACCATGCCGGTCACGAGGTCGGCCTTGGCCAGGGTCGCCGCGCGGGTGACGGTCTCGACCTGGTCGGCGTGACCCGTCTGGCGCGCCAACCAGGCCGCGAGCGTCCGGATCCGGGCGACCTTGTCGGCATAGCTACCCAGGTCCTGCTGGAACACCACCCGCTCAAGGGTGGCGACCCGATCGCCCAGCGGGATCTTGCGGTCCTCGTCGAAGAAGAACCGCCCGTCGGACAGCCGGGCGCGGAGGACCCGCTCGTAGCCTCGGCGGGACAGCGCCTCGTCGCGTACCGGGGTGTTCGAGACGGCGACGAAGTAGGGCATCAACGCCCCGTCGCGGTCCTCGACGGGGAAGTAGCGCTGGTGGTGCTCCATCTCGGAGATCAGCACCTCGCGGGGCAGGTCGAGATGGCGCTCCTCGAACTCCCCGAGGATCGGGCTGGGCAGCTCGACCAGCTGGGTGACCTCGTCAAGCAACGCGTCGTTCGCCAAGAGCTGGCCACCACACCGAGCGGCGGCCGCCTCCGCCTCCGCCATGACCATGCGCCGGCGCTCCGCGATGTCGGCGACCACGCCAGCGGCGCGCAACGTGCCGGCGTAGGCAGACGCGCGATCGAGGACGATCTCCTCCGGCGCGAGGAAACGGTGGCCCCACGTGGTGCGCCCGCTTGCGACGTCGCCGAACGACACGGGGATGACCGCGTCGTCGAGCAGCGCGACGATCCAGTGCACTGGGCGAGCGAACGCGATGGGTACGTCCCCCCAGCGCATCGACTTGGGGAACGCGATCCCATGGACGAGGGGGGTGAGAAGGTCGGCCAGGATCTGGACCGCCGGCCTGCCGGGCTCGGAGACGACGGCGGCGATGTAGGTCCCTTTCTGGGTCGCCACCTGCTCCAGCTCGCCGACGTCGACCCCCTGCCGCTCGGCGAACTTCCGCGCCGCCACAGTCGGCTCGCCATCCGGTGAGAACGCGACCTTGGTTGAGGGGCCGAGGTGGCGCTCTACGTTTGGCTCGCTGCCCGCCGCCACCCCGTCGACGAGCAGCGCGAGGCGGCGGGGCGTCCCGAATATCCGCATCTCGCCGTGGGCCAGGCGCGCGGTCGCCAGTCGGGCGGTCACCTCTGCGCGCAGCGCCTCAAGTGCCGGCGCGACGAAGGAGGCCGGCAGCTCTTCGGTCCCGATCTCCAGCAGGAACTCGCTCATGTCGTCACCGCTGCGGGCTCTGGCTGCCAGTGCCGCCAGTACGAGGAGGCGGGCTCCCCTTCGAGAAGGGGTGGGTGCTCACCGACCCTCCAGTCGGCGCCGACGAGGGGGAAGCCCATCTCGGCTCGCGTCATCAGGTAGCGCTCGGCGCAGCCGCGGGCGTTCTGGCGGACGCGCTTGATGAAGGAGGCGCGCTCGGTGACCGAGATCGCGCCGCGCGCGTCGAGCAGGTTGAACACGTGCGAGCACTTCAGCGCGTAGTCGTAGGCGGGGAGCGCGAGGCCCAGCTCGACCAGCCGAGCGCACTCGCCCTCGTACTCGTCGAACAGGTTGAACAGCAGGTCCTGGTCCGACGACTCCATCGCGTACCGGCTCATCTCGATCTCGTTCGCCAAGAACAGGTCGCCGTAGCGGATGCCGGGTACCCACTCGATGTCGTAGACGGTCTCGACGTTCTGCAGGTACATGCAGATGCGCTCCAACCCGTAGGTCAGCTCAGCCGAGACAGGCCGGCAGTCGAAGCCGCCGCACTGTTGGAAGTACGTGAACTGGGTGATCTCCATGCCGTCGCACCAGACCTCCCAGCCCAGACCCCATGCGCCGAGCGTAGGGGCCTCCCAGTCGTCCTCGACGAACCGGATGTCGTGGGCCAGCGGATCCACACCGAATGCCTGGATCGAGTCGAGGTAGAGCTGCTGGACGTTCTTGGGAGCCGGCTTCAAGAGCACCTGGAACTGGTGGTGCTGGAATAGCCGGTTCGGGTTCTCACCGAACCGCCCGTCAGCCGGCCGCCGCGATGGCTGGACGTAGGCGACGTTCCACGGCTCGGGACCCAGCGCGCGGAGAAAGGTCACCGGGGCCATCGTCCCGGCGCCAACCTCGACATCGTAGGGCTGCACGATCGCGCAACCTTGCCGTGACCAGTACGACTGGAGCGCAGTGACGAGTTCTTGGAAATACACGGTGGCCGCCTTGAAGAAAACAGGCTTGGTTAGGCGGACACATATACCGCAGGTGGCGGGCCGATGCGAGCACCGGGGTACCCGTAGACTTCTGGGCGTGGACGAGCCGACGCCGTTGGGCCCGCGTGACCCGCGGTTCGCGGAGGGCGATCCGGACGATCCGGGTAAAGCGGTGCCGCGCTCACTCGTTCGTAGCCTTGGCCCTGGCCCCAGCCCGCTCAGCAGGCAGGTCCGGGTCCTGCGGATCGCGTTCCCGCTGTTGTTCCTGGCCGGAGTGCTCACCGTCGCCGCGGTGTTCATCCGAGCGCTGGACCAAGGTCCACCGCAGGTGCGGCTCGGCCCCGTCGACGCGGTCCGCGCGGCAGTCGAGGCGCGGCCTCGCCGGGTCTGCATCCAAGAAGGCGCGAGCCCCTGCGCCTGGATCACCTTTGTGGCCGGTGAGTTGGCCGCCTTCAACACGAACGGGCCGTTACCTGTGGAGTACGGCCGGCTCGGCGTCGGCTGGTGTCCCTCCTCGGGAGGCTTCGGGGCGAACGCGACCGGCTCGCGCTGGGATGCCGCTGGCAACGTCGTGGAGGGTCCGGCGCCCCGCGGCCTCGACCGCTTCGACGTGATCGTCAGCCGGGATGGCATCGCCACTGTCGACTTCTCGAACATCACCGGTGGCCTACTGAGCTGGCAGGTCGACGAGCGGATCCCCCCCCAAGGCCCCGACTGCCCCTCCATCCCCTTCGACCGCGACCCTGATCTACCCCTCGTCCGGCGCCGCTTAGCCTGATCCACCAGTCGGCAGCGCCCAGGGAGCCTGCGTCGACCGCTCAACCGCAGCTTTCCTCCGCATGCTCCAGGATTGCTGCGGGTCACCCGGCGGGTGAAGCCCGTAGAGTGCAGCGTTGTACGCGCACGGTCGGCGCCGGCAAAACCGTCGCCGTCCGCGCGGCCGTGGCCGGCCTGGACCGCACCCGCCACACCATCGTCTACGTCCCCAACCCCGCGATCGGCACCCGCGGCCTCTACGTCACGATCGTCGCGGCCCTCGGCAGCAAACCCCGGTTCCACAAAGCCGAAGTCATCGCCCAAACCGCCGAGCTACTCGCCGCCGAGCAAGCCGAACGCCACCGCCGCGTCGTCCTCGTCATCGATGACGCGCACCTGCTGTCCACCGACCAGCTCGAGGCGCTCCGCCTGCTCACCAACGCCGAAATGGACTCCGCCAGCCCCTTCGCCGGCCTCCTCGTCGGCCAACCCACCCTGGCCCGACAACTCCGCATGGGCATCTTCGCCGCGCTCGACCAGCGCATCGCGACCCGCTTCACGCTCGCGCCGATGGACCTCGGCGAATCCGCCAGCTACCTGCGTCACCACCTCAACCTGGCAGGACGCACCGACCCCATCTTCGCCGACGACGCCACCGCCCGCCTACACCGCTACGCCAACGGGCTACCCCGCGCGCTCGGCAACGCCGCCACCGCAGCCTTGATCGCGGCCGCAGCCGCCGGCAAAGCACTCATCGACGAGACCTGCGCCAAACAAGCCGTCGCCGAACTCACCCGCGACTAACCAACACCACCCCACGAGCGCC
>JBOGED010000134.1:0-9612 GCA_050743625.1 Egibacteraceae bacterium | reverse complement strand
GGCCGTCCGGGTTGAACGCGAGCATCACCGTGTCGTCCGGGTCGCCGGCGAGCAGCTCGACGCCCTCGGCGGATTCGAGGTCGCGCGCCTCGATCGGAAGGATCGGCGCCATGTTCTGCCCACCGATGAGGTCGACCTCGCCCGCCCGCAGCGCCGACACGCGGGTCTGCGAGTCGGGGATCACCTTGAACTCGACTCGCTCGATGCTCGACTGCTCGCCCTAGTAGCCGTCGTAGGGCACCATCACCGCTCCGGACTCGGAGCTGGACTCCAGCATCCACGGCCCGGTCCCCACCGACTCGACGAAGGCGCCATCCGGGCCCACCGAGGCGGGGGAGAGGAACCGCACCGGCCGTGCCATCGACAGCTCTTGCAGCAGCGGGGGGAAGGGCTCCGCCAGCCCCAACTCGATCGTCAAGGGATCGGCGACGTTGACCTGGGAGATGACCTGCGAGGTCTGGAACCAGGTGTGGTCCGCGCCGCCGACCCAAGGGTCCAGGTTCCACTTCGCCGCCTCGGCGTCGAACGGCGTGCCGTCGTGGAACGTGACACCCTGGCGCAGGTGGAGGGTCACCGTCAGCCCGTCGCCGGACACCTCCCACGACTCTGCCAGGCCTGGCTTCTCGCCGTAGCTCACCAGCGGCTCGTAGATCATGTCGAGCAGCATGAAGTTGCCCGTATACCCGTGCGGGTCGAGCACCCCCGGCGCCTCAGACAGCGCTGCCCGCAGCGTCACCGCCTCGTCGTCCGCCGCCGAGGCGACGCTGCCGGCCATCAAGCGCCAGAGCTTCAGCGGTGAACAAGAACGCCAACACCACGACGCCGATCATCACGATCGCCCTCGGCCGCCCGCGAGCCCGCATCCCGAAGCCTTTCATACGCGATTTCCGTTGATGGTCACTGGAGATCCGCGAGCTGCTCCGCCATGATCTCGAGGCCGTCGACCGCGAGCACGCCGTGCCCCGTGTAGAAGAAGTCGATGACGAGGACGTCCTGGTTGCGGACGGCAGTGACGTCGCCGATCTCGCCGCGTGCCAGGAGCGCGGCCTTGGCCTGCTGCTCGGTGTTCTGGCCCGCCTCGTACAGGGCGATCAGGACGTCGGGGTCGCCCGCGATGAGGTCCTCGACGCTGGGCTCGAAGTAGCGCTCGCCGGCGCCGGCGAACACGTTGGTGTAGCCGAGCTTCTCCATCTGGGCGTGGGCCATGCTGCGGTTGCCGTAGCCTCCCAACGGGCCTTGGTCAGGGACGAACAGGGCGGCGGCGACGGAGCCTTCTGGGATGTCCTGTGCTTCCTCCTCGACCGCGACCACGCGCTCTTGGAGGCCGGCCACCGCCTGCGCCGCCTCGTCTTGGGTGCCGAACAGCTGCCCGTACAGCTCAATGTCGGCATAGATGCCCTCGAAGGGCTCGAAGCCGCCCACGGACTGCGGGGCGCCCGAGCCGTCGCAGTACCCGGACACGAAGAGCGTCTGGATCCCGGCCTCCTCCAGCTCCTGGAACGTGGTCTCGTTCAAGCCGTAGGTGATCACCACGTCGGGCTGCGCGCCGACGATGGCCTCCTTGCCCAGGTCGGCGGCGGGCAAGATCTCCGGCACGGCGCGCAGGGCGTCCTCTGCCGGGCCGAGCGGCTCCCCTTCCAGCTCGGCGAAGGTGGTGATCCTGCCGGCGGCGCCGGCCGCCCAGATCAGGCTCCCCGCCTCGCCACCCATCGCCAGGACCCGCTCGGGGGTTTGCGCGATCCTGACCTCGCGGCCACAGTTCTCGATGGTCATGGGGAACTGGCCGGACTCGGTCGCGACCGCGCCGGGGGCGGCGAGCGCGACGAGGAGGAGGGCGGCGACGATCGCGGCCATGCCTCTACGGGTCATCGGGTGACCTCCACCGCGCTCAGGTCCAGGTCGTAGTCGGTGACGGGGACCTCGAACCCTGACACGGCCGGTCCCGCAGCCCACAGCCGGGACGGGCGGGTGAGGGGGATGAACGCCACCTGCTCCTCGAGGTAGTCGAACACCTTCTGGTAGGCGGCGGCCCGCTCGGCGTCGTCGGCGAAGATGGCGGCGTCGACGAGGCCGTCGAGCTCGGGTGTGGCCCATAGCGGCGAGTCGCCACCGGTGGTCGTGAGGTACGAGACGGCGGTGCTCGAGGGGTCGTAGGGCGCGCCAAGGGTCTCGACGAAGTCGAGGTCCCAGTTCCTCGCGCTCCTCACGTCGTAGTAGGCGGCCTCGTCGACGGCGTTGATCCTGACGCCGATGCCCACCGTCTCCAGCGCGGCGGCGACCGCCGCGGCTGCGGTCGTCGTGTCTTGGATGCCATTTACGGGAGTCGACGGCACGAGCAGGTCCAGCTCGAGCGGCTCGCCGTCCTTCGCCCGGCCGCCGCCAGAGGCGACCCAGCCGGCGTCGTCCAACGCGGCGCGGGACGCATCGGGGTCGAAGCTCACGTCGACCGGCTCGCCGGAGTCGGGGATCGACGGGGGGAACAGCGTGTCCGCCGGCCGACCGAAGTCGCCGAACAGCGCCGGGGTCAGCGCTTGGCGGTCCAGCGCGCGAGCCACCGCCACCCGCACCGCGGGGTCGGCCAACGGGCCGTCCGGGCCCCCAGCAGGAGCTGGGGAGGAGGGCCTCGATGCTGTCGACGCATCGGGGTTGAACCCGAGCACGACGGTGGTGTCCGGCTCGCCGATCAGGAGTTGGATGTCCTCGGCCGATTGCAGCTCCTTGGCCTCGACCGGCGTGATCGGCGCCAGGTAGGTGCCGCCGAGCAGGTCGACCTCACCCGCGCGCAGCGCCGACAGGCGGGTCTGAGAGTCGGGGATCGCCTTGAACTCGACCCGCTCGATGCTCGACCGCTCTCCCCAGTAACCGTCGTAGCGAACCAGGGCGGCGCCAGTCTCCGAGTTCGACTCGAGCAGCCACGGGCCGGTGCCCACGGCCTCGGCGAACGCGCCGTCAGGACCGACCGAGGCGGGGGACAGGAACCGCACCGGCCGCAGGATCGACAGCTCTTGGAGTACCGGCGGGTAGGGCTCGGACAGGACCAGGTCGATCGTCAAGGGACCCACGACGTTGACCTCGGAGATGACCTGCGAGGTGCGGAAGAACGTGTAGTCCTCGCCGCCGACCCACCGGTCGAAGTTCCACTTCACAGCCTCGGCGTCGAACGCGGTGCCGTCGTGGAACGTCACGCCTTCCCGGAGGTCAAAGGTGACCGTGAGCCCGTCGCCGGACACCTCCCACGAGGAGGCTAAGCCGGGCTCGATCGCGCCGCCCTCGCCGTAGTTCACCAGCGGGTCGTAGATCATGTCGAGCACGGTGAAGTTGCCGGTGAACGTGTGCGGGTCCTGAGCGCCTCCGGCATCGATGCCCAGCCCTATCCGCAACGTCACCGGCTCGTCGCTGGCCGCCCAGCCGCTGACGGGCGACAGCGCCACCAGCACCGCGCCGACCATGGCGACCACTTGCCGCACGCGGGACGCCCGCATCCCGAAACGCCTGATTAGCCCGCGACCGCCCACATCGCCACCTCGTTGCCGCCCCGCGTTTGCCCTGCTCAGAGGCTACAGTACTCGGAACCGCAAGTCATCTACTAAAGCCAGCTGTGGGCGACAGGAGGTTCTCGTGACGCGGGCCACGGACCGGATGATCCAGTACTGGGACTCTCCTGAGATGATTGCCGACCATGAGCAGCAGCTTTCCGGGCTCGAGGCCGAACGCAAGGCGGCGGCCTGGCGGGCCGAACTCGAGCGCGTCCTGCCGCCGCCTCCGGCGCGGGTACTCGATCTGGGCTGTGGAACCGGCTGGGTCAGCTTGCTCCTCGCCGGGATGGGCTACACGGTACGGGGCGTGGATCTGGGGGAGAACAGGCTCGCGCTCGCCCGAGCCAGGGCTCGTGAGCGGAATGTCGAGGTCACCTTCGAGAAGGGCGACGCTGCGGACCCGCCCGGCGAGCCGGCCAGCGTCCACGCCATCACCAGCCGCTGCGTGTTCTGGACGCTCGAGGACCCGGCGGCGGCGTTGCGCTCCGCCAGACGCCTGCTACGGCCCGGCGGCACGCTCGTCGTCATCGACGGCGACTGGTTTCGAAATGGCTGGGACCCCGACCAATACCGCGAGTACGCCTGGTACCAGACCTGGGTCGAGTGTTACGCCGACCTCGTCCACGGACTCCCCCTCTTCGACCTGAAAGGGCCGCAAGACGTCATGCGGTTCGTCGTCGAGGCCGGCTTCACCGACGTCAAGGCGGGACGCCTGGAGATCGTCGAGCGCCTACCCGAAGAGGATGCCCCCGCGGAGGGCCGCTTCTTCATCGTGACCGCCTCCAACCCAGGGGGCGAAGGCAGCGCCTCATCTGTGGTACCGTAGTGACATGACATTTGGTACCCAGGTTGCGGCGCGGTTGGGCAAGGATGATGTTGCGCGTCTCGACGAGCTGGTCGCCACCGGGCGGTTCGAGTCGAGAGCAGAAGCCGTGCGGCTCGCGGTGGTGGCATTGTTGGACAGCGAACGGCGGCGGGCGATCGGCGAGGCGATTGTGGCCGGGTACGAGCGCGTTCCTCAGACACGCGAGGAGTTGGCAGCGGCCGAGACGAACTTGGCTACCCTCATCGCCGAGGAGCCGTGGTGATTCGGTGGGGTTCCCATGGGATCCGGTAGGGATCCCCACCGGACGGCTCCGACCCAAGGAGACATCTGGTGGGCGGAACTCCCCGAGGCCGGTCGTCGGCCGGTGCTCGTGGTGACTCGTGATCAGGCGTTGGGGGTCTTGAAGACCGTCCTCGTGGCGCCTATCACTCGGACTGTCCGTGGGATACCGACGGAGGTTCCCCTCGGCCCGGACGAAGGCTTGAACGACGTGTGCGCGGCCACGTTCGACAATCTTCAGCCGATCCCGCGCTGGTCGTTGACCGACCGTGCGGGGAGCCTTGGCAGGGTTCGCGATAGTGAGCTCTGCCGTGCTCTGGGTGCCGTCGCGGACTGCTGGTAACGCTCCAGAGCACCGTCGCCGTCGGGTCGTCGTGGTCGATCATCGCAATCCCTCCGGGGCCGCGCTGGCGAGTTGGGAGGCGATCAGGCGGGCGTAGACACCGCCTTGGGCGATGAGCTGGTCGTGGGCGCCGGTCTCGGCGGCGCGGCCGTGCTCGAGGACCACCAGCCGGTCGGCCGAGCGGATGGTGGACAGGCGATGGGCGATCACCAATGTGGTGCGGCCTTGGCGGGCGTGGGCCATGGCGACGGCGACCTCTTGCTCGCTGGCGGCGTCCAGATTGGACACGGCCTCGTCCATGACCAGGATCGGCGCGTCCTTGAGTAGCGCCCGGGCCAGCGCGATGCGTTGCCGTTGGCCGCCGGACAGGCGGGCGCCCAGCTCACCGGCGACGGTGTCGTAGCCGTCCGGCAGCCCGGTGATGAACTCGTCGGCCAGCGCCGCGCGAGCCGCCGCCTCGACCTCGGCGTCGCTCGCGTCGGGACGGGCCAGGCGGATGTTATCCCGCAGCGAGACATTGAACGGAACACGTCCTGAGGCACGAACGTGAGCAACTCGCGCAGCGACTCTTGCGGGAACGCGCGCACATCGTGACCGCCGATCCTGATCGCGCCTTGGCCGACGTCCCACAGGCGCAGCAGCAAGTGCGCACACGTCGACTTTCCCGCACCAGAATGGCCGACCAACGCGACCGTCTCGCCGGGGGCGATCTCGAACGACACGCCGTCCACGGCGTCGGGGAGTGTCGACGCGTAACGAAAGGACACGTCCTCGAACCGCACCGCCGGTTGGATCGGACCAGGTGGCGGCTCGGATACCAGATCGACGACCGGGGCGGGGGCGTCGAGGATTGCCGTGACCCGCTTGGCGGCCGCGCCGACCAGGTTCAGCTCGCGGAACACGTCCAACACCGCGAGCACCGGCATGAACGTCGTGGCGGCCAGGATCACGGCGACCGGGAACAGCGCCGGCTCCAGCTGCCCTCGGGTGACCTGGACCGCGGCGACCACCAGCACCGCCACCAGCCCGAGCACGGTCAATACGTCAGTGGCTGCGTGCTCCAGGCCAGCTCGGCGGCCGTGAGCGACCTTGGCCGCCAGCAACGCGTCGTCCTGGTCGGCCACACGCTCCAGCCGCCGACGGCGGGCGCCGAACGTGACGAGCTCGCGTAACCCCTGGAACACGTCCACGGTCTCAGCGTTGAGCTCGCCCAGGCGGGCGCGCATCTCGTCGCCCTGTGCCGCCGCCTGCCGGCGCAGCCAGGCCGGTATGCTGACCAGCATCGCGAGCACAGGCACCAACGCCAAGGCGATCGCGGGGTCGAACACCGCCAAGGCGACCAGCGCGGCCAGTGGCACGGTGGCCGCGACCACCAGCGGGCTCAAGGTGTGGGCGATCCACCCTTCGAGCATCTCAATGTCGGACATCACCGCCGCACCGAGGTCGCCTGAGCGGCGCTCCAGCAGATAGCCGGGTGACAACCGCTCGAACGCCGCGTAGGCCGTACTGCGCATGTCAGCCAGTACCAGGTACGCCGCCACATGAGCGAGGTACCAATCCCCCCATCGGAGCAGCGCGGCCGGCACGACCAACGCGCCCAGCAGGATCAACCCGCCGCGCAGCTGCGCGGCGCTGGCTCCGGTCGCCGCCTGACCGACCAGCCAGGCGGCGGTGCCCGCGACGGCCAACGCCACGACCTGGTAGGCCATGCCGCACGCGATTGCATACCAGACGAGCAGGCGGTGTGGCCCGAGCACGCCCTGCAACGGGCGCAACCGGGCGACCAGCGAGCCGCTCGCGACGGGAGCGTTGGCGGGGACAGCGGTCATCGTGGCACCTCCTGCGATGTGGAAGGACTCCCCCCGACTCCCTGTCTGGTGGGGGGACTCCCCCCTGCCCCCTGGGCGGCGACCAGCCGGGCGTAGGCTCCCTGGCGGGCGAGCAGCGCCTCGTGGTCGCCGATCTCGGTCACCCTGCCCTCGTGGAGTACGACGACACGGTCGGCGTCGCGTACGGTCGACAGGCGATGGGCGATCACCAACGTGGTGCGCCCCCGCGACAGGGTTTCCAGCGCCTGCTGGATGCTGGCCTCGTTGGCGGCGTCGACGTTGGACGTGGCCTCGTCCAGCACCAGGACCGGCGCGTCCTTCAACAGCGCGCGGGCGATCGCGATGCGCTGACGCTCGCCACCCCAGCCCGCGCTCGCCGACGATCGTGTCATAGCCCTCCGGTAGGCGAACGATGAACTCGTGCGCCGCCGCCGCCCGCGCCGCCTCCTCCAGCTGGGCTTGCGTCGCGTCGGGCCGGGCGAGCTGCAGGTTGTGCCGGACGCTGCCGTGGAACAGATAGGTGTCCTGCGAGACGACCGCGACCTGGGCGCGCAACACCTCGATTGGGAGATCGCGGATGTCATGGCCGTCGATGCGGATGC
Source organism: Egibacteraceae bacterium (assembly GCA_050743625.1). Taxonomy (GTDB): domain Bacteria; phylum Actinomycetota; class Nitriliruptoria; order Euzebyales; family Egibacteraceae; genus JBOGED01. Next base: position 2,197 of record JBOGED010000134.1, on the reverse strand, counting down.
GGCCCTGTTGTGGCTCGAAGAAGCGCAGGAGCAGTGACACCACGGTGGTCTTGCCCGCGCCGGACCGGCCGACGAGCGCGACCCGCTCGCCTGGCGTCACCTCCAGCGAGAACTGGTCCAACGCCGGGCGCGACCTCTCCCGGTAGGCGAACGACACTCCCTCGAACACCAGGCCAGGGGGTCGGGGGGAGCTCCCCCCAAAGGGAAGCGCCTGCGACAGGTGCACGGGGGCCGCCGTGGCGGGTTCGACGAGGTCGGGTTGGGCGTCGAGCAGCTCGAAGATCTCCTGCGAGGAACTCCTGAACGACCAGCTCTGGTGGTAAGCCATCTGCAGGTCGTGCAGCGGCCGGAAGCACTCACGGGCCAGCATCAAGATGGTCAACAGCTCGGTGGTCGACAACGCGCCGTCCGCCCGGTGGACCGCCCCGATCCCCACGGCCAGCCCGGTGCCCAACGCCATCAAGAACGCGGTGGTGCCGCCGCTGGCGCACCACATAACGTTCAGGCGGATCGATATCTGGCTGAACTCCCGGGCGTTGGCGACCAGTTCGACACGGCGGCGCCGGCTGGCGTTGAACGCCTTGAGCGTGGCTATGCCTTGCACGGCCTCGAGGCCCTCGGCGGCCGTCGCCCGAAACAACACCCGCCACGCCGTGATACGAGCCCGGATCAGCCGCAACATCAGCTGGGTCACCAGCGGTATGGCGACGACGCACGCCACCACGATCGTCCCCACCAAGGGGTCGAGTGAGATGACATAGGCGTTCACCGCCACCGCGCCCAGCACAGCTGCGACGCACTGCGGGATGAACAGCCCGATATAGGGATCGACCGGCTCCACCCCGTCCACCACCGTGACCTGGACGGCCCCCGCTCGCGTACGCTGTATCCACCCCGGTCCCAACTCGAACAGCTTGCCGATCAATCGCTGGCGCAACGCTTTCTTCACCGCTGCCGAGGCCTCGAGTCCTGCCACGTCGCGTCGCATGAGCAGCACCGCGCGCACCGCCACCAGCGCCACGACACCAGCCAGCAGCGGGACTACCGACACCACTGCCTGCCTCGCGAAGATCGCCGCCAACACCCGAGCGATCAAGATCCCCTGGCCGACATACGTGGCGGTCACGCCCAGCAGCAACAGCACGAGTCCGACCAGCCGCCAACGGACGTGCGGTGCCATGGCGAGCAGCCGCCTAGTTAATCGCACGAGACAACCTCCTCAGCGTGTCGATCCGCATCGTGCGGCGTTCGTCCGGAATACCGGACCAACCCTGCACAGTGCAGGAAAGTTGATGGTTGTCGCCACCAGGCCTGTGTCATGAGGTCCCCCAGTAGCCCGCCGGCGCTGGTCGCGGGCGCGTCGGTCCCGCTGTCGTAGCTGAACACCCGCACCGGCGGCTCGCCAGCGCTGGCGAGCCGCGTGGTCGCGGACGCTGCCTCGCTCCGCATGTCCGCGATCAGCGCGTGCGCCCGATCGGGCACGCCGAAGATGCGGCCGAGGTTCCCGATGTCAGCGTAGAGCTGATCTAAGCTATTTCTTCCGCCAAATCCTTCTCCGCGGGCTCCGGCCGTTTGATAGGTCTGCACACCTTGCCGTGCAAGCTTTTCACGTGAGCCGAGGGTTTCATTCGCGAATTCGCCCGCATAGTTAGAAAGGATAAAATCCGGGTTGCGTCTGAGAACCGTTTCCAGGGCGGGCAGCGGATATTCTTTATCCGCGATGGCCTCTGATTGATCGAATTCTTCGGAGAATCGGGCCAGTGGTTCCGGGTCAGCGACGATCCCCGCGATGCGATCGCCCAGGCCGAGCGCGAGCATCACCTCCGTGCTATTGATCGACAGCGTGATCGCCCTGCTCGGCGGCTGCTCGTACGTGGGTCGTGACTCCGCAGCTCGTCACCTCCACCGGAAAGTCGCCGGCAGCGCCTGCCGCGGCAGTGATCCCCGCGGTCCCGCAACCGGCAACCGCCAGGCTGAACATCAGCAGGACCGCCGCGGCCCGGAGTCCCAGCCTTTCACCAACGTCATGATTCTCGCCATCTACCGCGATCATTCCGCCCGACCGCGATATCATAACAGGTGAGAGCAAGTTGCAAGGAAATTGTTCTTTGCCGAAGGGCTATCGTGGCGAGTCCCGTCTTCTTTGGATGGGCCGTGCGCAGTGGCCGTGCGCAGTGGCCGTGTGGCGGATGTGCGC
>JBOGED010000133.1:0-3868 GCA_050743625.1 Egibacteraceae bacterium | reverse complement strand
GTATACCGCGCGGATCCTCCACATATCAGGGCGTTAACGTCTCCGCTACCGCCGGGGCGAGGGCGTCTGCCCAGAAGGAGTAACCCAAGGGTGACGGGTGGTAGCCGTCCGGCGACATTGACTCGGGTTTCCCGATGAAGCGGGGGCTGGCCAGCGCGGCGATGTCGACGTAGGGGACGCCAGCCGCTCTTACGGCGCCCCGCTGGACCTCACGCAGGGCGCTCGCGTAGCGCCCGACGACCCAGCGCAGCGGCTGGAGCAACGCGGGTACGGTGCGGAACTCGGGGATTCCCCCGATCACCACGGGCGCGCCTGAAGCTGCACGCGCGCCATCGATCAGCGCGGCGGTCTGCCGGCGCATGGCCCACGGCGGGGTGACGTGCGTGACGTCGTTCGCGCCGATCACGATCAGCACGACGTCCGGGTCCAGCCCGGCCAGCATCGGAACCTGGTTTTCGAGCGCCGTGGCGGTCCGCGCTCCTGGAACACTGAGCCCTGTCACATGAACCGGGCGGCCGAGTCTTGACGCCACGCGCTCGGCCACCAGCACGGGGAGGGACTCCTCGAGCGATGGTGAGCCCACACCCGCGGCCGTCGAGTCTCCGAGGATCACCAGGTCAGCCGGCTCGCCGCTCGTCGGGCCGACCGTGGTGTCGATGGTGTAGCCAGGGTCCGACGGCAGGTACTCGGCGGTTACCGCGAGGTAGCCCTCCACCACGAGCACCGCGAGAACCGCGAGCAGGAGCCAGGCAACCACCCGCCTCACAACCGCTGTCGCGCAGGCAATCCCGTCACGGCCGAGCCCATGCCGCCGCAGACGAAGTCGGCGATGTGGCGGCCGAGCTCGGGTGAGGATAATGCGCCGCGGTGGTCGCCAGGGACGGTGACCAGCCGGGCGTCGTGGAACAGCTGCGCGAGCCGGGGAGCGCGCAGCCGGTGCGGGTCGGCAGCGCCGACCGCGAGGAGCACGGGCAAGCGCAGCGCTCCCAGGCGCGGCGCAGCGGGCCAGCGCCGGCGCTCGAGCCATTGGGCGAGCGTTCCAAGCTCGTGCCTGCGGTCTCTCCGCGCGAACGCGATGATCTCGGCGGCCTCAGGATGCCAGACCCGGGCGCCCGGATGACGTAAGGCGGCGGCGACCTCCGCGGTATGCGGCTCTTCGACGAGGTCGTCGCACCCCACGAGCACGAGTTGCTCGACGCGTACGCGCTCGTCGTCTGAGGTCGCGAGGTGCCCGGCCACGGGACCGCCCCCCGCGTACCCCACGATGGTGCAGCGGCGCACGCCCAGCCGGTCCAGGTCGTGCAGGCAGGCGTGCGCCGTCCACTTGGCCGGCTCGGCCTCGGGCGGCACCAAGACATCCGCCGACTCGCCATGGCCCGGCAAGTCGGGCGCGACAACGGCCAACCCCGCCTGCGCGAGCGTCTGCGCAACCCCCGTCCGGTCCCAGTCCTCGATGCCGTCGCTTCCCCAGGTGTGGACAAGGACCACTGCGACGCCCCGATCCACCCCTCCACGATGCCAGGACAGGATGGTCATGCGCCGATGCTACGACGGCCACCCCGCAAGACCGGGGATGTCCAGCGGAATACCCCCGCACCGGCGGCGTCTGAGAGGAAAGGAACGTCCTACGAGACCAAGAGGAGCATCCCACGATGACTGCCACAGATATCCAGTTCCCCTCCACGCGCACGAGCACGGCTGCTGGCGAGAAGCCGACGACGAGCTGCGGCGAGTGGACCGACGACCAGGGAACCCGGTGCGGGTTGCCCGCACAGATCCTCGGCCGTTCCGTGATGCCCTCGACCGACGGTCCCGTCGAGCACATCCGCACGCGCTGCTCCGCCGGCCACGTGCTGTACTGCCCACCGAACGCATTGCCTGAGCCCGTCAGGAGACGCGGGTGCCCAGGCCGGGATAGTCGAGGACGAGCCCTTGCTCGTCGGTTGTCAGGTCAACCACGAAGTCCGACTCCGGTACCTCGTAGCGGTAGCGGGCCTCGCCGATACGCGTGTATCGCTGGCGCAGGACCTCGGTCGCGAGCTCAGGCATCCCGACCCAGACGGCGGCCGGGTCCGCGGCTTCGTCTGGGTTCAGGCCGAGGCGCCGGATGGGCAGCGTGTTCGTGAACAGGCTGGCCCCGAGGTCGACGTCGAGGCATCCGGCGAGCTCGGGTGCCACGCGCCCGTCGACGAGCCAGTTGCCCGCGCCGTCACTGACCAATGACCGCTGAAAGGACCCGTCGGGCCCGAGGACGCAGAGATCGACGTGGCGGGTCCTCCACGCCTCGTCGACGAGCACGACGTAGCGCAACGCCCACGGCCCAGCCTCGTCACCAGCGACGACGTGGCCCTCGGCCCGCCAGCCGCCGCTTGGCTCAGGTACGAGCCGGAGCAGCTCTAACCCGTAACACCTGCGCGCGTGATCGCGGTGTTGCTCCCATTTGACAACCGTCATGAGCGGTCGAACCGGTCGAAGCGGTCGGGCCGGTATGGATCGAGGGCGTCGGCTCTCTTCCTCTCCATGATCTCGCTGGCGGCGAGCTCCGCGAGGCGCGGCGCGAGCGTGATGCCACTGTGCGTCACGACGACGTAGCAGCCGCCGACCTCGCGGCACCACCCGACGATCGGGTAGCCGTCAACGGGTAACGGGCGGATGCACAGGCTCGCTTCGCGCACACGCGCGCCGTCGAGCGCGGGCAGGATCTGCGCGCCGCGGCGAAGCAGCTCAGCGGCGGCGCGGTCCAGGTCGGCGGCAGGCGTGGTCACGTCGACGGCCAGGGCGCCGACCTCGCCTGCCACCAGCAGCACGCCCCCGTCCTCTGCCGGGCGGGCGTGCACGTGCGGAGCGTGGACGAGCCGCCCCAGCCGCGAGGCGATCGGAGTCGTGAGTGCGACTAGGCTCGGCGCGTGGGAGCCGGGCGCCTCCGGCGGCACCAGCGGGACGGTCACCCCCAGCCCAGCGGCGAGATCGGCGGTCCACCGGCCGGCGCAGAGCACGAAGACGTCGCCCGTCACCGCCCCTCCCGACGCCACGCGGGCCGCGGTGACCCTCCCACCCTTGGTGACGAAGCCGGTGACGGGATCGCCGGTGACGACGGCGGCGCCGGCGTGGGCGGCTCGGGTGACCAAGGACTCGACCGCTCGCCCGGCGTGGACGAACCCCTCCTCGGGGAAGCGCACGACCTCGGCGCCCGCGGGAAGGCGCAGCCCGGGCTCCAGGTCCCCGACCTGCTGGTGGGTCAGGAACTCGGCCGCGTAGCCCCAATCGCGCAGGCGCGCGACGCGGGCGCTGAGCTCGTCACGGGCGCCGTCAGCCTCGGCCCAGATGAGGTTGCCGGTCGGGACGTACCACGGCCGAGCGTCGAACTCGGCGGCAAGCCTTCGCCAGGCGCGCATGCCTTCGACGTTGAGGTCGAAGTAGGCGCGAGGACGCTTCTGGTTGGCGTTGAGCCAGGCGAGGCTCGTCCGGCTCGTGCCGCCTCCGGGCGCTCCGGCGTCGACGAGGGCGACGTCATCACCCGCCTCGACCAGCCGGACGGCGAGCGCCGCGCCGACGATCCCCGCGCCGATCACGACCGCCCGCGTCATAGCCGTAGAGTAGACCCTCGCTGGGGTAGCCTCACCGGCCATGGAGGCGATACCGGTCGGGAGGATCATCGGCACGGAGGACTCGACCCCGCTCGAGTTCTGGGTCGGTGTCGCGGAGGGGCAGTTCTTGCAGCTCGACGACGTCGTGGCCTTGGAGCGGACGCCGCCGGGGCGGGGGAAGGTGCGTATTTTTGGTGTGGTGTCGCAGGTGCGGGCGAGGCACGAGGGCGCGCGGTTCGATAGCGACGTGTTCCTGATCGCCGATGGCGTGTTGCCGGCCG
>JBOGED010000132.1:0-3675 GCA_050743625.1 Egibacteraceae bacterium | reverse complement strand
AGCAGTTCGTCCATCCTGGTCACCGGTCCTTCGGCGAGAGGTGTTCGAGGCTGCGAGCGTACCGTTCGCCGGCAGCATCACCCGGTGATATTGAACGTTCAAGTAGTTCTCATGTGCCCGCTACGATGGGCACGTGAGCGAACCACCGTGGTTGACCGTCGAGCAGCAGGCGGCCTGGAGAGCCTTCCTCACGGCAAAACAGCTGCTTGAGCGAGCGATGGAGCGCCAGCTGTTACGCGACTCGGGGATGCCGCACGCGTATTACGAGATCCTGGTGAGGCTGTCCGAGCGACCCGACAGGTGTCTTCGCATGAGCGACCTCGCCGCGGTCATGGGCTACTCCCAAAGCCGGCTTTCCCATGCGGTCGCCCGGCTCGAGGACGCCGGGTGGGTACGCCGCGAATCCTGCCCAGCGGACCGGCGAGGCACGTTCGCCGTCCTTAGCGACGCGGGCTTCGCCGCGCTCGCCACCGCTGCCCCCGGCCATGTTCGCGCCGTGCGTGAGCTGATGTTCGACCAGCTGACCGACCAGCAGGTGCAGCAACTGCAGGAGATCTGCGAGGCCATAACCCACGCGATCGGGAGCGAACTTGGCCGCGACGGGAGCTGAGGCTACACCGAGCCAGGCACATCGGCTCATGACCGCTGGTCCTATGGATTCGCACGCTTCAGATTCGCCGAAGCCGGCAAGTCCCACCTGCCATCGGTGCGAGCGTGGCCGCTTGCGAAGCCGGCCGCAGCGTGCACTACGCCGCGGCCGGTCAACGAGCTAGGGCGCTGTCACCGGGCCGTTAGGAGGCGGTGCCGGTGGTGGTGGTGGTGGCGGGCTCTCATCAGGCGATGTCACCGGGCCGTTAGGAGGCGGTGCCGGCATTCCCACCTGAGCCACTGCCGATGTGGCGTCATAGCCAACGCTTACAACAACGGCGACCATAACAGTGGTCATGAATAGGAAATCATGGACCGCGCGCTGCGCGTTTGGTCTGTAACCGCTCTTTCCAGTTACGGCTTATACACGATCATTGCGTGCATCCCCTCAGTCCTTCTCAACCCCAAGAAACATCCCCCAGCCCGTCTCGCACTAGTCTGCCTCTAGTCCGGCCTTCTGCGCAAGCGTTAACATTGTCCATTGATGCAGCCACGCATTACGTTGTAAGACGCCCGAAGCACGGCAGAGGCCATAATGTTTTAGAAAGGCGAAAGATCCGATTACGTCGATGCGTCGATGCTTCACTAGAGTGCCAAGTCCAAAAGCGGCGGTTAAGGAAATATACCTGACTTAGGGCTCGCACGGATAGGCGTCTCGCCATCAGCGTGCGAGCCGAGCGTAACCGTAACGGGTCACACTGCAGCAATCCTTGAGGATCCGGAGGAAACTGCAGGTTAAGCGCGCGCTTGCGGAACAACACCGCAGGTTTCCCGGCACGCGGTCAGGACAGGCCTATCCGCGCGGCCACTAAGCGCAGCCCGTGAGCGAGCACGATTTGGCTCAGAGGGTGGTATGCGCAACAAGATCGTCTGGCGACGGGCCTCACGGAGCCAGGTTTCCGTGCGATCCAGAGCGAGAGGCGCACCGACGCTTTTCACTTTTCACGAGCGGTGCCGTGCTACCTTGCGATGCAGTGCCCGTCCTCGTCGCGGCCGGTCGCGTAGCAATGCTGGCGACGCCAGGTTTCACCTCAGGTGTTCGTCCTTGTGTGACCAGGATTCGGCCGACACGCATGGAGGGTGTTGCAGAATCGACGCTTACGGCTCTCGGGCAAGCGTATTGCCGCGCGTTCCCTTGAGGGGGTGGGCAGTTGACCCCCAAGACCCGAGGAGCGTGCGGCTATTCGAGGGCGGGTCAGGGTCCCGCGCTAGTCTGGTAGCTTCGCGCGGGCGACCTTGGCGGCGAGGCGCGCCTCGCGTCGGGCCCTGCGGGTGGCCGCGCCTGTGTGGTCCGCCGCGTGCTGAACGCGCCAGGCAAGGCCAGGCTTGCCTTCCGTGTCCACCGCCGTCAGCAATAGCCCCCCGAGCATGCTGACATTCTTCAGGAAATGGATCTGCTGCTGCGCTCGCTCGCCGTTCTCAAGCTCCCAGAACCGGTGCGCGGCCGCCGTCGTGGGCACTAGGGTCGCCGCCAGTGCGAGAGCGGAAAGGCGGGGCATGCGGCCGAGCGCGAGCAGCGTGCCAGCCGCCACCTGGACCCCGCCGTTGATTCTCACCAGCGCCTTGGTATCGCGATCGTCGAGGCCAGGAAGGCGGGCGGCTACCCGAGGGGCGATGTCCTCAGCCACGGGTACCTTCGACGCGGGGTCGCGCAGCGCGTCCATACCACCTGCGAGGAACATCGAAGCGAGCATCGGGCGGGCGAAGCGTCGGACCATGCTCATGGGTAAGGTTCTACCACAAGCTGGCGTCTTTTAATCCCTGGAGTGGAGCGCTCGTGAACCCCTTTGCGGAGTATGTCGAGCAGAGCACCGCACTCGCTGGCGCGTGGACGAAACCGCTGCGGACGATGCTCGAACACCAGCGGCAGCAGGCCGATCAGATGGCCGAGTGGGCCCAGCGGTATCGCGAGCTCGCCGAACTCGTCGCCTCATGGGCCGAGGAGCAGCGCCAGCTCACCAGACAGATGGCCGCCTTTGTCGAGCCGGTCCTCGACCAAACCGAGCAAATGACCGAGCTCACCAAGTCCTGGGCCCGCATGTTCCAACCGCCTGCGTGAGGCGCCGCCCGGCTGAGCACTTCGCCGTACTGTGCAGGATTACGCCGGCTGACGCCGCCGCTCTTAAGGCGAAAATCCGGCAAACCGGGCGACGTACAGCCGAGTCTCATCTCAGTACGGCGAAGTGCCCAGCCGACTGGGTGTTGGCCCCGAGTTAGAGCGGCTGGGAGATCATCCAGAGGTGCCCGAACGGGTCGGCGAGCCGCCCACCACGGGCGCCGTAAGGCCAATCCTTGATCGGGTAGATCACCGTCGCGCCTGCTCGCGTCATCGCGTCGCCCACAGCATCGGCGTCCGTGACGTTGACGGCCAGGATCACCGGCGAGCCGCCGAGCGTGGTCGGCGCGGGGTCGCCGTCCCCCTCGTCCTTGACGGCGAACATCGCCCCGCCGATCTTGAGCTCGGCGTGCACGACCTTGCCGTTGTCGTCGGTGTGCCGCGCGACCTCCTCGGCGCCGAACGCCGCGCGGTAGAAGTCGATCGCCCGGGGCGCGTCGGAGACGACCAGGCGCGGGTAGAGCGTGGAGATGGTTGCTCGGGTGGTGGATTCCGCTGTCATGCCCTCATAATCGACGCCCCAACGCCATGGCGATTGGAAAAAACGGCCGGCAACCTCAGAACCTCGCGGGACTTCGCCCCCTCCCGAAGAGCGTGTGAGGCATGACACCAGGCGCGCCAGGTAGCCCTAGTCCGCCAGCTGGACGTGGTTGCGCTCCCACGCCGACCGGGGCCGGTACGAGCTCGGGCTCATCCCGGAGAAGGCGCGGAAGTCGTGGATGAGGTGCGCCTGGTCGTAGTAGCCGCACTCGGACGCGAGCCGCGCCCAGTCGACGCCGGCCGCGGCGCGCGCCGCGTCCCCGGCCGCCACGAGCAGCCGCTGGAACCGGCGGACCCGCGCGAACCGTTTCGGTGTCAACCCGACCTCGTCGGCGAACCGGCGGGCCAGCCGTTTGGGTGTCATGCCGAGG
>JBOGED010000131.1:0-1763 GCA_050743625.1 Egibacteraceae bacterium | reverse complement strand
TCGCCAAGCTGACCGGCGTCGCGCGAGACGGGGTCGCGGCGCTCCGCCTGGGCGGCGCCTCAGGCTGCCCGGGCCGGACACCCAGGCGCCCCCACACCACCTCGCCCGAGTGGCAGGCGGCGTCCAGCCACTCCCGGCGGTAGCCCTCCAACCGCGCGGGCAGGATCGCCTCCTCCCACGCGCCCGCGGGGATCTCGAACCCCTGGAGCTGCGCGACGATCGCGACCAGGCCAGCCCTGCCGGCGGCCTGCCGCCCCGGGGCCACGTGTTGCCACCGCAGGAGGAACCGCATGAAGTCCTGGGCGGTGACCGGCTCGATCTCGCGCCGCAGGCGCTTTTGCGTGTAGGAGTGGATGCGGGCGAGCAGCCGGCGGGCGCAGAACTCCTCTGAGTCAGCGTCCGCCGAGAAGCGGCCTCGGAGCGCGAACCCTTCCATCTCGAGGCGGATGAGGGCGGCTGAGACCTCGCGGGAGGGCAGGCCGGTCGCCGCGCTCAGCTCGGCGATGGTGATCGGCCCAAGGATGTCGAGATGGCCGCGCAGCGCGACGGCGGCGGCGAGGTCGGGATCTGGTGGCGGCTGCGCCGCGATCGCCGCGGGCGGCGGGAGGTCAGGGACGAAGCGCGCGCCGGGGAACAGCGCCTCGGCGCTCGGGCGGCGCTCGATGGCCACCCATCGCAGCGTGTCGCCGGTACGCAGTGTCACAGCTCTGCCCGCCTTGACCAGCGCGTCGAACGGCGCCTGCCATCCGGCCACGGGGCGGGTGACCACCAGCGACATGAGCAGGTCGTGCAGCTCGTCGGGGTTGCGGGGCTCCGGCTTCGCCTCGGCACGCACACGGTCGATGGCCTCGGGGTCCAGCCGGGTAAGGTCGGCGGCCTCCACGGGCAATCCCCGGCGGAGCTGCACCGCCCGGGACCGGCGCTCCTCCAGCGGGGCGTCGTCGAGGAAGGTGTAGGGCCTGCCGTTGAGGATCTCGTGAGCCAACGGCGACGGCTCGGTCGTGTCGCGGAAGTGCACGCGGACCGTGCCCGCCTCGAACCCACGGACGAGCGCGCGCAGGCCGTCGATGTCCATGGCCTCGTGCAGGCAGTCGTGCATGGTCTGCCGCACAAGGGGGTGATCTGGGATCTCGATCGGCCCGCTCACGTTCTCTTGGCACGCCGCGAGCATGGGGAACACCGCGGCCATCATGTCGTCGGACTCCATCCGCTGGATGGGGGGCGGGTTCCGCTTGCCGCCGCGGAACCGCAGGACCACCAGCGCCCGGTTGAGGTTCCAGCGCCACCGGCTCGCGAACATCGGAGAGTCCAGCAGCGCCTGTGACAGGACCTCCTCGACCGTCTTCGACGACAGGAACCTCGCCACGTCGGGTAAAGGGAAGCTGTGCTGGGGGCCGAGCGACAGCAGGACCGCATCGTCGCTGGCGGCCGCCTGCAGCTCGAAGTCGAAGGTCTTGCAGAAGCGCTTCCGCAGGGCCAGCCCGAGGCCGCGGTTGACCCGGCCTCCAAAGGGCGCGTGCACCACGAGCTGCATCCCGCCGCTCTCGTCGAAGAAGCGCTCGAAGACGACGTCGTCCAGCGTGGGCAGCCGCCCCAACGCCTCCCGGCCCGCCGCCAGGTAGCGGGCGGCCATCTCGGCCGCGACCTCGTCGATCCCGGCGCGCTCCCGCAGCCACGCGCGCGCGCCGGGCAGGTCGCCGGCGGCCAGGCAGCCCTCCACGCCAGCCCGCAAGGACCCGACCTCGTCCGACAGCTCCTCGGTC
>JBOGED010000130.1:0-4330 GCA_050743625.1 Egibacteraceae bacterium | reverse complement strand
GTGCGGCAGCCCGTGCGCCGGGCCGTGGTCACCTTGCCTCCCGAGAGCCGGCACCTGCTCGAGGCGGTGCGTGAGGTGATCGCGGCCGAGCTCAACGTGAAGGCCGTCGAGGTCGCCAGCGACGACGCCGCGATGGTGTCCCTCGCGCTCAAGGCCAACTTCCGCGCGCTGGGCCCCTCGTTCGGTTCCCGCACCAAGGCGGTGGCCGCGGCGATCCAGCAAGCCGACGCGCGGGCGGCCGTCGCCAGCCTGCGCGACCAAGGCCGGTTCACCGTCTCTGTCGACGGCGAGATCCTCACGGTGACCGACGAACAGGTGCAGGTCATCGAGGAGCCCGTCACTGGCTGGCAGGTGTCGACCGACGGGCCGTACAGCGTCGCCCTAGATCTGGCCGTCGACCGCGACCTCCGCCTCGAGGGCCTCGCCCGCGACTTCGTCCGGGTCCTCAACGACCTGCGCAAGCGCCGGGGGCTGGACTTCGGCGACCGGATCGCCCTCTACATCGCCGTCGAGGAGGATCCCGACGGCGACCTCGCGGCCATGCTCGACACCCATGGGGACGCGATCGCCCGCGACATCCTCGCCGTGGCTGTCTCAAGCGAGCCGGGTCACCCTGAGCCAGTGCAACTTGGGGATGGTCGCATCCTGGTGGACGTGGAAGTGGTCTAGTGGCCAGGCCATTAGCTCGTTACCAGCCGCGGGTGGCGAGGCGTTCGGCGGGGTCGGTGATGCCGACCATGGCGTCGCCGAGGGAGCGGCTGACCTTGGCGATGAGCCCGGCGTCGGTGAAGTAGGTGGTGGCGTCGACGATCGCGCGGGCGCGCTTGGCGGGATCGCCCGACTTGAAGATCCCAGAGCCGACGAAGACGCCCTCGGCGCCCAGCTGCATCATCAGGGCGGCGTCCGCGGGGGTCGCGATCCCACCAGCCGTGAACATCACCACGGGGAGCTTGCCCGCCTCGGCGACCTCGACGACCAGCTCGACCGGGGCTTGCAGCTCTTTGGCCTGGGCGTAGCGCTCGTCGGGAGACATGCTCGCCAACCGCCGGATGGCAGACGTGATCGCCCGCATGTGCCGGACGGCCTCCACGACATTGCCGGTACCGGCCTCGCCCTTGGAGCGGATCATCGCCGCCCCCTCGGCGATCCGGCGAAGGGCCTCACCGAGGTTGGTCGCCCCGCACACGAAGGGCACGGTGAAGGCATGCTTGTCGATGTGGTGAGCCTCGTCGGCGGGCGTGAGCACCTCGGATTCGTCCACGTAGTCGACGCCGAGGGCCTGCAAGACCTGAGCCTCCACGAAGTGCCCGATGCGTGCCTTGGCCATCACCGGGATTGAGACCGCGGCGCAGATTGCCTCGATCATCTCAGGGTCGGACATGCGCGCAACACCGCCGTCCGCGCGGATATCCGCGGGTACGCGCTCCAGCGCCATGACCGCGACCGCGCCGGCCTCCTCGGCGATCCGAGCGTGCTCGGGCGTGACGACGTCCATGATGACGCCGCCCTTGAGCATCTCGGCAAGGCCGCGTTTCACGCGTTCAGATCCACGAACCGCTTCAGGGTCACTCACACCGATCAGCGTATAGCCGCCCCGCTACGTGTGCTCTCGGACGGCACGGTACAACGACTCGATCCGGCGGCCGATTACGGGCCAGGCGTACTCGGCGGCGGTATGCCGCCCCTCGGCGCCCATCGCGAGGCGAAGCTTCTCATTCTCGAGCAGCGTCGAGATGGCATCCGACAGGGCGAAGGCGTCGTCGGGCGGAACGAGCCTGCCCTGGCGCCCGTCCTTCAGCACGGTCCGGTAACCGGGGATATCCGAGGCGACAACGGGTAGGCCGGAGGCCATGGCCTCCAACAGGACGATCCCGAAGGATTCACCTCCGAGCGCCGGCGACACGAACACGTCGGCGCTCGCGTGATAACGCGGGAGGTCATCGGGGTCAACAGCCCCTACGAACAGCGCGTCCGGGCGGATCGAGGGAGGAACCATCTGCTGGTAGCGGTCGCGCGCGGGACCCTCGCCAACCACGCAGAGCCGGACGGTAGGCATCGACGCGCGCAGGCGTAAGAAGGCACGCATCAGCACGTCGACCCCCTTGCGCGGCTCGAGCCGACCGACAAACAGCAGGAGGGGCCGGTCATGGTCCGTCAACTCCGCGAGCGGCTCGGCCGTCGCGAACGCGGTGTCGTTCACGCCGTTGGGCAGCACCCGGAAGCTTCCCAACGGCATCCGGAGCGCGCCGGCCGCATACTCTTGCGCGGCCGGTGACACGGCGATCCGGGCGTCGAGACGCCGCACGATCCGGCGCGCGCCAAGCCCAGCGAGGCGGTACAGGCGGTCCTTCGAGGACCACGCATGGAACGTGCCCACGACCGGACGCGGGCCGAAGGCAACCACGGTCATCGACACGGCGGGCGAGAGCGGCTCGTGCACATGGAGCACGTGCGGCGCGAACTCCCGCACCGCCTCGAGCGCCCTCCTGCCCGCGAACGGCGAAAGCGCGACCGGCGCGATGGACTGGTTGAACCGCACCGGCACCGGCCGTCCCACGACCGTCACCCACGGCTCGACGGCCCTGGTCGATGACGGAGCGAAGACGCGGACCTCGTGGGACTGCGCGAGGTAGGACGCCAGGTTGAAGACGTGGGCGCGCACCCCACCAGGTCTCGCCCAGTCGTAGGGGCAGACGAGCGCGATCTTCATGATCTCTCAGTCTTATCGGAAACGAAGACAGGCGAGAACGCGTGCCACTGCGCGGGGGCGAGGCGGATGAGCTCTTCGATGGCCTTGGCGACCAGCTGAACCCCCGACTCGATCGCCTCGCCACTCACGTCCACCGGAGGGAGTACCTGCAGGTGCCAACGTCGCCCAGGGCGTTGGAGCATCGTGATCGGCACGATGGGCGCACCCGTCCGTTGGCTGAGCACGACCGGGCCGCGTGGCAACGCCGCCGCGTCGCCGAAGAGCTGGACGACCGTCCCAGAGCCACCGACGTCCCGGTCGGACAGCAGGCCGACGAGATGATTCGCGGCAAGGACCCGCGCGAGCCGCATGCCCCTGTGACGACCCGATACACCGCTGCTGCTCTGGCCCGACCCACCGCTGCCGCTTTGGAGCGGCACGACCTCCAGGCCAATTGACTCGCGTAGCCGGACGAACCGCTCGAACAGCCGCCGTGGCTCAATTACCTCGGCGACAGCCGCCATGTGGTACCCATGGTCCTCCGCCCACCTCGCGGCAACGTCCCACGAGCCGTGGTGGGCGAGTAGGACGATCACGCCCTTTCCTTCCGTCAAGGCTCGGTCCAGGTGCTCGAACCCGGACGTGGTCGTGCGACGGTCGAGGTCGTCCCCGCTCAGGTCAGTAGAGCGGAATGATTCGACCCAGTACCGAGCGTACGAGCAGAACGCATCGCGCGCGCACCGCTCGAGGTCTCCCGCGGGAACGACCCGCGCCAGGTTCCTTGTGATCCCCGCTCGTAAACCCGGCGACAAATACCAGGCCAGCCGCCCGCCGAGGTTCGCGCCGGCGAACACCACGGCCTCAGGGAGCCGGCGCGCCAGCTCCCACACGGCGACGAACGCCGCGGCGGCCATTCTCGCGTGCCATCCCCCGACTTCCCCGGCCGGCACGCGCCGCGCCGCTCCAGGATTCCGGTCGACGGGCACCCCAGGATGGCCAGAGCCGCGGTATGCGAATGTCGTCAATGCAGGGCTTGCTGGGTGACGCATCGCATGCGCTGACCTACCGTGACGAGACCCCCGGCGGCGAGCAGCCAGACGGCGACGGGGACGAACCCGAACCCGATCCCGAGGATCAGGACGGCCATGCGCTCGGGGCGCTCGACCAAGCCGACGGTCGCTTGCCAGCCGAGCGACTCGGCCTTGGCCCGGATGTAGCTGGTGATGAGCGCGGCGGCCAGCGCGACCATCGTCACGATGAACAAGAGTGGGTCGTCCCGAAGGAGCCAAGCCGCCGCTCCGAAGACCGCGGCGTCGGCCACTCGGTCCGCGACGCTGTCGAGAAACGACCCGAACGCGCAGGCCATGCCCCGCAGCCGGGCGACGGCGCCGTCCAAACCGTCGACGATGGTGGCGAGCGCCATCACGAGCGCTCCGACCTGCTCCTGACCCGCGAGGACGATCCCGACGCCGACCAGCACGAACGCCAACCCGAACACGGTCAGCCAGTTCGGCGTGGCGCCTATCCGCACCAGTCCCTTCGCGACCGGCAGCGCGACGCGGTCGGTCAACGGGCGCGCGTACGCGTTCAGCGCCACGCGTCACATCCCGCGCCAGTGTGTGCTGGATCCCGGCGGTATAC
>JBOGED010000129.1:0-9077 GCA_050743625.1 Egibacteraceae bacterium | reverse complement strand
CCGCGACGGTCAGACCGAACCAGGACAAACCACAACGTTATTCCTGCCCAAGCCCTATGCATCTGCTCCTTCTCCCGGCCGTCGCCGACCGCCTCGACCAGCTCGGCTGGTAGCCGTCAGGCGATCGGGTCGGGGGCGGGATGAGGCTCGCCAGGGTCGGGAGCCGGGTGAGGCTCGCCAGGGTCCGGGACCGGGGTTGGCTCGCCGGGGTCTGGGGGAAACGGTGAGGGTTCGGGAGTGTGCGGACTCGACATCCATCCGGTCCTACCCGTGACCGTTACGCTCCAACCGGTACGTCCCAGGAAAGGGGCCCGCGTCATGGCTGACACGGTTGACGTGCTCGTCGAGATCCCCAAGGGATCACGCAACAAGTACGAGTGGGACCCGAAGGTCAGGCGGTTCCGGCTGGACCGGATGCTGTTCAGCGCCGTCCACTACCCGGGCGACTACGGGTTTATCCCGCAGACGTTTAGCCATGACGGCGACCCGCTCGACGCGCTCGTCCTACTCGGCGAGCCGACCTTCACGGGTTGCCTGATCACGGCGCGCGTGGTCGGGGTCTTCTGGATGTCCGACGAGAAGGGGAAGGACACGAAGATCATCACCGTGCCCGACTCCGACCCCCGCTGGACACACGTGCGCGACATCGGTGACGTGCCTCGCCATCTGCTCGACGAGGTGGGCCACTTCTTCTCGATCTACAAAGACCTTGAGGGCAAGGGGGTCGAGGTCGCCGGGTTCGGCCCCAAATCCGACGCCCTGAAGGCCATCGCCGAGGACCTCGAACGCTTCCGGACCATGGACGACCCACCCGCGATGCCCTGACGGGTTTCACGAAAGTCAGATCTTGGTCCGCTGGGCTTTGCTGAAGCGGACGGGTGGGTCGTCAAGGAAGTCGATGAGGTCGATGAGGTCATGCTGCATCCGTACGAGCCGCTCGTATCCGGCATCGTCGGTGGCGAGCTCCTCGATGTCGGCGCGCAGCGGCTCGAACCAGCGGCGAAATGGCGGGTCCTTGCCCAAACGCTCGATGAAGGTCGCATAGCCAAGGCATTGGCCACAGTCATCGCGATTTCCTGATGGCATCTCCTCGACCATGACCTCCCCGAGCGCACGCTGCTGGCCCCTCAACAGGCGGAACGCCGGTGTGGGGATCAGCTGATCGTCCCCCAAGGTCAGCGTGACCGCCTCGAGGCGCTCGGTCAGGCACCGGTTGCGCTCGACGTCGCCGAGGTCGAGGAACTGCACCCCACGGCGCAAGACCTCGACCCAGGCGAAGTACTCCGCGAACACGAACAGGGAGTTCGTGATCGCGTACTCCCGCTCGGCGGGCCGGCCGTTGAGGTAGTACTTGCCGAGGAAGTCCTGCTTGACGATGTTGTAGACACGGCTCTGAAGGTCGAAGGCGGCCCGGAGCAGCGGCTCACGGTAACGGGCCATGACCTCTTCGACGGCCTGTTCCTTGCTCTGCTTCTCCCGGCGCTCTGCCAGCTCGTCCTGCAACCGCGCGGTGGCCTTGGCCGACCTCGTGCTGATCCAGACGCCGCTGAGTGCGACGGCCGCGGTCACCAGAGAGATCCATTGCTCTGGGTTCACGGTGTCGCACCCTCCCGTACGGAACCGGTGAGGGGCGGGCGCGCCGCCGCGCCGGTCAACACCTGCTCAGGTACGAACCCTAGCCGCTGTTCCGCGAGATCTTGGAGATCTTGGAGCGAGCCACACGTCTCGCACGCAAAGAGCCGGACGGTCTGGTCGTCGCTAGCGGTGAGGATGAGCCGGCCGTCAGGGCTGAATACGGCGGAGTTCACCGAGTCACTGTGCCGCCGGAGGAACGCGAGATTGCGCCCGGGCCCGGTCGCGTCCCACACGCCGACGACACCGTCGCTTGCCCCGGTGACGACGCGGTGACCGTCGGCGTCGAACGCCGCGCCGGTCAGCGAGCCATCGTGTCCCGTGAGGACCGCGCGTGGCTCGTCACGCGCTGTCCAGTCCCAGACCCGCGCCGTCCGGTCATTGCTCGCGGTCACGATGCGCGCACCGTCCGGGCTAAAGGCCGCGTCGGTCACCGCGCCATCATGCCCGACGAGGCTCCGCACGAGCGCGCCGGTCGCGGCGTTCCAGACGCGAGCCGTCCGGTCCTCGCTCGCGGTCACCACCAGCGAGCCGTCGGGGCTGAACGCGGCGGACTGAACCGCGCCCGTATGGCCCCTGAGGAGCCGCAAGGGCCGGGTCGGGTGCGCCCGCCAGTCCCAGACTCGCGCCACCTCGTCAGGCCCCGCGGTAACGACGAGCTCACCGTCAGGACTGAACGCCACGCTGGCGAGCTCCGCGGGCTGATGGCTCGTCGCGACAATCTGGTGTGCCCGCCAGTCCCACACGCGCACCAACCCATCGTCGCCCGCCGTGGCCACGTAACGGCCGTTCGGGCCGAATACCGCGTCCGCGAGCCGGGTCGAGGCGTTTTCGGCGCTCAGGACCGCTTCTTCCCGACCGTCCTCCGCTCTCCACACCCTTGCGATGCCATCCTGGCCGGCGCCGACCACGAAGGCGCCGTCCTGGCTGAACGCCGCGCCCCGGACCCGGCGGTCCTTGAACAGCGCCCGCCCAAGAGCTGGCTCCCACACACGCGCGGTCCCGTCGAGGCTCGCGGTCACCACCCGCCGGCCGTCCGGGGTGAACACCGCGTCCCGGATGTCGCCGCGGTGGCCGATCATCTCGGCGAGGAGCCCACCGTTCGAGGCCTCCCACAGCCGCGCCCGCCCGTCCCCGCCGACGGTCACGATCAGCGTCCCGTCGGGGCTGAACCGCGCGGCCTTCACCGAGTCGGCATGGCCGCGCAGCTCCGTGACGAACTGGCCCGTACCGGCCTCGTACACCGTCGCCGCCTTCCCCCACGCGATGATGACGAACAGCCCATCCGGGCTGAGGTCCACGTCGAAGGCCTTACGGAAGGTGGGTGCGAAGAGGTCAGTCGGCTCATCGCGAGTTTGCCATCGCCACACGTATGCGTGCGAATCCTTACCGGCGGTCACGACGCGTTGGCCGTCCGGGCTGAATACCGCTTTCGTGACTGGGGACTCGCGATGCTTGTCGAGCTGAGCTCGTTGCTGACCGGTGCGAGTGTCCCAGACCCGCACGCGGCCGGCCTGATCGGCGGTCACGACGTGCGTGCCGTCGGGGCTGAACCGCGCGTCGAGAACCGGGTCCGTCTGGGGCCTTGACGCGTCGACAGCGCCCAGGCTGGCGACCTGGTCACCGGTGTGGGCGTTCCACAGGCGGGCTATTCCATCCGAGCTGGCGGTGACGACCGCGGTGCCGTCCGGGCTGAAGGAGGCTGTGCGCACGGCGTCGCCATGATCGTCCAAGACAGCCAACCGGCGGCCGGTGCGCGCGTCCCATACTCGAGCCGTGGCGTCTTCGCTCGCCGTGACGACTCGGCTGCCGTCGGGGCTGAACGCCGCGGTGTTGACCCGGTCCTCGTGGCCGGTCAGCTCGGCGAGCGGCTGCCCAGTCCCGACATCCCATACGCGGGCGGTGTTGTCGCGGCTGGCCGTCACGATCGCGGAGCCGTCGGGGGTGATGTCCAGATCCTGGATCCCGTCCTCGTGGCCGAGCATGACCACGCGCACATGGGACTCGGCCAGGGCGACCCGCAAGGCGTTCTCGGCCTCTGGCGTTGCGGCCTCCGAGATTCCGGCCAGCGCGGTCCGTATGCTCGCGGAGGGATCACTCCCGAGCTGCGCCATGGCCGTGGCCGCGCGCTGTCGGGATTCACTGCCGCTCCTCGCCCGCTCGCCGCTCCAGCCGAGGATGCTCACCACAAGCAAGAGCGCCATCGTGGCGGACAACACCTGGGTCCGGCGGACCTTGCGGCGGGCGCGTTCCTCGGCGGCGTGGCGGTGGCGCTCGCGCTCATCGGCGCGCTCCTGCTCGCGCACGCGGCGCGCGCGCCAGTCGAGGATCGCGGGCGCGAGGACGTCGTGGAAGATCTCGAACCGCACCCCGTCCGGCTGGTCCGGCGGCGGCGCGACGGGGCGGAGGATGCGCAGGTCCGCGCTGGCCAGCTGCTCGAGGACCGGAGCGAGCGTGGCCGGCTCGGCGTCCGCGTACTCGGCGAGGTCCTTCGCGGTGTGCGCGATCTTGGTCCCCGAGGGGGTGACGAGCTGCTTGAAGACGCGGACCGCCAGGTCTTGATCTGGGGCGGGCAGCGTGTTCATCGCCTCGTCGAGATGCTCCTGCACGATGCGCTGCGAGCCGCCAAGTCTTTCGAGCGTCTCGAGGCGTAGCACGTGAGACCCCGCGCCCGTCTCTGCTTTCCACAGCCGTTTCATCACGATCTGCAGGTGCGAGGTTTCGATCTGGGTCCGCGCCGGGTCGTCGTCGGGGCTGGAGACCACACCTGCGCCGGTCTGGCCGACCACGAGCTGCCCCGTGCGCACCTGATCCAGCACCGCGTCGACCAGCTCGGGCTCGATGCGGTACGGCGCACCGTTGCCGATGAGGAGGTTGTATTGGGCGATCGGCTCCTCGACCGCGGTCCGCGCGGCCGCACGCCGTAGGTGCTCGACACGCAGGTAGTTCGCGAACAGGTCGGGGATCCGGCCTTTGAAGCGGTCGAGCTTCGCGACGGCGTCCTCGCGGATCGAGATGAGGAAGTTCACGTCGAGATCCTCGCGGTTCACCGCACGCGGGAACTCGCGGGCGAACGTGCCTCCGCCGTCGACCCGGCCGTGGTAGAGGAAGTACTCCTCGAACTGGTCGAGGATGATGAGCAGCTGGCCGTGGATCCGCTCGGTCCACGACCGCAGCGTGTCGACCAGCGAAAGGGCTGGTGAGCCTTCGCGTACGGTCGCCGGCTCGCCAACCGCCTGCGAGATGGCCTCGTCAAGGGCGACGATCGGGTCGTCGCGCCACGCGTTGAACACGACGATCGCCAGGCCTGGGACGTCGGTATCGTCGCGCGGCTTGCCTTCCCGCAAGCGTCGCACGACGCCCGCGCGGAGCACGGAGCTCTTGCCGACGCCGCTCGGCCCGTAGAGCAGCGTCAGCCGCGACGCGAACAGGTTCGCGATGATCAGCTCGGTCTCGCGACCTCGGCCGAAGAAGAACGCGGCGTCGTCCTCGGAGTAGGGCGTCAGCCCGACATAGGGTGATTCCCTCGGCAGCGTGCGGGTACTCATGACGCAGCCAGCAACGCTGCCTTGGCCAACGCTGCATGGGCATCGAGCGCGGCGTCGAGCTCGCCGATGTACTCGTCGAGCGGCAGATCGAAGATCTGCACACCGCGCTTGGCCCAGCAGCCGGCCTCGATATCGTCGGTTTCCCGCTGGATCGCAACCGAGTTGTTGCGCAGCTCCCGTGATCCCCAGATCCGATGCAGGATCACGCGAAGGTTCCAGTCACGCAAGCCGTAGCCAAGGAAGAGCAGCTGCGTTCGCTGATGCCTCAGCCGAGCGACGAGCTTGGCGGGCAACAGCCTGTTGATATCCGTTTGAGCGAGATAGTCGATGTAGTGGTCCTCGGTGATCACGTAGCTGTCCCGCTGCTGGTCGTCTCGGTTAACCATGCCGTGGACCTTCACGATGACCGCTCGCTGGTCCGATCCGACGTCGAGGTACTCGTTGGGGACCTCGATGGGGACCGGCCTTCCGTCGGGTGGGACGTGCACGAACTTCCCACGCGTGCCGTCATCCGCGTCCGCGACGTAGTACACGAGGTCGTAGGGTCGCCCGATCTCGTCGAACGCGGTCTCCAGTGCGTCGTCGTAGTTGGTGGTGAGGATGAGCGGGTAGACCGGCTCCCCCCGCTCGCCCTCACCGGGCGGCATGGTGGCGAGAAAGCGGTGCACCTTGCTCGGCAGGTAGTCGCCGTCGAAGACTTTATGCAGCGCGAAGTAAAGCTCCGGCACGCCGATCTTCAGTGACACGTATTGCGAGATGCGCAGGAGATCAGGATGGTCGTCCTGCTCATAATAGAACTCGCGGGCGAGGTAATCGGCCAGCTCGGCGCCGCTCGGAAGGCACTCGCCGCCTTGCCTGAACGTTTGGTCGGTGGGACGGTCACAGAGGTTGACGCCGGCGCCGAGGAACGGCACGACCAGGCCGTTTCGTATGGAACGAGCCTGCAAGCGATAATGTCCCTTGTCAGGAACCACGAGGTTTTCTCCTACTACCACAAATGTGCTACCACATACGACCATTGGGCAAATGCCCTGTGACAATAGGAGCGATGACCGCGGGACCGTGATACATGCGCTAAATCATGTTCTGTTTCGCGAACCGGCATCGGGGCCTCGATACCCATGAGCGATGCGGGGAGTAGGCGCTTCGCGGCTGGCGTCGAGCCGTGGCGTGAGCTGCTCGGCTTGGCACGAGACGCGGTGCGCCAGGAGTTGGTGACCCGCCAGCTGCGGGCTCATTCGCCCGACCCGCGTGGCGGCGCCGTTCCGATTCGCGTCCTCGACGCCGGCTGTGGCCAGGGTACCCAGGTGATCCGCCTGGCTCGGTCGGGGTTCCACGTGGTGGGCGTCGATCTGGCCGAGGATCTCCTCGACGTGGCCCGGGCGGCGCTCCGCGACGAGCCGGCCGAGGTGCGGGCGCGGGTCGAGCTCCGCCACGCCGACCTCCTCGACGCCGAGCCGGGCGCCGAGCGGTTCGACGTCGTGTGCTGCCACGGCGTCGTCATGTACCTGGACTCCCTCGACGCTGCGCTGGCCGCGCTCGAGGCCCGCCTCCGTCCGGGTGGCTTGCTCTCGTTGCTCTGCCGCAACCGTGCCGGGATCGCCATGCGGGCGGGGATGACCGGGGACTGGGCGGGCGCCCTCGACGGGTTCGACGCGCGCCGCTACCGCAACCGGCTCGGCATCTCCGACGTCCGAGCCGACGACCCCGACGAGGTCATCGCCGCGCTTGGCGAGCGGGGTATCGACACCGTCGCCTGGTACGGCGTCCGCTTGTTCACCGACCACTGGGGCGACGTCGACCCACCCGCCGACCTCGACATCCTCGTCGCCGCGGAACAAGAGGCCGGCCGCCGCGACCCCTACCGCCGCCTCGCCGCACTCTTCCACGTCATCGGCACCCTCCGCTGAGCAGCTTCAAGCTCGCACGCCGGGCGATTCGCCGTGCGGCGCGCAGTCCAGCCAGTACGAGCTGGCATCGAAGGTCACGCGAAAGAACCGGAAGAACCCTTCCTGGCCAAGGATCTGGAACCCGATCGGCCATGGGTCGCAGAACGACACCGGTGCGTGCCAGACGGCTTCCCCAAGCCGCAGCTCGACGGGGACGGTGAGGGCGGTGGTGTGAAACCCTCCCAAGCCGAGCCGGCTTTCCTCAGCCCCACCGAGGTCAAGCCCGACCGTGTCCGCAACCCATCTCCCGAAGCGGTTGCCGAGCGAGCCGCTGTCTACCAGGCTAAGGAACGCGGTCTCCGAGAGACCGGCTAGCCGAACCGGTACGAACGGCCTTGGGATACCCGATGGCTCCGAGGGATCCTCCTTGAATGGCCACCGCACGGGCGATCACCCAAGACCAAGGCTCGTCGCGCCTTGTACATCGTCAGACTGGGCGGGCACGCGGAACACCACGGCGCCTTCGACGTTGTGCCGGGCGAGCCAGGCCATGACCTGCTCCGGCGCGTCGGCGCTTACGAGGACCTCGAGCTCCCGCTGCGCGACCCAGCGACCGCGATATGGCCTCAACGCGGCGGCCTCGCGCCCGCCGTGTGGCCATTCGGCCTGGTCCTGGTCCAGAGGCGACCAGGCATCATCGGACTTACGCCCAGTCGTAAACCCGAGCCGCCGCAATGTCCGCCGGGCGTGGTGCGTCGTGAGGTCGGCTCGGTCGACGCCGGTCATCAAGGCGAGGACCTGCTTGGGAGGAAACCGCCGGCCATCGACGACCACATAGTGGTCCGTGATCGGCTCAGGCAACACTCCCACAACCGCTCGTCGCACCAACTCCGCGTCGAGGTCGAATTGCCGCTTCGCGATCCTGACGGTCAACACGAGCAGTCCCTCACTTGTCTTCCCCGGTTCATCTCCGGGCGCATCATACACCCGCTATCGGTTCCCGAACGCGCTACGGCCCACGCCATATTGAAGTATGGTTGGGCCATGGCGACCCGGAAAGTGACCATCACCCTGCCCGAAGAGACGCTCGAACGGCTCCGCTCGCTTGCTCGGGAGCATGGGCTGCCGCTGTCGACCTATCTCGCCGAGGTGACTGGCCATCATCTCCGGGTCGAGGATGGCTTGGCGGCGATGCGGTAATGGATCGCGGAGGAGGGACCATCCTCTCCCGAGGCGGAGCGCTGGGTGGATGACCAGCTCGCCGCTGCCGACGCCGCATGGCGAACGTCGGCCCGGGCGGCGAGTTGACGAGTCGCCCGGTTCGCCAGGTGGTCTATGACGCGGGAGTGTTACTCGCGGCGGACCGTGGTGACGACCGGTTCACATCGTGCATCTGCGATATCTTAGCTATCGCTTCACCCCAATCGTCCCATCCCCGGTACTGACCCAGGTGTGGCGTGACGGCACGCGCCGGGCGCGGCTCGCCCGCGCGGTCCGCGGCTGCCTGATCGAGCCGACGAGCGCAACGCTCGCGAAGAAGGCGGGTGTCCTTCTCGGCCGGGCAGGACAGTATGACGCCGTGGATGCCATCGTCGTGGCCAGCGCGATCGCCCATGAGACGCTGATCGCCACCAGCGACCCGGACGATCTCCGCGCATTGTGGGAGGTCGCGGAGACCGGTCAGGTGCCACCGCTTCTGATCTTCTGACTGGCCTGGAGGGCGGCGACCTTGTCGGGCCAGCGTGCGAGGCGGGCCTTCTTCAGGTTCTCGCGCGCCACCCATATGAGGTCCGGATCTGGGGAGCGGACGAGTTGGTCGAGGAGGGCGAAGTCGCCAGAGGCCGCGGTGACCACGCTGATCGAAAAGCCGAGCGCTTGGCGGAGCGCCCGTACCGGCGCGGCCCGGCGGTCGGCGGCGGGCGTGGACGCGAGCGGGCAACGGCTCGCCGCTGGATCTTTGCCGCCGCCTCGTGCCGCGAAGGATCGTTGAGTAGCGGCGGCTCCGCGA
>JBOGED010000128.1:0-13300 GCA_050743625.1 Egibacteraceae bacterium | reverse complement strand
GCCACGCACGAGGCGACGGCCTGGCCGGCGCCATCCCGCCGGTGCTGTGGCCACCCTCACCCGATGCGGTCGAGATCGGCAGACCCGAACAGGTGCGCATCCCCGCGATCCGCGATCGGCGTCGCCTTGCCACTCGGGCCACTCGGGTTGAACCCCGGCCAGAGCCTCCGGGTGCCCTCGGCTTTCGCCGTCCCGGGATGGTTCCCGCCAGGCCATGCACCCGGAGAGCCGGGCGCGGCGGTGATCGCCGGCCACGGGCGACCGTGGGATCGCGCGCTTCAGCGTCGACGAGGCCGAGTGGTACGCCAAGAGCGGCCGTTCCCGACCCTCGACGTCTACGGTCCCCCATCCGCGGCTGGGGTCACCACCTGATGTCGATCCACCCAGGGCCGCTGATCGAGGGCGGCATCTGCACCCTCGCGCTGACCTTCCGCCGGTCCGGCGTCTGGGCGTCGAGGTGCTCGTGACCGCCGCAACCGGTGAGATGCGGATGGCCGGTGGGTGGCGGCGACGGGGTCACCGCGCCATGAGCCGCCCTTGCCGATGGGCTCGTGGCCGCGCCGCCGTGGCGCGGGTGATGCTCGTGGAGACGCTGCTGGGGTTGGGTGGCAGCGGCTGCACGCTTTCACCGGCGCCTCCGAGCGGGCTGAGCGGGTTGGCTGGTGAGGGCGCGCGGCTGTACCAGTCGCAGAGCTGCGTGGTCTGCCACAGCGTCGACGGCAGCCCGAGGGTAGGACCGACTTGGGCTGGCATCTGGGGTCAGCCGGTGCGGCTTGACGACGGCTCGGTCGTCACCGTCGACGCCGCCTACGTCGCGGAGTCCATCCGTGACC
This sequence comes from Egibacteraceae bacterium, assembly GCA_050743625.1. Taxonomy (GTDB): domain Bacteria; phylum Actinomycetota; class Nitriliruptoria; order Euzebyales; family Egibacteraceae; genus JBOGED01. Next base: position 12,467 of record JBOGED010000128.1, on the reverse strand, counting down.
CGCAGGCCAAGATCGTCGAGGGCTTCGCCGTCGGGATGCCGGCGTTCGACCTGTCCGATGAGGACATCGCGGCGCTCGTCGCGTACATCGAAGCGTTGGCGGAGCAGCCATGACCGCTCTCGCGCTCATCCCGGCCCCGGCGGCCGACCGCATCGTGCTCGGCCCGGTCACGATCCGTTACTACGGGTTACTGATCGCCGTCGGTGTGTTGCTGGCGGTGTGGCTGACCCGGCGCCGCTACGCGATGCGCGGCGGTGACGCCGAGTTCGCCGAGCGTACCGCGGTCGTCGCCGTCGCCTTCGGGTTCCTCGGCGCTCGGCTGGCCTACGTCTCGACCCACCTCGGCGCCTTCGCCGAGCGGCCCTGGGCGGCGCTGTTCATCTGGGAGGGCGGGCTGGCGCTGTTCGGCGGCCTGACCCTCGGCGCGCTCGCCGCATGGGTCTGCCTGCGCCACCGCGGCGCCGACGTGGCCGTGTTCGCCGACGCCGCCGCGCCCGCGGTGCCGTTGGCCCAAGCGTTCGGTCGTTGGGGCAACTACTTCAACCAAGAGCTGTACGGCACTCCTACCCGGCTGCCGTGGGCGCTGGAGGTCGACCCCAGCCACCGCGTCGCCGCCTACCAACACGCCGCCACGTTCCATCCCACGTTCCTGTACGAGCCGCTGTGGAACCTCGCGCTGGCCGGCTTGATCGTCTGGATCGACCGCCGCCTGCGGCCCGCGCGAGGCATGCTCGCGTTCGCCTACCTCGCTGGCTATGGTCTCGGTCGCTTCCTGATCGAACTGCTGCGCACCGACACGACCTTCCGGCTGCTGGGGCTGTCCCCCAACAACTGGGTCGCCCTCGCCGTGTGCCTGGCCGGGCTGGCCGGGCTGGCCTGGCGCCTGCGCACCCGCCACCCCACGATCCCGGATCCCGAAAGGACCCACGGGCTCATGACCATGCGTTGCCGCCGCGCGGCCATCCGTGGCGCATGCCCGCATGCAGGGACATCGTGATGCGTCCCGCCGCCGCGTCGCTGTTCTTCGCCCTCCTGGCCGTGGCCGCCGCTCTTCTCGTGCTTGCCGTGCCTGCCACGGCGCTGGCCGCGCGCCTGAGCGGGCCCGGCCGGCGGGCACACGCCTGGCTTGCCGCCACCCTCCATGACGGGGGGCTCGCGCTGGCATGGCTGGCCGCGGTCATCGCCACCCTCGGCAGCCTGTACTACTCCGAGATCGTCGGCTTCACGCCGTGCCGGCTGTGCTGGTACCAACGTATCGCCATGTACCCGCTGGCGGTGATCCTCGGCGTCGCGGTGCTCACCGGGGACCGCGGCGTCCGCCGCTACGTGCTGCCCGTGGCCGGGACCGGCGCGGCGATCTCGGCCTACCACTACCTGCTGCAGTGGTTCCCCAGCCTCGAAACGGGCAGCTGCGCCGTTGACGCGCCGTGCGCGGCGTTCTACGTCCGCGCGTTCGGCTTCGTCTCGATCCCGTTCATGGCGCTGTCCGCGTTCGCGCTGATCGCCACCGCCGTGTGGGCCGCCGACCGCGCCGACGCAAACCCAACCCGCATCGGCGCCAACCAGAAGGAGCGAGTCCCATGACGACCCGCGACACGACGAAGCAACGTCGGCGAGGGCCGTCGCTGCTGACCGTCGCCCTCGTCGCGATCCCGGTCTTGGCCAGCATCGCGCTGGTGTTCGGCGGGGGAGGCGACAGCGAGCCCGCCACCGGCGCGCCGACCGTCTCGGGCCAGGCGCTGCCGGCGTTCACCGGGGACGGCGCCGATCCGGCCGTTGGCATGGCCGCGCCCGAGGTCGAGGGCGCCGCCTTCGACGGTGGTCCCGTCGCGATCACGCGCGACGGCACCGCCAAGATCATCGTGTTCCTCGCCCATTGGTGCCCGCACTGCCAACGCGAGGTGCCCGCTGTCAACGAATGGCTGGAGCAACGGGGCCTGCCCGAGGGCGTCGAGTTGTACTCGGTGGTCACCTCGATCGACCCGTCCCTGCCGAACTACCCGCCGGACGAATGGCTGCGGCGCGAAGGCTGGAGCGTCCCCGTGCTCGCCGACGACGCGCGGAACAGCGTCGCGACCGCGTACGGCCTGAACGCCTTTCCCTACTGGGTCTTCGTCACCGCCGACGGCACCGTCGCCCAGCGCGCCACCGGCGAGCTCCCCGCCGACACGCTCGAACGCGCCGCGGCAGACCTCGCGCCGGGCACCCCAACAACCACGGGATAGCCGCACGTGGCGTCTTTGGCATTACCGCTTGCTTTCCGCACTTCTTGGCGGCGTTTCGCTCCCCCATCCTTCGGCCTGTTGGACGGCCTGGATGGTGAGCGTTTCGAGTTCGGCGGCGAGTTGGCGTAGCCGCCGGGCGTTGTCGAGCCAGGGCTGGTAGCGGTCGAGTTGCTGGGGGGTGAGCAGCTTGGTGACGGTCTTGCCCCCGACCGTGCGGGTCCATTGGATGTAGGGGCCGTGCAGCTGGGGAGGGTCGTGGCGACAGCGGCAGGCGCGCTTGCCCGCCCTCGGCGCCAAGGAGGCCAGCATGGACCACCAGCCGTTCCAGCTGGCCACCCAGATGCTGGGGCCACTACCGATCATCAACGCGTTCTGCGACCGGCTGAGCCTGGGACCAGCTGCTGGGCGCCTGCCTGCCCCACGACGATCCCCGCACCAAGCTCGCCCCGGCCACCACGGCCGGGTGGCCGGCGGCAACCTCGTGTGAGGCCACCAGCCGGTCTACGCGCTCCCCCGAGTGGGCCGCCCCTTCGACCCGGCGCTGCTGGGCCTGGAGGCGGGCCACTTTGAGTGCCCCCGGTTGAACCGGTCAATAGAGCGCTGCTGGCGGGGACCGGGTCAGCCGAGGAGGAGTGCGAGGAGCGGTGCGGGGATGGCCCAGGTGGGGTGGGTGGTGTCGGTGACGGTTTTGGTCGCGACGATGCCGTGCCCGTAACGGGCCTCGATGACCTTGGCTTCGGCGCGCCAGCCGCCGCTGACCCATTTCGACTCCAGCGGGGTCGTCAGCGCCGCGCCGGACGGGGTCGCGACTGGCACGGGAGCGAGGTCGACCTCGTTCCCGGAGCCCGTGCGGAAATAGCCGATCGTGTCGCCGGCGGCCCATCGGCCGGGTTCGCGCTCATCGAGCGCACGCGCGAGCGCGGCGGCGAGCATAGCTTCGGTGAGCCGGGTCATGTCGGGTTGGGCGGTGCCGGCTCTGAGGCGGGACGGCAGCCCTGCCAGCAGCGGATCGGTCAGGTAGAGCTTGGCTTGCGATCCGGCGACGGGTCGGGCCCGGTCGTCGTGCCGAGGGCACCACAAGCCGGCGAAGGTCGAGACGAGCCGGTTCAGGCGGCGTTCCAGCACCGATGGGTGCACGCCGACAGCCTCGGCGGTGTTACGCCGGTTCAAGGGGGCGCCGCCACGCTGGTGAAGCTCGCGCAGCAGCGCTGGCACCGATTCGGGCGGGCCGTCGGGGTCCACGTCGGTACGAAGCCATGCCTCGAGGTCGCGCAGGAATGCCTCGCCGGCCTGTCCGTCGCGGGCGTACTCGGCGACCGCCCGAGGAAACCCGCCTGACTCGAGGTAGCGCTGCCAGGCCAGGTCGAGTTGGTCGACGTAGGTGTCGTACTCGGCGGCCACGGCGGCGACCTCGGCGGTCTGCACCCGCCAAGGGTCAACGGGCGACGGGCGGGGCAACTCGGGGTCGGTGCAGGCGAGCACGTCGCCGAAGGTCATGGGCAGCAGCAGCCGGAACCGTCGGGTCCCCGAGCCGGCGCGGCCGACGGCGAGGTGGCGCTCGGCGTCGGCGGTGCTTCGGTTGGACGATCCGGTGCACACGACCGTGTCGTCACCGACGGCGGTGTTGTCCCGGGCGTATTTCAACTCGGCGGCCCAGCCGTCTACCCCGGTGACCTCGTCCACCAGCCACACCCGCCGCCGGCCGGCCCCCGCGGGACGGGTGAGGTCCCGCCCGACCGCCAGCGCGCGGCGCAGGTCACGGGCGCGGAACCCGTCAGCGGGCAGATAGATGACCTGCCATGGGCTCACGTCCTGGCGGGCACACAGCGCAGCTACCAGGTCCTTCAGCACCGCTGACTTGCCGACACGGCGCGGGCCTCGCAGCACCACCAGGTTGTCGGCGATCGGGCCAGCCGCCAGGTCGGCCAGGATCGCGCTGCGATAGCCCAGGTCGTGGCGCGCCCGCTCGCTCAGGGTGCGGTCAGCCGAGGTCCATGCGAGCCGATCGGAGTCGATCGCCGCCCGCCACCACGGGTTCGCTTCGCGTAGCCGGGCACGCAGGTCGTCATCTCGCATACGGAGAGACTAACAAAACTGGGGTGGTTTTGGCTGTGTAAACACTCAAAACCGGGAGGTTTTGCTTTACTCAGCGTTTTTCGTCCGAGGGCCGACCGGGCAAGCGAGAGCGTGACCGGCTCACCGCCCCCGGTCACCTAGACGCCAGCGGTCACGCGATTGTCCGGCCCGAGACGGACCTGCCCGGGTCACGGCCAGGCCTGCGACGCGGCGAGCCTCGTCGAGAAGCACCCTCACGCCATCCTCGCCCACACGGATCTGCCCGCCTTGCAGCCCGTCCTGCTCGGGCAGCCCGCCGACGAGGGTGGCCTCGGGGACGTGGCGGGTCAACGCGTGGGTGATCGTGGTGAAGGTCGCCGCGACGCGACCGGCGGCTGGGCGGCTGAGGTCGGCGCCGGTGGCCATCGGCACCTCCGCGAGCGAGCGCGGGAACGACCCAACGCGCAGGTAAGCCAGGGCTTGGGCTTGATGAGCTTGTCGGTCTCGGTTGGGGTTGGGCCGGCGGTGCCCGGCACATCCTTCAGGCCGATGTGCCGTTGCGGGCGTATACGCCCGCCGACGACGCGTGCGTGTGCACGCGGCGCCGTGGCCAAACCTGCCGCGTGCGCCGCGATCATTACAGTGTCGACTGGCTCGTCCATATGACGACCGGCGCGTTGTGCAGATTCGCGGCACAATCCTCTCGGAGGTGACGCCATGCATCCGATCATCGAGAGCAAGAGAGCGGAGATCGGGGCACTCTGCAAGGAGTTCGGCATCCGGCGTCTCGACGTGTTCGGGTCTGCGGTAGCCGACGAGTTTGACAGCGAGAGGTCAGCGATGTCGATGTCCTCGTAGACTTCGACACCGGGTCCGCGGGATCGTTCGACACCTACTTCAGGCTGAAGGAGGGTCTGGAGCGGATCCTCGGCCGACAGGTTGACGTGGTCAGCGCGCGCGCCATCCGCAACCCTTACTTCCGCCGGCAAGTACAGGCGACCCGCGAGCCGATCTATGCGGCGTGACCCGCGCACCTACCTCTGGGACGCGCTGCACGCGGCCGACCTGGTCGCCAAGTTCACTCACAACAAGACCTTCCCGACTACGAGAGCGACGACCTACTACGTTCTACTACGTTCCGGAGTCGAGCGTCAGCTCGAGATCGTCGGCGAAGCGCTCAACCAGTTGGCCAAGGTCGACGCCGAGCTCGCCGGACGCGTCCCGGAACTCGGCGACATCGTCGGTTTCCGTAACATACTGGCGCACGGTTACGCGGTCGTGGACGACGCCTTGTGTAGCGCGCAACGGTCGACAAGCTGCCGCCGCTCCGGGCAGTCTTGCGCACACTCCTGGAAGACGCGGACGGCTGATTCCGTGCAGCCTCCGACGACGCGATGATGCGCCGCAGGTCGAGGGCGCCGCGTTCGCCGGTGTCCACGTGGCTGGACAATAGGGCTTGCCGGACGGCGTCGGCCTGTACTCGGTGGCCACCTCGTTGGCCCGTCGCGCCCGAGCTACCCGCCGGACGAATGGCTGCGGCGCGAAGGCTGGAGCCGGGCACCCCAACGACCACGGGATAGCGCCGCGCCGCGCACAGGGTCGGAGTTCTTGGGCCTTCGGTGCTCGACTGCAACTGGGATGAAAATAGACCAAAGGAGCGAACTACAAAATAGTCGCAGCGCCGCAGCGCTCGGCCGCGGCGATTTTTCATCCGTCAACGGGTAGGCCGCCAGGCCCATGGATGCTTTCCTCCGAATCCGGAGGAAAGTTGCCGTCTGGCGAACCGACAACGCAGTTGAACAGCAACTTTCCTTCGCATGCGAAGGAAAGTTGCGAGCTGGACGAGTGGCCAGCCGAGTCTGCACACGAGCCAGCGAAATCGAGCCGCTGGGACCTCACCGACGTTCTCAAACACGTTCTAAGCGAGGCGCAACGCCGCGAGCGCCGGGCGTGGGATGGTCGCCCGAATACCAACGGATTTACGGAAGGGGCCCACTAAGCCTGGCTGCCGCTGCTGTCGACCGGGACCGCGCCGACGGGAGCGACGTCGCGTTCACCGTCGAACGGGTCGAGCGGCACCCGAAGAAGGCTTTCCCCACCGGCGCGATGTACGGACGCACCACGAGCCGACGCTGCGGCTGATCACCTGCGGCGGCCGGTTCGACCGGTCCGCCCGCTCCTGCGAGGACAACCTCATCGTCCTCGCGTCTCGCGCAGATCACGCCATTGGTTCGAACGCGTAGCCCACACTTTCTCCGACATGGGTCCTGCTCCGTCGGGGTGAGGGTAGACGTCTCCAACAGCAGTCGGCGAGGGCCGGTCAGCGGATCGGCTTCGGCGTCGCTCAGCCTTGGCGCCCGGTACGTCCCACACACGGCGCCCGCAGGCCGGTTGGGTGGGCGTTTCTCCTCCGGCAGGGAACTCTCGCCGCCGTCGCCGCCACCCCTATAGCGAACGAGTCGCGGGTGAAGCGTCGCGGGCGAAGGCAAGCGGGCGAAGGCGCTGACGATGATGCCAGCATTGGTGAGGTTTACGGGTTCACGGCGGGTCGCTGTGGTGCTGATGCTCGCGACCGCCCTCCTGGCGGGCTGCGGCGGCGGTGGGGTCGGACGCTCCGCTTCGGCGCAGGAGGCCAGCCCTGACGCCAGCTCGAGCGCCTTCACGCCGGTGACGCTCACCAGCTGCGACGGGTTCACCTCGACGGTCGCCTCGCCGCTCAAGCGGGTGCTGGTCTCCGGCCCGCCTGAGGCCGAACTGCTCGACAAGTTGGGCGCCGCCGACCGGCTCGCGGGCTTGGCGGTCCCCGTGCAACCGGGAAACGTGCCCCAGGACCTGTTCGACAGGATCAAGGACCTCCCCTCGCTCGCGCCCAGGGAGGACCCGTTCGCACAGGCCTCGGCGGAGGTCCTGGCCGTGATCGACCCCGACTTCGTCCTCGGCGGCTACGACCTGTTCACCAGGGACGAGGCCATACCCTCACAGGCCGAGTACGAGGCCGACGGCGTCGTGTCCTTCCTCATGAAGTCAAGCAGCTGCGACGAGAAGACGATCCCGACCGCGGACGACTTCTACGCCGACATCCTGGATCTCGGCCGGGTGTTCGGCGCCGAGGAGAAGGCGATCGCGCTGTTCAATGAGCTCAAGGCCGGCCACGATGCGCTCGCCAAGAAGTTGGAAGGGGTGACCGAGCGCCCGAGCGTCTACCTGGCGGCGTACTACGGCGACGAGAGTTTCACCGACCCGCCGTACTTCCAGGGCGCGGACAGTCTGACGACGGCGTTGGTCGCGCAGGCCGGTGGGACGAGCATCTTCGCGAACGAGGGGGGCATCGGTGGGCCGACTTCCTGGGAGGTGATCGCCGCCAAGGCGCCGGAGTACATCGGCCTGTACGACTTCGGCAAGGACCCGGACGGCAACAAGGCGTATTACGACGAGGGCCGCAGTGAGTTCCTCGCCTTCGCGCCAGCCGCGTCGATCCCTGCCGTGAAGAACGACCGCATCTTCTATGTCAACGCCGACGGCCTGTTCGGGGCATACAACCTGGCCACCCTGCCGGCGCTGGAGGCCATGGCGCGCGGCCTGCACCCGGAGTTGTTCGATTGAGCCGGCATGGTGGTCTGGTCGAGGATCCCGCCACGGGATCGAAAGCGCCCCAGGAGACCCGGGCGCGGTTGTCGGGGTACCTGCTCTTCGTCGTGGTCTGGGCGGTTGCGCTGGTGGCGGCGATGACGTTGGCGGTGAGCCTGGGGCCGGTGTCGATCCCGCCGGGCACGGTGTGGCGGGTCGTGGGAGGGCACCTCACCGGCCTGGATGTCCCGTACTCGTGGACCGAGGTGCAGGACTCGATCGTGTGGGTGATCCGCTCACCCCGGGTCGTGCTCTCGGCGCTGGTCGGGGCGGGTCTGGGGGTGGTGGGTGTGGTCATGCAGGCGCTGGTGCGCAACCCGCTGGCCGACCCGTACCTGCTGGGGATCTCCTCCGGCGCCGGCCTGGGTGCGGTGCTGGTCATCGTCGCCGGGGTCTCCTTCGGCGGCATCGCGTCGGTCAGCGCCGGCGCCTTCGTGGGGGCGCTGGGGACGTTCGTGCTGGTGTATGCGATGGCCCGGCGCGGCGGCACGATGGCGCCACTGCGACTGATCCTGGCCGGTGTCGCGGTCGGGTACGTCATGTCGGGGCTCACGAGCTGGGTTGTCCTCAGCGCTGAGCAGAACGAGCTGCGGGCGGCGTTGTTCTGGCTCGCCGGCAGCCTCGCTGGGGCCGACTGGGAAGATCTGGGCCTGCCGGCCGCCGTGGTCGTGATCGGGCTGGTGGTCCTGATGGGATGGGCCCGTCAGCTCAACGGCCTGGTGATGGGCGATGAGACGGCGGCCAGCCTCGGGATCGAGGTGGAACGGATGCGGCGGCGGCTGTTCGTGCTGTCCTCGCTGGTGGTGGCGGTGCTGGTGGCGCTGTCGGGGGGGATCGGGTTCGTCGGGCTCGTCGTCCCGCACGCCGTACGGCTGATGGTCGGTACCGACCATCGGCGGGTGCTCGTCGGGTCCGCGCTGGTGGGCGCCACGTTCCTGGTGGTGGTCGACCTGGCGTGCCGCACGGTCGTCGCTCCAGGCGAGTTGCCCGTCGGCGTCCTGACCTCCATCGTGGGCGGCCCGGCGTTCCTGTGGCTGATGCACGGCATGGGCCAGCGCGGTAGGACCGCCCTATGAGGACCCCCGTATGAGGCTGTCCTTCGCCGGCGTGGGCATCGAGATCGGCGGCACGCCGATCGTGCACGGGGTCAGCGCGGCGGTCGAGGCCGGGGAGATGGTCGGGCTGATCGGCCCGAACGGCAGCGGCAAGTCGACCCTGCTGCGCTCGGTGTACCGGCACCTGAAACCGACCCGCGGGGTCGTGTGGGTCGGCCCGGACGACGTGTGGGCGTTGAAGGCGCGCGACGCCGCGCGACGCACCGCCGCCGTGCCTCAAGAGCGGCCGGAGGAGTTCGACGTCACCGTGGCCGAGGTCATCGCGGCCGGGCGGATCCCGCACAAGGGCGCGTTCTCCCCCGACGGACCGACCGACCGGCGGGTCATCGCCGCGGCGGCCGAGCGGGTCGGCATGACGGGCTTCATGGCGCGGCGGTTCTCCACCCTGTCCGGCGGCGAGAAGCAGCGGGCCCTGATCGCCCGCGCCCTGGCCCAGGAGAGCCAGCTGCTGGTGCTCGACGAGCCGACCAACCACCTCGACCTGCGCCACCAGCTCGAGGTACTGGATCTGATCCACGGCCTGGGGCTGACGACCCTGGTCGCCCTGCACGACCTCAACCTCGCCGCCATGTACTGCGACCGTCTCCACGTCATGTCCGCCGGGCGGGTGGTGCGCAGCGGCCAACCGGAGGACGTGCTCACCGAGCGGATGCTCGAGGAGGTCTTCGGCGTCGGCGCCGATATCGCGCTCAGCGCCAGAACCGGGAAGCTGTCGATGTCGGTGTACCCGCTGGCCGCCAAACCCGCCGGCGCCCGGCCACCCGGCCCCGGCGACACGCGGCCGCTGACCCAAGGCCACAACCGGTAACCAGAAGGGATGCGGATGGAGACCGAGAGCACGCTTGACGCGGCGCCAGGCTCCGACCCATCGGCGCTGACCCTGGAGGCGGGCGCGTCCCGCATGAAGGTGTTCGACGCCCGGTTGGCGCGGCTGGCTGCCGCGGACCGCCGCGCGCTGGGCTGGTCGGTGGCGCTCGGGTTGGGGACCTCGGCGCTGCATGTCGCGCAGGCCGTGCTGGTGGCCGAGGTCCTGCGCCGGGTCATCGTCGGCGGGCCCGGCGGCGGTGTGGCCGTCGTGTTGGTCTGCCTCGCGGTGCTGACCGGCGCCCAGTTGGCGCTCACGGCGGCCCTCGAGGCGGCCACGGCCGCGGCGGCCGTGGAGACCACCACCGCCTTGCGGCTGCGGCTCTACGCCAGGCTGTTGGAGCTGGGACCGGCGTGGGTCGCGCGTCGCCGCAGCGGCTCGATCACCTCGCTGCTGGTCAGCGGCGTGGACGGCCTCGACTCCTACTTCCGCCGCTTCCTGTCCCAGCTCGCAGTCTCGGGCATCACCGCCGTCGCGGTCATCGCCGCGGTCCTGGTGATCGACCTGCCGACCGGCCTCGTGGTCGCCGGGGCCGTGGGCATGCTGGTGTTCGGCCCCGCGCTGGTGGTCCGGCTGCAGGGCACCCGGCTGGCGTTCTGGAGCCGAGATTATCAGTCGCTCGCGGCGGAGTACGTCGACAACCTGCAGGGCATGGGCACGCTCAAGGCCTTCGGCGCCGGCGCCCGCCGCGGCGCCGAGCTCGGCCGCCGGGCCGACGGGGTGCGCGACGGAGCGTGGCGTGTCGATGTCGCGGAGTCGATCCAAGGCGGCATCATGGTCTTCGCCGCCGTCGGCGGGTCGGCGCTGGCGATCGGGATCGGTGCGTTGCGGGTGGCCGATGGCCACCTGTCGGCCTCAGGACTGCTGGTCATCCTGATGCTCGCTGGGGAATGCTTCCGCCCGGCCCAGGAGCTGCAGCAGGCGCTGCACTTCTCGGTCGCGGGCATGCAGGCGGCCACCCAGGCCTTCGCGGTGCTCGACGCCACGGTCGAGGTCGACGACCCGCCGGACTTGTCGTCCCGCACGCTGGCGGCTGATGGTCGGTACCGACCATCGCCCGACCCGGAGGCCCTGCCGCCCGCGCCGACCAGGGAGGCCATCGCCTTCGAGGGGGTCACTTTCGCTTACAGCCGGGGACGGCCGCCCGCGGTGGCGCAGCTGTCGTTCACCGTGCAGGCCGGCCAGGTCGTCGCCCTCGTCGGCCGGTCCGGTGCGGGCAAGTCCACCACCGCAGCCCTGGTCCTGCGCGTCTTCGACCCGCAGGAAGGGCAGGTGCGGGTCGGCGGGATCGACGCCCGACGGCTGCGGCGGGCCGACCTGCGACGCCACCTGGCCGTGGTCTCCCAGGACACCTACCTGTTCCACGGCAGCGTGCGGGACAACCTGCGCCTGGCCCGGGCCGACGCCGGCGACGAGCAGTTGCTGGCGGCGTGCCGCTCAGCCGCCGCCGGGGAGATGGTCGCCCGGCTGCCGCAGGGCCTGGACACCGTCATCGGGGAGCGTGGCCTCAAGCTGTCCGGCGGTGAGCGCCAACGGCTCGCCATCGCCCGCGCGCTGCTCAAGGACGCCCTGATCCTGGTCCTGGACGAGGCCACCTCCGCGGTCGACGTCGCCACCGAGGCAGCCATCCAGGCGGCCCTGGAACGGCTGGCGAGCGGGCGGACCACCCTGGTGATCGCCCACCGCCTCTCCACGGTGCGCCGGGCCGACCGGATCCTCGTGCTCGAACGTGGCCGCCTGGTCGAGGCCGGCAGGCACGACGACCTCCTCGCGGCCGGCGGCGTCTACGCCCGCCTGGTCCGCGCCCAGGAGCTGCGATGACGGCGCCGACGACCGCGCAGAGGAAACACCGGATCCGCCGGTTCATCCCCTACGCCCGGCTGGTGCCCTCGTTACGCCCGCTGATGGGCCAGATCCGGCCGTACCGGGGCTGGCTGGTCGCGTTCGTGCTCGTCGACATCGCGTCCCACGCGCTGGCCGTGCTCAGCGCCGTCGCCGCCGCCGCGGCCGTCGGGTCCGCGGTGACCGGCGAGCCGGCATCCCAGGTGCGGGAGCTCGTGTGGCTGCTGCTCGCCCTGGTGCCGCCGACGATCGCGCTGGGGGTGGCGTCGTGGGTGACCTGCCACCGGGCGAGCTGGGGCATGCAGTGCGACCTGCGCAAGCTGCTCTACGCCCGCTTCGAGGAGCTGGCGTCGGCGTACCTGCTGGAGCGCCGCTCCGGGGACGTCGGCGCCACCGCGATGGGGGACATCGACGGGCTGGAGATGTTCACCTCCCACATCCTGCCGATCATCCCGGCGGCTGTGCTCGTCCCCGCAGGGGCACTCGCCGGCCTCGGCGTGGCCCACCCGGCCCTGGCGGTGGCCCTCGCCCCCTTCCTGGTGTGCTACGCCCTCGTCCCCGACGTGCTGGGCCGGCGCGCCGCGGCCGAGGGCGCTGCGCTGCGCGAGCGGCTCGGGACCATCAGCGCGGACGTGGCCGACCGGGTCCAGGGGCTTCGCGAGGTGGTCCTGTTCGGCGCCGAGGAGCAGGCGCTGGCCACCATCGCCCGCGACCAGGACGGGCTGCGGGCCGCGGCCC
>JBOGED010000127.1:0-15916 GCA_050743625.1 Egibacteraceae bacterium | reverse complement strand
GATGTGGGCGGGCGAGCTTGGAGCGCAACTTTCCTGCGTATCCGGAGGAAAGCGGCACTTCATCGTTCGCGCTCAGCCATCAGATGCGACACCCGCCGTCGCGAGAGGAGGCGATTGTCACGGTCCGTAGGGCCGTGGCCGACCGGCTTGGGTTGAAGGCGGCAACGTTTACTGCTCTCGGGCCGTCGGTGACAAGGACTGCGCGAGGATCTGGGAGACGTCGACGACGCGGGTGCGGCCGGAGGGCAGGGCCTTCGCGCCGACCTTGTCGTTGACCGCGTCGTCGAGCATCACGAGGCAGAACGGGCAGGCCGTAGAGACCAGGTCGGGCTCCAGCGCGAGCGCCTCGTCGATGCGCTCGTGGTTGACACGCGTGCCGACGCGCTCCTCCATGAAGAAACGCGCCCCCCCAGCGCCGCAGCAGAAGCCGTGATTACGGCAACGCGGCATCTCGACCTTCTCAAGCCCGGCGACCGCGTTGACGACCTGGCGGGGTGGGTCATAGACCTCGTTGTGACGGCCGAGGTAACAGGGATCGTGGTAGGTGACCCTCGCGTCGACGGCGAGCTCAGGTTGCAGCCGCCCCTCGGCGACGAGCTGGGTGAGCAGCTGCGTGTGATGGATGACCTGATACCTGGTGCCACCGAAGTCGGGGTACTCGTTGCGCAGGGTGTTGAAGCAGTGCGGGCACCAGGCGACGATCTTGCGGGCCCCGACCTCGTTCAGGGTGTCGACGTTGCTTTGGGCCAGCATCTGGAACAGGTACTCCATGCCCAAGCGGCGGGCGGGATCACCGGTGCAGGCCTCGGCGGGGCCCAGCACGGCGAACCGCACGCCGGCGCGCTGCAGCAGCTCGGCGATCGTGCGGGTCACCTTCTTCGCGCGGTCCTCGGCCGCGCCGGCGCAGCCCACCCAGAACAAGAGCTCGACGTCGTCGGGGATCGTCCCGTCGACGACCTCGACGTCCAGACCCCGAGCCCAGTCCAGCCGCTTGGACGCGCCGATGGCCCACGGGTCGCCGGAGTTTTCCAGGTTGCGGAGCATCGCTCCCGCCTCTTGCGGGAAGCTGGACTCCATCTGCGCCCGGTAGCGGCGCAGGTCGATGATGTGGTCGACGTGCTCGATGTCGACGGGGCACTCCTCGACGCAGGCGCCGCAGGTGGTACACGACCACAACACGTCCCAGTCGACGACCGCGTTCGCTTGGCCCGGCTCATCGCCGACCAGCTGCATGCGCAAGGCGGGGGCGTCGCCGTTGTGCAGGGACGGGTCCAGCATGTACGGCGCCTTGGCCCAAAGATGGTCCCGCAGGTCCATGATCAGCAGCTTTGGCGACAGCGGCTTGCCGGTGTTCCAGGCTGGGCACTGGCTCTGGCACCGGCCGCACTCGGTGCACGAGTAGAAGTCGAGGAAGCGCTTGAAGCCGAAGTGCTCCAGCTCACCGACGCCGAGGACGTCGTCCTCGTCCATCTCCTCGATGTCGATCACCTCGGACTGCAACGCGCCGAGGGCCTTGGGTTGCCTGGCGAACAACACGTTCGGCACGATCGTGAAGATGTGGAGATGTTTCGAGTTCAAAGTAAAGAGCAGGAATGCGGAGAACACCGCGATATGGGTGATTAGGAACACGGTTCCCAGCAGCGCCAGTCCCCCCTCTGGCAAGGCCGTGAGCTGCTCACCCACCAGGCGTGACAGAAAAGCGCCGTCAGGGTAGGGGAGCGTTCCTTCCGCGAACCGCACGCCACGGACCACCATCACGGTGTAGAGCAGGCCGAACTCGTAGAGCAGCACGTACCAACCCTGGTCGAGGTTGCTACCCGAGAAGCGCGATGCCCTGCCGAGGCGGCGCGGTGCTTGGGCGAGCCTGATCAGCGCGAACCCGACGATCGCGAGTAGGACAAGGCCCGTGAAGAGGTCTTGGAGAAACCCCAGCAGCTCCGCCTGCGCCGTGCCCGGCCCGAAGAACGGGATGTGGAAGTCGGGGTCGAAGATCTCGCCGACCGCCTCCAGCGTCTGGCTTTGCAAGATGACGAAGCCCCAAAAGATGAACGCATGGAGGACCCCTGGGCCGCTCCATTTCAAGATCTTCTGTTGTGCGAGCACGTGCCGGATCTGGTAACGGATCTTGTCCCCGAGATTGCCCATCCGGTCCGGCATTGGCCGCGCCTTGCCGAGCAGCCGGACCAGAAACGAGATCCGGCGCCAAGCGAGGTAGCCGGCGACGCCCAGCACGGCGAGGCCAGCACCCAGCCGTACTACCTCGAAGGTCTCCATCGGGGTCAGACTACCGGTGGAGCATCACGGTGAGACCTTGAGGACCTAAGGGCATCTTAGTACTATTCATATGTATCCATTAGCCATTGTGCAATGCCGGTCTCTGGGGTGAGGGGATTTGTTCGAGCCTGTGATCGCGATCGCCGCATCGCCAAGGGATTGGCCGCGCCGGCTGTACCGGCACGTCGTGGATCACGGCGGCGCGCGTATCCGTGGGACGCTGCTCGACCGGCCCTCCGCTACCTCAGAGTCGTTCGACGTGCTGGTCGTCGACGACACCACCTCATTTCTCGACGAGCGGCTGGTCTGCGACCTGCATCTGCGGAGGCAGCGGATCGTCGGCGTCTACGAAGAGGCCTGGGGACGTGGCCTGCTGTGGCGGCTGGGGGTGGACGGGGCGATCAAGCGGGACGCACCGGCTGACGCGTTCCTCGACGCGGCGATCGCGCTGACCCACCGTGTCGGGGACTTGACGAGCAGTTGGGAGGGAAAACGGTAAGAACGTTGCGCGAAGTGAGCACGCGGTGAGTCCCTCTGCGATGGTATGGCCGTCGAAGCCCAAGAGAAACGCCTGAGGAGGATGAGATGGCGGTTCAGACCGACCCTGCGGAGAAGCTGCAAGGTTATGCACATCCGGAGCGGCTCGTGACCACCGCATGGCTGGCCGCTCACCTGGACGACCCCGATGTCGTCGTGGTCGAGTCGGACGAGGACGTGCTGCTCTACGAGACCGGGCATATCCCCGGCGCCGTCAAGGTGGACTGGCACACGGACCTCAACGACGAGGTCGCGCGTGACTACGTCGACGGCGAGGGCTTCGCGCGGCTGATGTCGTCGAGGGGGATCGGGCTGGACACGACGATCGTCTTCTACGGCGACAACTTCAACTGGTGGGCCGCGTACGCGCTGTGGGTGGCCACGCTGTTCGATCACGCGGACACCCGACTCCTCGACGGTGGGCGTCAGAAGTGGGTCGAGGAAGGGCGCCCGATGACAACCGAGGTCACAAAGCGCCCCGCCGCCGACTACCCGGTGGTCGAGCGGGACGACTCACAGGTCCGCGCGTTCCAGCGGCAGGTACTCGAGCACCTGCGCGAGAAGGGACGCCTCGTCGACGTGCGGTCTCCTGGCGAGTACTCGGGCGAGCTGCTCCACATGCCGGACTACCCGCAGGAGGGCGCGCTGCGCGGCGGCCACATCCCGAGCGCCGTGAACGTGCCATGGAAGACGGCCGCGAACGAGGACGGGACGTTCAAACCCGCGGACGAGCTGCAGAAGATCTACGTCGAGGGGCAGGGGTTGTCCTCGGACGACGAGATCATCGCCTACTGCCGGATCGGCGAGCGCTCTAGCCACACCTGGTTCGTGCTGACCCACCTGCTGGGACTCGGCCACGTGCGCAACTACGATGGCTCGTGGGTCGAATGGGGCAACAGCGTCCGTGTCCCGATCGAACGCCCTGGCCGCCCCATCCGCCCGCCCATGTAGGAGCGCCGTGCTACCAGCCAAGCTGCAAGACGTCGTCGCCGAGTTCGCCGGGCTGCCACGCGATCTCCAGATCGAGGCCTTGCTCGACTACTCGCGCATGGTCCCACCCCTGCCGCCACACATCAGCGCGGACGACCTCGAACGTGTCCAGGAGTGCCAGACCCCGTTCTACGCCGCCGTCGAGGTCGCGGACGACCGGACCGTCACGCTGCACTTCGACGCCCCGCCCGAGGCGCCTACCACGAGGGGCTTCGCTGGCATCCTCATCGCCGGGCTAGGCGGCGCGCCCGCCGCGGACGTGCTCGCCACACCCGACGACTTCTACACCCAGATGGGCCTGGCCGACGCGATCTCCCCGCTCCGCCTGCGCGGCATGTCGGCGATCCTCGCCCGCGTAAAGCGCCAGATCCGCGCCCACCTCGCGGTTGGAGCGCCTCGCGCCGGGTGTGTCGACTGAGGTCCGGAATCCGGACCTGAGCCAACACACCGGTCGATCAACCGAGGAGAGCTACGAGGGGAAACAGCGCCCGAACGCGGCGAGGAGGCGGGGGTTGCCGCGGAGGCGGATGCGTCCACGCACGAGCGCCCAGGCCAGCGGGGTCTGGCTGGCGAGGAGACGCAGCCATGTCCGAGTGTCGGCGGTGACCCGGAGGTCGGGTACGCCGGTGTGGCCGTCGGTGACGCTCAGGGTACGGTCGCCGATCACGACCGTGAGGGTCCGCCGCTCGTCGCCAGTAAACGTGAAGTGGTAGCAAGCGTCCAGGCCGCGGGCTTGCTGACGCTGGAACAGCAACCGCAAGCCGAGGGCGAAATCGTCGATCGTCCGCGGCCGGATCCCGTGCGCGACGTGCGTGGTTGTCTTGTGAGGGAAGCGGCGCGTGACAGAGTCCTCGGCGTCGGAATGCGGCACCACGTAGACGGTCTCACGCTTGTCACGCAGCGGCTGGACCACTTGGGCCACGTGAGCCTTACGATCCGCGAGGTACGGGCCGATCACGTCCTCGCCGGCGGGGCACACGGCCATGCAGTAGGCGGCCTTGTAGTTCGCGCCGAACGACAGGCTCTGCCACATCGACAGCGTCTGAGAGTCGGCGACCCGCCTCCGGTAATCCAGTGCGTCGCGGCTGTCGGCGATTTGCTCGACCCAGTCACCGAACCCCGTCATGAACTCACGGTAGTTGTGCGTGTAGCAGGCCGAGAAGTTGAAATGCCCGTCGGCGCTTATCGCGCCGGTTGGGCAAGCGGCAACGCAAAGGTTGCACTCGAGGCAGGGGTTGTAGTCCAGAGGCTGTGAGTAGGTGTCGATCTCGGTGTCGATCACGACAGTGCCGAGCAGGACGAAGCTGCCGAGCCGCGGATGGATCACGTTGCGGTGGATGCCCATGTGGCCCAGCCCAGCCGCGACCGCGACCGGCTTGTGAGCGACGACCCAGACCTTGCTGGGAAAGCGGTCCATCTCCATCGGGAAGCCCATCGCGCAGCTCATGCCACGAACGCCGGCGGCTTCGAGCGTGGCGACGATCCGGCGGGCGACGTCGTTCGTCTCGTCTCCGGCCCGGTGGAACTCCAGGTTGGCGGCCGACCTGGCGGGGGAGCGGATGTTCTCGCGGTTCAATCGGAGCGCGAAGCTGATCAGCGCCTTGGGGTTGGGGAAGGCTGCGGCGATGTCGGCGCGTTGATCGGCCAGCTCGGGCCGATCGATCTCCACAAAGCCGACGTCTTCGGCGCCCGCGTCCAGGCACACCGTCCGTAGCCATTCGGCATCCAGCGACCTCGGCGGGCGCTGCCGAGCGCCGCGAGCACGGTAGCGGCGTACTGTGGGATGCTCGTCGAGCCTGCTCATCTAAAGACCCTCTTCCTGCGCGATCGCGGCGACCCTGGTCAGCAGCCTCATCAGCTCATCCCAGTCGCGGGGGCCGATCGCCGTTCGCAGCCGAGACTGCGCGCGCTCCCAGCCCGCTTTCGCGGCGGCGAGCTGGTCTCGCCCCTCGTCGGTGATCTTCACCATTCGCTGCCGGCGATCACGTCCCTGCTTGACGGAGACCCAGCCGTTGCGGCTCATGGTCGCGAGGGTGCGCGTAAGCGTGGTGCTGTCGAGCACGAGGACCGCCGCGAGCGTAGCCTGTGACATCTCGCCGACCATGGAGAGCGCCTGGAGCAGCGTGAACTGTGTGGCCCGTAGCCCGGTCGAGCGCAGCTCTCGGTCGTACCGCTGCGTTACCGCCCGACACGCCCTCCGCAGGCTCGCGCACGCGCACGGCAATGGGACCAAGATCATCGGCGTCCCTCCTTCAGCCAGATAGATGTATATACAGGTAATGGTCGCGCGTCAAGGCGTGTAGCGATGTGCGGTGAGTGCGGAGAGACTTTGCAGACGAGCCGGGGGCACATGCCCCGTGTCCGCGAACTCAGGAGGCAGCATGCCGGGAGTCGAGGGTCGTGTCGTGGTGGTCACCGGGGCCGGCGGTGGCCTGGGTCGGCAGCACGCGCTGCTGTTCGCCGCGCGCGGCGCCAAGGTCGTGGTCAACGACCTGGGCGGCGCGAGGGACGGGACCGGCGCGGGCAGCGAGATGGCTGACGGAGTCGTCAAGGAGATCCTCCAGGCGGGCGGGGAGGCGATCGCGAACTATGACAACGTCGCGACCGGTGAGGGCGGCCAGGCGATCGTGCGGGCCGCGCTGGAGGCGTTCGGCCACGTCGACGTCGTCGTCAACAACGCCGGGATCCTTCGTGACGCCTCGTTCGGGAAGATGACCGACCAACAGTGGGACGCGGTGGTGAAGGTGCATCTCTACGGCACGTATCACGTCACCCGCGCCGCCTGGCCGCACTTCCGCGAGCAGTCGTTCGGCCGGGTGATCGCGACCAGCTCGACCTCTGGCTTGTACGGCAACTTCGGCCAAGCGAACTACGGGGCCGCGAAGTTGGGGGTGGTCGGGCTGATCAACGCGCTCGCGATAGAGGGACGCAAGTACTCGATCACCGCGAACGCGGTCACGCCCGTCGCCACCACCCGGATGACCGAGGACATCTTCCCCACCCAGATCGCCGAGCAGTTCGACCCGGCGTACGTCTCACCCGCCGTCGTCTATCTCGCCTCCGAGGAATGCATGGACACGGGCGAGGTCATCCTGGCGGGAGGCGGCCAGTACTCCCGGATCAGCCTCATCCGCTCCAAGGGCACGCGCTTCGACCGCGTGCCGACGCCCGACGAGCTGGCAGCGAGCTGGATGCAGATCATGGACTTGGACGACGCCGAGCTCGGCCGCCCATTCACTCGGTAAGGACGTGAAAACGCGACGTCGCCCGTATCAGGCCGGGTGGGTGCGCGAGGTGGGGACGAGGGCGGCGGCGAGGGCGGCGGCCACGTGGACCGCCTCGTCGGGGAGCAGGGTGGCGGCGGAGATCCGGACGGCGGGTGGGGTGGCGAGGCGGTAGGGATGGCCGGGCTGCACTGCCCATCCCGCCTGGAAGAGGCCGGCCGAGACGGGCGCCTCCTCGGCCACGGGGACCCACACGTTGAGGCCGGATCGACCCGTGGCGGCGATCTCGTGCATGGCGAGGGCGGCGACAAGCGCCTCGCGTCGCTGCGTGTAGGTCGCAGCGACCTCCGCGAGCTGGCGTGTGACGGCGGGATCGGCCCACAGGTCGGCGACGAGCTGCTGGAGCACCCCGCTCACCCAACCCGTCCCGAGCCGCTGCCTCCCCTCCACCCGTGTGAGCGTGACCGGATCGGCAGCGAGCACCGCCAGCCGCAGATCCGGGCCAAGCGACTTCGAGACCGACCGGATCACCGCCCACCTGAGCCGGCCGGCGGTCACCGTCCGGTAGGGGGTTCCCGCCACTGGGCCAGCATGATCGTCCTCGACGACGGCAAGGTCGGGGTACGCGTCGAGCGCGGCGCCCAGCTCCCCCGCACGCTCCGCGTCGAGCGCCGCGCCAGTCGGGTTCTGCGCGCGCGGGGTCAAGATCAGCGCCGCGGCCCCTGAGGAAAGCGTCGCACCGAGGCGGTCCGGGAGCATCCCCCGCTCGTCGATCCGCACGCCCACGGGCTCCAACCCCATCGCCCGGACGAGGTCGAGCACCGCGGTGTAGCCCGGGTCCTCGACCGCCACGCGGTCGCCTGGCCGCAGGTGCGCGCCGAGCACTCGCTCGATCCCGTCCATCGCGCCGCCGACCACCCCAATCCCTCCCGCCATGACACCGTCTGCCCCTAGCTGCGCTCGTGCGAGGTCGGCCAGCCGCTCGAGCACTCCCGGTGATCCGTAGACCCGGGGGAGGAGCACGGCGGACCGGCCCGTCGGCAGCAACGTGGGGTCGGGGCTGCCCGTGGCGAGATCGCGGACCCAGGCGGGTAGCGATGGGACGGCGCGCAGCGCGAGCGGGGGGCGCGGCGCTACCCGCACTCCACGGCGAGGAACAGCGACGACAGCGCCTCTGGTGCGGAGCTGCCGGTACGCCGCCGAGGCCGTCGCCGGGCTCACCTCAGCGAAGGTCGCCAGCGCCCGGACCGACGGCAGGGAGTCTCCGGGCGTGAGCTGGCCTGCCGCGATGGCACGCTCGACGGACTCGACGATCTCACGAACCGACCGGCCAGTAATCTGATATGGTACAGCCATAGATTCTGTACTATAACAGGAGCAGGCTAGTGGAGCGGCTGAGCACTACGGACCGGACGCGCGTCCGCCGGCTGCCCGAGCGCGCGGCCGTGAGCACGGATGCGCTCTACGAGGTGCTCGACAGTGGCCGACCTGCCATGTCGGGTTTGTCTATGACGGGTACCCCGTGGTGATCCCAACCGCCTACGGCCGGTCGGGGGAACGGCTCTATCTCCATGGGTCCACCGGCAGCCGGATGCTCCGGACCCTCGCCGCCGGAGCCGATATCTGCATCACCGTGACTCTGGTCGACGAGCTGGTACTCGCGAGATCCGCGTTCCACCATTCCGTCAACTACCGTTCGGCGGTCGTGTTCGGCACCGCGACGCCGCTGGACGAGCCCGAGGAGAAGCTGGCGGGGTTGCGCGTGATCGTCGACCACCTCGTGCCCTCCAGATGGGAAGAGGCCCGGCCACCCACGCCCAAGGAGCTCGCCGCGACGAGCGTGCTGACCGTCCCCTTGACGGAGGCCTCGGTCAAGGTCCGGTCGGGTCCGCCCAAGGACGAGGCCGAGGACTACGCGCTCCCGATCTGGGCGGGGGTCGTCCCGATGATGCTCCAAGCCGGCGCGCCGCAGCGTGACCCACGGCTGGCAAGCGGCCTGGTCCCGCCTCCGTCCGTCGACGCCCTCGCGGGCCGCTGGCGACAATAAGGCCCGCTACATCGGCCCGCGCGCGATCGGCCATCTCGACGGGCATCTCGCGCGCACCTGATTCACGGGGTCACGCGTTCACGCGTCGCTCAGGCGTCGCTCACGCGTCCTCGATCGCGATGGCGGTGAACTCGAAGCGCGGGACGAACGCGTCGCCTTGCGAGCCCGCGTTCGTGATCAGCGTGAGCGAGGAGGCGCCTCCCGCGAGCTCGCCGAGGAAGGTGACCTGACCCTCGTAGGTCTCTCCCGGCTCGACCTGAAGCGCCTTGTTGCGCTCGGGCACCTCGAAGTTGTACGAGGTGCCGCGGTCGTCCACCAGGGTCATACCGGTGTAAGGGCTGCTGGCCAGCGCGATCATTGCCTGCGATTCATTCCGCACGGTCAAGTCTACGAGGATCTCCTCGGGCGCGAACGTGATCCTGTTGATCCGTACCGAGACGCCCTGATCGTTCGCCTGCTCGAGGTCGGGAGTCAGCGGTCCTGGCGGGCTGGTTCTCTGCGGCCCAGGGGCTCGCACCGCCTCGGCTTGCACGGTCGGGCCCTGGATTGGCGCGTCCTCCTGGGTCGTGGATTCACCGCCTCCGCATCCGGCGACGACCAAGCTGCCGAGCAGCATCGCGACCGAGCGAGCGCGTACGGTCAACAGCATCGCTTCCCTTACTCGTGGTCCGTCTCGAGACGGCGGGATTAAACCGGATCTGGAGCATCGCGGCCCGATACTGCCATGGTAGGACTAGTGGCCGAGGCCGGGGTACGCCGGAAAGGAATGGCGCGTGCGACGGAGCCAAGGGATCGCGTTGCTCGGGTGGGCGTTGGTGGTCACCCTCGCCGTCGCCGCCACGAGCTTGGCGCGGGGTCCCATCCAGGCGCATAGCCAAGAGCCCAGCCAGGAGCAGGTGCGGCAGGGCGCCTTGATCTACCAACAGCAGTGCGCGCAGTGCCATGGCGGTGACGGGCGAGGGGCCCTCGTTCGCGGCACGGACCGGCAAGCTCCGCCGCTCCGCGGCTTGGAGGTCGCCTACGCCGACCTGGTGTTGCGGGCGGGGCGGATGCCACCGGTCGGTGACCCCTTCGACAACCGGCTGCGGCAACCGACGGTGACGGGGGAGGCTAGGGAGTCGCTCATTGCCTGGATGACCCAGGAGTTCGCGCTGACCGGACAGATTCCCGAGGCTATGCCGGGCAACGCGTCGGCCGGGCTGCAGGTCTACCAGCAGCAATGCGCGCACTGCCACGGCGCGACGGGAGCCGGTGGAGTCGCGGGAGCCGGCGCGTTCACGCCTCCGCTGACCGAGTACGACCCGGTCGTGATCGCCGAGGCGATCCGCGTCGGCCCCTTCGCGATGCCGCGGTTCACCCAATCGCAGATCACGGACCAAGAGGTGAACGACGTGGTCGGGTACCTGCAGTTCGTGGAGGACGAGCCCCGGTCGCCCATCTTCGGCCTGGTCGAGTTGAACCCCGTGTACGCGGCGGGGTTCGTGGCCCTCGCCACGCTCGTACTCCTGTTCTCCCTGTTCTGGATCGGGGGAACGCCGGCCTGGTTCCCTGACCCTCGAAAGGACTCCAAGAGCGAGGAAAAGGCGTCGTGAGCTTCCAGACACGTCCCACCGAGCAGCTCGAGGTCATCGCCGAGCGGGTTCCCCCACCGAGCCAGGCGAACGACGCGCTCGTGATCGGCACCGCCATCGCCGCCGCCGCCTGCGCCGCCGGGTTTGGTATCGCGCTGCTGCTCGGCGCTCCGCTGAGCGTGTTCGCGACGCTGCTCGCGCTGGCGATGCTCTTCATGGCGATCTCGGTCCGCCGCTACTTCGCCGATCGCTACCCAGACATCGTCGCCGCCGAGCCTCGGGTGGGGCCGCTGCCGGATGAACCTGCCCTTTCTGATGTCGAGCCCGTCGTGGGGCGCAGACCGCTGCTGACCCGGATCTTGATCGGGTGCGCGACGGTGCTGGGCTTGAGCTTCTTGGTGCCGGTCAGCTCCTTGGGCCCGGCCCCGGGCAACCAGCTGCGGACGACCCAGTTGCGGGCTGGCCGCCGGCTCGTGACGGGCGACGGCCAGCCCGTGCGGCCGGAGGGCATCGCGCCGGGCGGCGTCGTGACCGCCTGGCCAGAGGCCGCGATCGGCGCCGAGCCGTCGGCGGTCATCGTGCTCCGCCTGACCAGGCCGCCCCGGCCGCCCACGCGGCCCGAATGGACCGTCGACGGCAACGTGGTCGCCTACTCCAAGATCTGCACGCACGCGGGCTGCCCGGTCGCGCTGTTCCGTGAGCGGGAGAACGCGCTCTTCTGCCCATGCCATCAGTCGACCTTCGACGCGAACCGTGGCGCGGTCGTGACGTTCGGGCCGGCACAGCGGGCGCTCCCACAGCTTCCGCTGGGCATCGAGAGCGGCGAGCTGATCGCGCTGGGCGATTTCGCCGAGCAGGTCGGTCCGGCGTTCGGGTAGGAGGCTCAAGAATGACACCGCTGTTCGCGCTCCTGTTCGACGCGTTGGACTCACGGCTCGGGCTACGCCGGCCGGGGCGCAAGGTGGCGAACAAGGTGTTCCCGCACCACTGGTCGTTCTTGCTGGGCGAGGTGGCGTTGTTCTCGTTCGTCGTGCTCATCGCCACCGGGACGTTCCTCACGTTCTTCTACCGGCCCTCCACGGAGCTCGTGACGTATGCGGGGTCCAGCCCTCTCTACCGGGGAGTCCAACTGCCCGAGGCGTTCGCGTCCGTCATCCGGCTGTCGGAAGAGGTCCCGGGCGGGTTGATGATGCGGCGCATCCACCGCGCCGCCTCGCACCTGTTCATCGCCTCGACGATCCTCCACATGCTGCGCATCCTGCTCACCGGCGCGTTCCGCAAGCCGCGGGAGCCCAACTACCACATCGGCCTGCTGCTCCTCACGCTCGCCCTCGCGGAGGGCTTCGTCGGCTACTCGCTGCCCTACGACTCGCTCGCCGGCACCGGCATCCGCATCGCCTACTCCGAGCTGCTGAGCTTCCCGGTCATCGGGGATCAGCTGGCCTTCTGGGTGTTCGGGGGCGCGTTCCCGACGGGAGATCTCATCCCGCGGTTCTTCGTGTTCCACGTGATGCTGATCCCCGCGCTGATCATCGGCCTGATCAGCGTCCACCTCACGCTGCTCGTTCGCCAGCGCCATACCCAGTTCCCGCGCCGGGGTATCGACGGGCACCGTATGGTCGTCGGCAAGCCGCTGTGGCCAGCGCAGTTCCAAGAGTCGACCACCCTGGTCCTGTGGATCGGAGGCCTCTTGACCGCGTCGGCGGTCCTGGTCCCCTGGAGCGACGTCGCATTGCTTGGCCCTTATCTTCCGGGTGAGGTCGGCAACAACGCGCAACCCGACTGGTTCCTGTTCTGGGTCGACGGGATGTTGCGGATCTTGCCGCCGGTCGAGGTGGATCTTCCCGGCGTCACGATCTCGGGGCCGTTCGTCGCCGGCATCCTGCTCCCCACGCTGGTGTTCGGCGCGCTGATCGCGTATCCGTTCCTCGAACGCAAGGTCTATGGACTGCGCGGCGAGTGGCACGTCCTGTCGAACCCGCTGGAGATCCCGTTGCGCGCGGCGATGTCGATCGGGACCTTCTCATTCGTCCTGATCGTCTCCGCCGCCGCGACCAACGACATCCTGTCGCGGCTCACCGGTATCCCGATCGAGGGGCTCACACGGTTCTTCCGCCTGAGCGCGGTGTTGGTCCCGCCATTGCTCGCGTTCCTGCTGTACCGGTACAGCAAACGGCGGCTGGCGCGGACCGGTCTCCGCGTGGCGTCCGCGGAGGTTGACGCGGACACGCGCCTGGAGCCAGGTAGTCTGCATACCTAGAGAGACCGGAGGGCAGTAGCGACGGTACAGCCGTGAGGCGGAACCGGCGCCCGTTCGTCAGCACGATGGCCCCTAGCCCCACACGGGGACCATCCGGACCGGCGCCCACGAACGCGTGGATGCGAGACCTTCGGGCCCACCCGCAGCCCTGAGTGTCCCCGACCCTACCCGGCGGGGCGCGTAGGTTGCCCCTGCCCTGGAGCACAGATGTCGGATCCGGTCCTCTACGGCGTATTTGCCGCCATAGTCACGGTCCTGCTCGCGATCGACCTCTTCGTCGTTCAACGCGATACGCACGCCGTCTCGATCAAAGAAGCCGCCATCTGGTCGACGATCTGGATCGGCGTGTCGATCCTGTTCGGCCTATTCGTCCCTCAACTCCACCAAGATGGCGGCGGTCAAGCGGTCGTCAACTACTTCTCCGGCTACGTGATCGAGAAGTCGCTGTCGGTGGACAACGTCTTCGTCTTCGTGCTGATCTTCAGCGCGCTTTCCGTGCCACGTGAGCTGCAGCACCGCGTCCTGTTCTACGGCGTGGTCGGCGCGATCGTGATGCGCACCGTCCTCATCTTCGTCGGCGCCGCGCTGGTCCAACGTTTCGAGTGGATCCTGTATGTCTTCGGCGCGTTCCTTCTCTACGTCGCGTGGAGGACGTGGCGGGAGCGCAACGAGACGACGGACGTGACGAACTCTCGGATAATGAAGCGCGTCCGGCAGATCGTGCCCACAACGGCCGGGTACCGCGGCGATCGCTTCTTCGTGCGCGAGAGCGGAAAGTTGCTCGCCACCCCGCTGTTCATCGTGCTGCTGCTCATCGAGTTCAGCGACCTCATTTTCGCGGTCGACTCGATCCCCGCGATCTTTGCGATCACACAAGACCCATTTATCGTGCTGACCTCGAATATCTTCGCCATCCTCGGCCTGCGCTCGCTCTACTTCCTGCTCGCCGGCGCCGCCGACAAGCTGCGCTACCTGAACGCCGGCCTCGCGGTCATCCTCGGCTTCGTCGGCGTGAAGCTGCTCACCGAGGGCATCGAGGGCATCTGGCACCCCGACCCCCTCCAAAGCCTCGCGATCATCATGGTGATCCTGGTGATCACGATCGTGGCCAGCTTGCGAGCCAATCGGCGCGAAAAACTTTTAGCACAAGAGGCCCCGGTCCGTGAGCCAGCCCGCCTCCGCAGCCCAGACCACCACTGACGAGAGCCGCCCTGTTGTTCGTTTCCGTGCTGGATGTGCGCCATATACGGCGCACATCCAGCACACAGAACCGCCATTGTGGGACTGTGGTGATACCTGGCGCGCCTGGGTTCCTGAACAGGGATTTCGGGGCAGATACACCCCTAAATCCCTGTTCGGGGAAGGCGTCATGGCTCACACGCTCGTCGGGCTGGGGCGAACCCCGGGCGTAAACCGAGTCTTTCTCGCGAGCGAGGAGCACGGCCCTCGAGAGCTCGTGGATTACGCGCGGCAGGTGGAGGAGGCCGGTTTCCGCTCGGCCTGGATCAGCGACCACTTCCACCCCTGGACCGGTGCGCAGGGCAATAGCCCCTTCGTGTTGGACCGTGATCGGCGGGATCGCCGCGACCACGCGGCTGCGTCTCACGACCGCGGTCACCTGCCCGACCATGCGCACCCATCCCGCGATCGTGGCCCACGCCGCCGCGACCGCGGCGGCGATGATGCCCGGCCGCTTCCGGCTCGGGGTCGGCAGCGGCGAGCGGCTGAACGAGCACATCCTCGGTGACCACTGGCCGCCGGCCGGTGTCCGCCTTCGGCCCCAAGGCGCTCCGCCTCGCCGCCCGGATCGGCGACGGCTACGTCGGAATGAAGCCGGACGGCGACCTGCTCCACCAATACGAGCAAGAGGGCGGCACCGGACCGAAAGCCGGCGGCCTCAAAGGCTGCTGGGCCGCCGACGAACGCCAGGCCGGAAGACCGCGATGCGCTGGACCAACGAGGTCCTACCGGGCCGGCTCGCTCAGGAGCTGGCCCTGCCGTCCGACTTCGAGCAGGCCGGGTCCCTGGTGACCGAGGACATGATGGCCGATCAGTTCCCCCTCGGCCCGGATCGCGACCGCTGGCTGAAAGCCATCCAAGAATACGTCGACGCTGGGTACGACGAGATCTACCTCAGCCAGATGGGCAAGGACCAGGCGGGATTCCTCGACTTCTACCGCGCCGAGCTCGCGCCGCGACTCGGGTGACGCGGTGAGGCCTCGACTGCTGGCGATCTACCTGAACGACACCGCCGCTGGGCTCGAGGCACTCGAGGGTTGGCTCCCTGACCGCGGAGGCTTCTCAGGTCCCACCTATCGAAAGCTCGGCCTGGGTGTCATCATGAGCCAGGCGTAAGGTCGCAGCGAAGGGACGAACATGGAGACCACAGCCGTCCTCGCCGGAGTGGGTTATGGATGGGACGTGTGGTACTGGCTCTCGCTGTTCTTCCTGCTCTTTCTCTTCCTGATCGGTGCTCCGCTCATCATGCACATCTGGGGCTCGGAGCCCGAACCCGAAACCCAACCCCAAGACGGTGGCGAAGCGGATCACGGAGATAGCCGCGTCGCACGTTGATGGGGCTTGACGCTGGCGTTCTGATCGTCCTTTGATGTCAACGCCAGCTATTGCATTCAACGATGGGGGCAGCAATGGCAACCGGGACGCCGCGAAACCAGGATCGGTTGGGACACTGGGTGGCGATGCTCCTCCAGGGCATCAGTCAACTCCAGCCCGTACTGCGAGAGATCTGGAAGATCATCTCTCGAGACACCACCCGATCCGACGCGCCCGTGGAACACCCGCCGACCCCGAGCAAGCCGCCCGCCAAGGCATCCCCGAAGCCCACGCCCGCTCCCGAGCCGGCAGCGGCGCCGTCCAGCGCGGAACGAGCAGCCGCCGCGGCCGCAGCCTCGGCAGCCGCCTACCGCAAATACGTTCTCGCCGACACCGCCCCCCAACCCACCACAGCGGCACCCTCCACCGCAGCGGCGGATTCGGCTGCGGAGACGGTTAC
>JBOGED010000126.1:0-8491 GCA_050743625.1 Egibacteraceae bacterium | reverse complement strand
GCCGCCGACCTCGTCCTCCTCGTCCAACCCCACTCCTCCTACAACCTCGACCAGATCGCCGCCGCCTCTCCCTTATTGTTCGACACCCGCGGCAAACTCACCGGCCCCCACATCGAACGCCTGTAGCGGTCGCCGAGACACGGCGATCGACTGTAAGGATTCGCTATGCTCACCTCCTTATGGATGCCGAGCTGAAGTACTTTCTCGACGACGCTGTCGAGCGGGCTCATAACGACCCGGTCAGGATCACGATCCGGGAACTGCTTGCGAAGTGGGGGGCCAAGCGGCGGGGCTACTGGATCGTCGAGGACATGCAGGCCGATCTCCTGGAGCGTGGACTGAGCACCGAGCCGCCCTTCACCGAGGGGTGGATCGACAGTGAGATCACCGTCGTCTCGGTGGATGCGGCCACAGCCGAGGATGAGCGGGACCCAACGTCGGACGACAGAGTCGAAGAGGTCGAGCGAGAAGCGGAGTCGACCCGGACGTTCCTACGAGTGGGAAACCTCCAGTCCGCGACGGCTGGGGTTGTCGGGGTCCGCCAAGAACATGGACTTGCCCACGCCGAGTCCTTGATGATGAGGCACGACTACTCGCAGATCGCCGTGTTGTCGGGCCCTCGGGAGCTGGTCGGGGCGGTGAGCTGGGAGTCGATAGCCCAGGCCCGGATCCGGAGTTCTCAGGCAGAGTTGCGCGACGCGATCGTGCGTGCCGAAGACGTGATGGTCGAGGACGACCTTCTCTCGCATATCCCGCGTATCATTGACGCGGGTTTTGTGTTCGTGCGCAGGCGTGACAAGACCATCTGCGGGATCGTCACGACCGCCGACCTCAGCGAGGAGTTCTCTAGGCTCGCGAACCCATTCTTCCTCATCGGTGAGATCGAGCGCCGCTTACGCCGCGCGATCGACGGACGTTTCAAGCCCGAAGAGTTGAGGCAGCTCCGAGATCCTGAGGATTCCGCCCGCGAGGTGAACTCGGTCGACGACCTCACGATTGGCGAGCAGGTGCGTCTGCTGGAGCGACCGGAGTGCTGGCAGCGCATGGGCTGGCAGATCGACAAGAAGGTCTTCGTTGAGACGCTGCACGAGATCCGCGTGCTGCGCAATGAGGTGATGCACTTTAGCCCGGATCCGCTGGAGGACCACCAGGTCGCCAAACTTCGCAACTTCATCAAGTGGCTTCGTCTGCTCGAGGGGTAGCCGAAGCGATCCTACGGTCGCCACTCCTCGGAGATGTCGACGTCGTTCAGGCCAAGCTGGCGCAGGCCCTCCCGGATGACGAGATCGACGGTTTCCCGAGGGATCCCTGACATCCCGCCCGCGGCGCGGATGGTCACGTCGAGCGTGACGTCAGCACCTGTGGCGCTGAGGGGAAGGACCGCGACCTTGACGACGTCTCGCGCTTTGGCGCCCGGGACCGCACCGATGCGGATGGTGAGGCTGTCGAGGGTAGATGGGGACGGCCGATGCGGGGGAGAGATCTGCTGGACCGGTCCGGTGGGAGCGGTGGAGACGGTGTCCGTACCGGGCGTCGCCGGCAAGGATGGCTGCGCGGTCGACCGCTCGGCGCGCAGGGTCCGCAGGGCAGAGGCGCGGACGAGGAATGTCCCAGGTTGGAACTGGATCTCACGGGGATCGACAGGTTCCTCGAACCGTACGATCGCATCCTCGGCATCCCACGTCGCGCCGCTCGTGAGACCGAACAAACCCTTCGAGGTGCCCTCGGCCAGCGCCCTTCGGAGAATGTGCGGGTCCGCGAGCTTTGGCAGCCGCGGCAAGCGCGCGAAGTACCCGAGCAACGTGTCGATCTCGACCGCGTCGACGCCTGATGGCAGCAGCTCGAACCGATCCGAGAGCAGCGCGGCAGGAGCGAGCGTCTGCTCAACCAGCCGGTCGGCATTCCGCAGGTAGCCCAGGACCCTGCCACCGATCGTCACATCCCCACCCGCGGGCCCGAGGTCCACATGGTCGAGCTCGGCGCCCCCGTTGCTCGAGGCTCCGAGCAGGAGCAGGTGTCGGTACGCCTGGCAGACTTGCTGAGGCAGGCGCTCCTCGGCGGCGGTGAGCCGCCGGTCCAACTGCTCGCGTTGCTCGGCGTTGAAGCGGTTGAAGCGGGGCTGGTCCTCCTTGACGTCGCGGAGGGCGGCGAGCGTTCTGGCGGAGGCGCGAGCCTTGGCGACCGTTGCCCCATCGGCGGCTACGAGCATCGCTGCGTTCCTGTTTCCCCGAAACACGGTCCCGCGCTTCTGCAAGATGTCACGTGCGATTCGCTTCGTCTCCGCAGTGTCGGTCCCACCGATCGAATACGCCGTGTCGAGCAGACCCAGGGTGAGGCGCGAATCGTCGGGCAGGTCCGTGGAGGTGCTGACCCTTGGCTCCACGCGCAGCCCATGGCGGGTCGGTGCGGCTTTCGTGATCGCCTCACGCAACAGCATCATGACCGCTTCGCGACCGACCGCGCCTTCGCGCTCGAGCACGACCTTGTTCAGGTTCGGCTCTGTCGTGAAGCGGTAACGGGCGCCTTCGAGCCGCATGTACCACAGCGCGCCCTCCAAGGCATCGCGAACGTCATCGATGACGCCGCGCGACAGACCTGGCCGGCCGACGCCGAGCAGCATCTGCGCGGGTGAGGCGCCCTTCACCTTGTCCGCGCTGAACGAGTGGAGAAATGCGGTGGTTGCCAACCCGGTGGCGAGTCGCGTCTGCGCGACCACGCCTCCACGCCGACGGTCCTCTTCGGCGGCTTTGGACTCGTCCTTGATGATGTCGGCGTTGAGGGCGGACTTGAACGTCTTTCCGGTGAGTCGCAGCACTTCATTGCGCACGCCGTCGTCGGACAGATCGACGTCGCCGACGTGGATCAACGGTGCGCCATCGCGGCGTCTGTGCCAGAGCGCTTTGACGGTGTGGGAGAGCAGGCGCAAGGCGCCCCTGGTCCGCTGGAACCCGTCGAGCGACCCCCAGCGGTCGGTCAGGATGTCGACGAGTTCCGGGTGGAAGGGGTAGGACGCCGTGAGCCGGTCCTGATATCCGACCTCGGAGTAGGTGGGGGCGACGGCGTCATCAAGGGACGCGTAATACCTGGCGTAGGTCTCCGCCACCGCGCGCCGATCGGTTTCGGACCCGACGTCAACGAACAGCCGGCGGTGGAGGATGGGGAAGATGTCGTCACCCTCCACCGGGGTGACGATGTTCTCGACGCGACCGAGCACCTTCGACAGGCGCTCCTCCATCGCTTGACCCGCGACGTCCGCGTAGTCCTCCAACCGAGAACTGGTCAACGTCGCGAGCACCGCCGCTCCCGGCACGTTCGCGACAGCGGTGCACAGCTCCTTGACGAACGTGAGCGTCGTGGCGGCGAGGTTGCCGTCACCGGTCGGCACCCCCAAGGCCTTGGTCAGATACGCGAGCAGCTCGTCGATCAGGATGAGGCAGGGCTTGTGCGCGTCGAGCAGCGAAACGATCTGGTGCGTGGTGGAGCCGAGGAGGCTGCGGTCCTCTCCCGCCACGGTGGCGTACGCGTGGCGGCCACCAAGCTGGTAGGCGATGTGGCCCAGCAGCGAATAGCTCCCCCCGCCTTCGGCGGAGTCGTCGGGCTTGCCAACCGGCAGGTCGCCACCTTCCAGCACGACCACGGTGGCCTTGGGAAATGCGGTGCGGTCGAGGGACCTGCACAGGTCGTGGACCACGTCTGTCCCCGCGACGCGAGCCGGGTCACGGAACAAGTGGTAGGCGGCGAGCAGCGTGTGCGTCTTCCCCCCGCCGAACTCAGTGTGAAGTCGGTAGACGCCAGCGGCAGCACGGTCGCCGTCCAGCCGGTCGGCGATCTCGCCCAACACGGCCCGCAGGCTAGTCGTGGGATAGGTCTTCTCACAGAAGGTGATCGGATCGAGATAATCGCGTGGACCCTGACCGCGGTGCACGAGCCCGAGATCGGCCGCGAACAACGACTCGTCGAACGACCCGTCCTTGATCTCCGGTCGCGGCTCGGCGGTCTCTCGCCACGGGCGTAGGGTGGTCACGACGACTCCTTGGATGTGGTCTCCAGGTCGTTTGGGTCGAACAGGGTCAGGTCTTCGAGCGGAGTAGTCGCTCGTGCCGCCGCAGCCGCCAGCCGTTCCTGGTTCCCGCTCAAGCCCAGCAGCATCGTCCGCTCCTTGTTACCGTCGGGCAAGATCTGGGCGAGTGCACGCGCGGTCGCCCAGAACCCCGGCTCCGCGCCCATGCCGGTCGCGCCGAGCAACTCCTCCAGCTCCTTCCGGCGGCTGGAATCCCATAGCCGGCACGCCCAGTGAAGCACATCGACGAGGGAAGGCGACGTGCCGAGCTTCAGGTCCCGCCGCTCGTGAGGACCCAGGATCGAGAAGGTGGACCTGTCACGGCGGGCGAACCCGCTGGGCCTGGTGAGACGGTCGAGGTCGACGTCGAACGCCTTCTCAAGCTTGTAAGCCTCGTCCGCGGGGATCACCGCCGTCAGGTACGCCCAGCGCCACGTCAGGTAGAACAGCGACTCGGCGTCAAGCGCGGCCAGCGAGTCGCTGCCGAGAAGCTTCCGCAGCGCGTGCCGCGCAACGGTCTGGCGTGCGAGCACCATGAGCTCGGACACATCCACCTCGACACCCGACAGCTTGACGACTCGCGAGTACCGCGCGAACACCTCGAACGCGGGCCCGATCGCCGACACGAAGTAGTCAGCGCCAACCAGTCCCATCTCCTCGAAGTCTTCGAGGCGCTGCGCGATCCGCGCCTCCAACGCCCGCACGACATCGTCGTAGAACCCTTCGACCGTGGTCTGCCGCGGCCGGCACACCAGCACGACAGAGGAGCCGAGCACGGCGCTGATCTGCGCGGTGCTACGGGCCTCTCGCTCGGACCGCATCGGCCAGGAGGTCGTGACTACGAGTCCTGCCGACCGCAGCGCGGTCAGGAGGCGCTCCCACGCCTCGACGTCGGTATGCGCGAATACGATCGCGACGATCCCGTCGGTTTTGACGACGCGGGCCATCTCCTCCAGCGCGCGCTGGAGACGGCATTCGAACTCTTCGTGCGAGATGTACTCGGGGGATTTCTTGTCGGCCCGGCTCTCGATAACTTCCTGCTGCTTCGGTGTCAACGGGATGACGAACAACTCGGGATACAGGTGACCAATGCTGCGCTTCAGCCAGACGTAGAAGAAGTCGGACAGGTCGCCGTACTGGACCGCGTCGTAGTAGGGCGGATCGACAATGACCGCATCGAACGTGCCGTCGGGAAACGCGAGCTCCTGGGCGTTCCCGCGTTGGACGGTCGCCGGCTTGCTGCCGGTGGTGGCGCAATGATCGATCGCCAGTTTGATCCAGCGCACCGCCCCGTCCCAGCTGCCCGATACCCGCTGGAACGGGTCGATCTCGACATAGTCCCAAACCATCGAGATGGCCTGGCGCGGAAAGACATGCGCGTGGAATTCGCCGCTTGATACCCACGTGGTGAACGACGCGTTGTAGTCGGCGATGCGGTCCACGCACAGGCCCAGGTATGTGGCGACGGCGACTGCGCGGTCCGCCGGCATGCCTTGAGCGAGCATCTCCTGATGCGCCGCGCGGACGGCCTCACATAACGAGCCGAGCACGTAGCGCTGCCGGTCGTTGAACAGCCCGCGGAACGTGTCGATCCCGTAGACGAGATTTCCATACCGACGGTACTGCGACTTCACCATGTCCTCGTCCGGCACCGGCGTGGTGCCGTCTGGCGTCTCCTCCAACGTCCCGAGCAGGTCACTCGCCAGGCGAATGGCGTCGGCCTCGTCCACGCTTGGGGAGCGGTAGCTGCGGGAGCGACCGTTGGTCTCCATGACCGCGTAGAGACGGCTGCCGAACCCCTCCCGCTTACCGTACGCGCGGACCTCTTTGGCCACGGTCGACGTCTCGCATGCCGGGCAGGTCACCGAGCTTGCGCGAACCGTGCCGTTCGACGGATTGACCTCGTCGGGCGGCGCTCCCTCTCGCAGCGTGATCGCGATGCGCCCAGGCTTCGGCATCAACTCGACCCACACCGTGCGCCGGCTGCTGTTGGCCAGCCAACGGGAGGACAGCAGCGGGATCTCCACACGGCACCACGGGTTCGAGCAGGTCATCGTCCGCGCCCAGAAGAAGACCGCGGGGCGGCGGCCCCCCTGGCCGGCGGGGAAGACCTTCGCGAACAGCGGCTCCACACGGCGACGTATCCAGCCAGCCCACTCGACGAAGTTAGCCGCAAGCGTGTTGTGACCGGCATGATCCGTCTGTCCGAACCGTTGTGGGTACTCGAGCACGCACTTCTGTATCAGGTGCGCAACCGGGTTCAAGTCCACGGCCGTCACGTCGCAACCCAGGCGCAGGGCCTCTAGCGGGATCGCGCCGCCGCCCGCGAAGCAGTCCAGCACCTTCGGAGCCCCGTCCCTATACGCCTCGGCAAGGCGGTCGCGCAGCGGCTTGATCTTCCCCTCATCGACCGACGCCTTGAACGGTGCGGCGTCGGCGATCAGCTCGAGGATCTTGGCGCGTGACAACTTGTCGCCTGGATCAGGCAGGAGAGTCCCGAAGACCACCGCGCGGCTCATCGCGAGTGGCCGCCGCGCCCACCACAGGTGCATTGTCGAGATATGGCCGTGCCGGAGGGACTTCTCTTTGGCAGACTCGGTGTTGACTTGTACGAGGGGAAGTTTCTCCTCGATCAGCCGGCGGCCCCTCACGCATCACGCCCGAGTTCGGTGATCAGCTCTAACCCTGGGGCTTCGTAAAAGACACCGTCATGGGAGATCAGCGGGATCTGGTAACGAATGGCCGTGGCCGCGATCCACCGGTCACCGTCGTGCTCCTTCTGGCCGAGGGCATGACCGGCTCGGACATAGCGGTCCTTGAGCCGTGCGTAGGCCTGAGCCAGCGGGCCGTCCATCCGCGCAATCGCCGCACGACGGAGGCTTTGCTCCAACTGATCAAGTTTCTTGTCGCCCCAACCGCCTTTCAAGGCCCAGTAGCGGAGTTCGGCGACGGTCTGGTAGGCAATGATGAGGCGCCGACCGCTGAGGTGCCTGGCGTAGACCACGCCGAGTTTGCTCTTGTCTGTTGGGACCATGCGAGCACCGAACACGTTCGTGTCGACGATAGCCGGACCTGTTGTGGGTGAGTCACTCATCGCCGGCCTCGAGGAAAGCCTCGATCTCTTCGTCAGTGAGGTCCTCGATCACCAGATCGTCCAACGAGTCGAGTGGTTCGGTCCCTTCGAGCAGCTCCGCGAGCGTCTGGCCGCGGTAGAACCAGTCGCGATCCTCCCCCTCGAACGGGCGGGCGAGGTCGAGCCTGGCGACATCGAGCGACTGGAGGTGCCCGGTGTCGATGTGCGCGACACCCTCCGCTTGCACCCGCTGGCCGACGAACCGTCCCACGGCGTCGGAGGGGATCCCTTCGCCGGTCAAGGAGATGCTGTTGCCGGCGTCGTCCCGCAGGGCGTAGCGACCGGTTTCGAGGTTCACGGCATACAGGCGGCCTTCGATTGTGCGCTCCCCTTGCTCGGACGGCTCCTCGTTCGGCGACCGGCGAGCGAGCGCCGCCTGGGCAGCCTCTGGCTCTAGTCGAAGCACTCGAGGCGGGCGTGAACTCAGCTCGGCGCGAACCTCTGCGGCCGGCGCCGCCGACTTCACGGCGTCGAGCCACCCATCCAGGCTCTTCGAGACCACGTCGTCGAACGCCGCGGGAAGCTCGGCATCGTTCTCCAGCGCTTCGATGCCGTCCATGAGCGCTCCAAACGCGGCTGCGCCCACCTCCTCGAAGAACCCGAGCATCGGTTGGACTACAGGCGGGCTGGCAAACGTCAGCATCGTCGAGCCCGGCTGGAGGTCAATGAGTAGGAGATTCGTCGCATTCTCGATCGATCCCGGAGTT
This sequence comes from Egibacteraceae bacterium, assembly GCA_050743625.1. Lineage (GTDB taxonomy): Bacteria > Actinomycetota > Nitriliruptoria > Euzebyales > Egibacteraceae > JBOGED01. The sequence continues at coordinate 591 of JBOGED010000126.1, read as the reverse complement.
CGACCGGGACCGCTTCGCTGGGTCAGCGACCGGGCGAGGCGCCGGACCAACTGTTGTGTTTCACTCGCAATGTGGGCCAGTGCAAGTAGAGGGATCTCACCGTCGCCGTAATCCCCGCCTTCGAGACGCAGCGACAGCCGTTCACGCGCGCGTTCGTTCATGCTCTCGCTCCTACCGACGTCTCGATGACGGGCTGCGCCCGAACCCGGAAGCGGACGTCGAGAGACAGCTGCCGGGCTTCCGCCAAGGCCGTGGCGGAAGCCTGCACGCGATAGAAGCGAGGATAGGGCTTGGCGAACTCGCTCCATGCCAGCTCGATATGCCCGACGCCGACGCGACCCTTCACCTCGATGCGGCGGCGCTCCATCCCACGCTGCGACAGCCGGTCGAAGCCGACGTCTTCGCGCTCGTAATAAGTCACTTTGACCAGCGTAACGACGTCGTTACTGGTGGGGGAACCGCACGTGTCGGCGGCCATGAGAAAATCCCCATAGACGGCCACGAAAGTCCCCATGGGCGGCCACCAGAATTCCCCACTGGCGGCCGTGAGATCTCCCAGTCGTGTCCTGGTTCGTCCTGCTTACAAGGTTT
>JBOGED010000125.1:0-19187 GCA_050743625.1 Egibacteraceae bacterium | reverse complement strand
CACGCCTCGCCGAGGCGGCCGCGGAGGCCGCCACCCGAGCTGGGCGTTGAGGAGCTGAGATGAAGCTCGGATTCGGGCTGCCGGTCGCCGGGGCTTGGGCGACGCCACAGCACGTGACGATAATCGCGCGGCGCGCGGAGGAGTTGGGGTACGCGTCGGTGTGGACCTTTCAGCGGCTCCTCTACGCCGTGGATCCGCGGAACGACTACCCCGCCATGCCGGGCCAGCCCTGGCCGAGCTCCTTCGAGCGCGTGCTCGACCCGATCGTTACGCTCTCAGCCGTCGCGTCCGCGACCGAGCGGGTCCGGCTCGGCCTGGGAGTCCTCAACCTGCCGTTCTTCACGCCGGTTCTCCTCGCGAAGCAACTCGCCACCCTCGACTACCTGTCAGGCGGGCGGTTGGACGTCGGCGTAGGGCTGGGGTGGGCGCAGGATGAGTACGCGGCGGTAGGCGTGCCGTTCGAGCGGCGCGGAGCGCGCGTCAATGAGTTCCTCCGCTGCCTCGACGCACTCTGGACACAGGACGTGGTGGAGTTTCACGGCGAGTTCTATGAGGTTCCCAAGGCGAGGTTCTCACCGAAACCCATCCAAAAGCCCCGCCCTCCCATCCTCGTCGGTGGGTACGCGGAGGCCAGCCTGCGGCGCGCGGTCACGCTGGGCGACGGCTACATCAGCGGCAACGCAGAGCTGTCCAAGATCGTGCCGCTGATCGGCCAGATCCGCGAGCACGCCATCCAGGCCGGGCGGGACCCCGACAACGTGCGTGTCGTAGGCCGAGGAGCGGTGCGACCACACGACGCGCCGCAAGGACCCGATCGGCGGCCACTGTGGGGCAACCTCGATGAGATCCGCTCTGACGTCGGGCGCTACGCCCGTTCAGGGTTGACCGAGCTGTTCATCGACCTCAACTTTGACCCGGCCATCGGCGGTCCCGACACGGACCCGGCGGCTTCGCTCACCACGGCGCTGCAGGTCATGGAGGCATTAGCCGATCAGGCATTGTCGTAGTCGTGGTGGATCGGCTGAGGCTCGTCCGGCCGCGCCGTCTCCATGACAGACCGCCCGGTGGCATTGAGGCCGGCGTCAGGCACGTTCGTGGTTACGGGCACGACCGGCAACGTCGGCGGCGAGGTCGTCCGAGCGTGCGGTGACGGACTAGTTCGAAGAGCACCTCCCGGCCACCCCACGATGAGCGCTCACCGCCGCCTTCGCGGGATTCGGATGTGGATGTCGTAAGGTCCCACTGTGGATCGAGTTGGTCAGCCAGAGGACGGTAGTGAGCGCGAGCTTCTCCTCGGCGGGCTCGCCCTCCTCGGCAAAGCGTGATCGAGGCTTCGGTCGCGCCCTCGACGCTGTCCCTCCTCGGTCTCGTCCGGCACATGACCGAGATGGAGCGGGGTGTATCTCGTCCACGGGCTTGGCGGAGGCGCTCTCAGGTTCGCGCACGGCAGTGATGAGAACGGCGCGCCGGAGCCTGATTTTCGACGACCTGCGTCCCCCGCCATGGTCGACGAGTCGTTCGAGCTTTGGAACCGCGAGCGCAAGGAGGCCGAGGAGATGGTTGCGGGCACGCGTCACAATGGTCACGCTGACCTGATACGGCAAGCGATCGACGGCACAACCGGCGAATGAGTGGGTTACCGTGGAACGGGTTCGGGGGAGACCGCCCGGACTGGAACGCGGTTGACCGTTATCTGACGGATCTGCTGGTCCCGTCCGACCCGGCCCTAGAAGAAGCGTTGTCGGCGAGCGCGGCCGCCGGACTGCCCCGTATCGAGGTGTCCCCGACTCAAGGGAAGTTCCTGATGCTGCTGGCCCGGATCCGGGGTGCCGCGGCCATCTTGGAGATCGGCACGCTCGGCGGATATAGCACGATCTGGCTGGCACGGGCTCTCCCGCCAGGCGGGCGGCTCGTCACCCTTGAGCGCGACCCCCACCACGCGAGCGTGGCCAGGGCCAACATCGCCCGAGCCGGCCTTGGGGGCCTGGTCGACGTGCGGGTCGGCCCAGCGCTCGACACCTTGGCTCGATTGGCGGAAGAGGGCGTCGGGCCGTTCGACATGACGTTCGTCGATGCCGACAAGGAGCACAATCCCGAGTACCTGGAGTGGGCCGTGCTCCTGTCCCGCCCCGGCAGCGTCATCGTGTGCGACAACGTTGTGCGAAGCGGGTCGGTGCTCGACGCACAGACCACCGACCCACACGTGGCCGGCGTCCAACGCGGCAACGAGCTGCTCGCCCGCCACCGCCGCCTCTCGGCCACCGCCGTCCAGACCGTCGGGAGCAAGGGATGGGACGGCTTCGCCCTGGCGGTGGTGACCGAAGCCCCCGAGAGCCCACGAGGTTGAGCGCCGGCCCGAACTCGACGCCTCGCTTCAACGCCTGGGAGTCGACCACATCGACCCTCCCTGCACCGGCCCGACCCGGAGTCCCCATCGAGGACACCGTCGCCGCCATGTCCGAGCTAGCGTGTCCCTGAACGGGCTCTCGGACAACGACGCCCGCCGGGCCTTGCCCGCTTCGCCGACGACAACTTCGAGGCGAACCTGGCGTTGGTGAGGGCGGTGGAGGATGTGGCCGCGGCGAGGGGCGCCACCGCCGGTCGGGTGGCGCTGGCCTGGCTGGCTGCCCAGGGCGCTGACGTTGTTCCGATCACCGGAACGAAGCGTCGCCGCCATCTCGAGGACAACCTGAGTGCGGTCGACCTGTTGCTCGACGCCTCGGAGGTCCATCGCTTGGACGGACTTGTGGCGGGACCGCGCGGCCGACATGACCTGGGTGAACCGGGACACCCCGCCGCAAACCTCGAGGTGACGCCCGCGTAGCCCTCGTCGGAGTGGGAGGCATCCGTGGGTATTACGTGGTGCGGCGCTGATCGTCGCTATGGCCTGTCCGTTGACATCTCGTGCGGCTCGAGCAGCACAACGGGGAGTTGACGTTCGGCGAGGTTGCGGTACTCGTCGAAGCCAGGGTTGAGTCGCTGGAATACGCTCCAGAGTTTCTCGTCCTCCGCAGCGTTGGCGGCGCGGGCCGTCACCGTGTAATGGGTCCGGTCGGCCAGAACGTGGGCGGTGGGCTCCGCTTGCAGATTCAGCCACCACGCCGGGACCCGGTCGTTTCCCGCGTTGGAGGCGACGACCGCGAAACCCTCGCCGACTCGGAGATATCCCAGAGGCGTCGAGCGCTGCTTGCCGGTCTTGCGGCCCACGGTGGTAATCACGAGGACCGGCATTCCACCGGTGAAGATGAACGAGCGCCGGATCCGCCCCCCGCTCCAGCGGATGGCGACGGCATGTGCCCGGGCGGCGAACCCCGAGATCCGCCGCAGGACTGTCAGGCGGTGACGGATCCTCGCGAAGCGCCGATTACGCCAGAACCGCTCCATCCAGGTCAGCGGCATGGCGTGGATCCCGGTGGCAATGGACTCGTCGATACACATGGATGACCTCCAAGGGTGAGACACGACAAGCATGGAGCGTCGCCTCCGCGTGGCTGTCAATTACCTGTGGGATAACGCGCAGGACTGGGCAACGAACCTGTTGGGAGCATTCGACCACACCGGTCGACACGACGAATTCGCCGATCCTGATCCAGCCTGGTCGACGGCCGTATCGGACCCCTCGGAGTGGCACCCCGCTGCGCGGGCACCCGAAGCGCTGAGCCAGGCCGCGATGCGCCTCGGGGCGACGGAGAGGCTGCGGGTCGCCAACGGCAGAGCCCGGCGCGACGGCCACCGCGGCCGGTTCGCTGGCGCTCGCCGACGCCTTCCGGCCGTCACCTGCTGGGTCTCGGGGGTGGCGGCTGCTCGCGGCGTACGGACCGGGCATAGTGGATCCGGCCAGGGAGCGCGCCGCTGACGTCCGCCTCCACAAGAGCACCGCGACGCATACCGATCAGGTCCGCGCCCTACTGGGGCGCAACGGTTCCTGGCCGTGGAGCATGCGGTGGTCCTCGAGTTTCGTTCCTCCGTCGCCCGTCCGAGGGCCCGCACCTCGCGCCCTACCTGCGCAGCCCTACCGCATGGCCACGTTCGTGCTCGGTTCGTCGAACATGTTGGCGGGCCTCGCCTTTGGCCGCCACCATGAACAGCGTTGTGTCGTCTGGGCCTCCGAGCATGCAGGCGAAACAGCCGTGGTCGAGGTGGATCGACTGCAGGATCTCGCCCCCTTCGAGGACGTCGAGGTCCGCCCAGACTCGCCGGTTCGGCAAGTTGCCATCGGCGTCGATGTCGAAGGCCGAGAGCCTCTGGGCATGGGACTCAGCGACGATCAGCGTGGAGTTGTCAGCAACCGCGCGCGGTACGGGCCGCATAGGTGGTTGTGGTTCCCCCAACTCCGGGGGAAGTCAGTGCCCGTCACGAGACCCGTCATCAGGGGTCGCAGCTCAGACACGTAGGCCTCCTTCCTACACCGAACCTACCTGTGCACGCCGGAGTTTCCGCTTCCGAGCAGCGGCGCCAGTCGGTTTTTCCTGCACAGCGGCTCATGCCGGCTGGCATCCTGAAGGGTGTCTTCTCGCGCGAGCGGTCAGGCGCGTACCGTGATCCTGGCGAGGATGTCGAGTCGTTGAGGTGGCGAGCACCACGAGCTGGCTGTTGAGGCGACCACCGCGGGTGCGATCCGGGAAGCGGGACGTCTACGTGTTGTCGTAGTTGTGGTCATGGTCCTGGTGGATCGGCTCCGGCTCGTCGGTCCACGCCGTCTCCGTGACGGGATCGGTGGCTTGACGGCCCCGCCGCAACCTGAACGTGAGCGCCATGCCGATGACCCCGGCGAGCATCAGGATGAAGCCCACCACCTGGACGTCCAAGCCCGAGAAGTCCACCTGCACCGCAAAGGCGAGGATCGCCCCTACGGTGATCAAGCTGAGGCTGGAACGAAAGCCCATCTCGAACATCCTCCAAATCACGCCAGTGCTGCCTTCAGCATAGCCCCAGGGCGCCGAGAATAATCGAAAGGTGGTCAAGCCCCTCCGCGTGAGCTACGCGACCCATGGCGGGCCAGCAGCGCTTTGGCGGCCGCACGGCCAGGTGATCCCGCGATTCCCGCGACCGGGGAGGTACCCGCACCCGTGATGAACAAGCCGCGCACGGGCGTCGCATGGCCTCCCAGCTCGCGCGTGGGCCGCATCCACCCCAGCTGGTCCAGCGTGATGTCGAGGTGCATCGGGTGGGCGCCGGGCCAGCGCAGCTCGGCCGCCATCTGGTCTGGCGTGCGGATCGCCATGCCCTGGATCGTGCTCCGGAACCCCGGCGCGCGCTTCTCCACGGTGTCGATCATGCGCTCGGCGAAACCCTCGCCCTGGGTCGGCCACCCGCCTTGAAGGTCGAAAGGCGCGCTGGGGCAGGCGAGGTAGACGGTGTGGTGGCCGGGTGGGGCCAAGGTGTCGTCCAGCGCAGACGTCGTGAACGCGTAGGTCGGGATGGGGTCCTCCGGTAGCCGGCGGGCTGAAGCGGCGGCGAACCCGGCGACCATCGCGTCCAGGCTGTCCACGAAGCTTTGCAGCCCGGCGTGGTCGCCTGGCCGCGCGTGCGGGTAGGCGGGCAGGCGATCGACGGCGAGGTGGACCAGCATCTGCACGGCGTTCCCCCGGTGTGCGGCGCGCAGCCCGTCGGCGACGGGGCCGAACAACGGCGGGTCGAGCAGCTCGAGCAACGCCGCGCGCGGCTCGATCGCCGTGACGACGGCCGCGGCGGGGATGCGCTCCCCGCCTTCCAGCTCGACTCCGCGGACCTGGCCATTTGGCGCGACGATGCGAGCGACCGGCGCGGATACGCGAACGTGACCGCCGAAGCTGTCGAGGCGCCGCACCAGCGCGTCCGTCAACCCCTGGGCTCCCCCGCGGGCGTGCCATTGGCCGTAGCGGTGGTAGGCGGCCTGCCACAGCGCGAAGAACGCCGTCCCCTCTGCCGATGGGCTGGCCGAGGCATGAGCGGCGAACGCCGAGATCGGCGCGCGCGTCCAGTCGGTCCGGAGCCGGGCTCGCAACAGTCGCTCGTATGGCTGCAGCAAGAGGGCGACCACACCTGAGAGACCGCCGTGACGGGTCAGTGACCATATATAGGAGGCGGCGCGGCCGGGGAGCATGCGCGCCTGGTACGCCTTGGTGCCTCCGATATCGATGCCGGCCACGGCCGCCCCGACCAACGGCCACGCGTCGTGCATGAGACCCCGGTAGGCATGCGCGTCGGCCAGGCTGACGTCGCGGATCGACTCGACGGTCTTCTCGACGTCCCTATGGAACCGGACGATCTGCCCGTCTTCGAAGATGGCGGTCGCGAACGGGTCCATCTCCAGGTACTCAAGCCCGGCCTCGTGGAGCCTCAGCTCGACCGGGATGTTCGTCATGTTGATGATGTTGTGCGCGACCGAGTGCGTGTCGAACCGGTAGCCGGGCACGGTCTCGTCAGTCCGCGCCCCACCGCCAGGCTTCTCGCTCTGCTCCACGACGAGCACGTCAAGGCCGGCCTGCGCCAGGTAACACGCCGCGACCAGCCCGTTGTGCCCCGCTCCTACAACGATCACATCCGGCATGGGCGGCATGGCGTCGTACCCTTTCTCTTGTGAGGGGTAGCCCTTTCGACGTCTTCCTCTCCCACAACGGCGCCGACGACGCGCTCGTGGAGCAGATCGCCGAGCGGCTGCGCGGGGAGGGGATAACGCCGTGGCTGGACAAATGGTGCCTCACCCCTTCCGCCTGTTCATGGTGCTGCTCCCCGGCGCTCCCAAGCCCAACCACCGAGCCTGGCGCTTTTGGCCACGCGCACGTGGGTGGACCTGCGAGCGGGCATCGACGACGGGGTTCACGAGCTTGTCCGCGCCGTCAACGGGAGCACATCGCGCGCTGTGGTCAGCCATGGGGAGGAAGTGTGCCCTTACCGGGGACTCGAGGTCTTCGAAGAGCAACACGCGCGGTTCTTCTTCGGCCGTGAGCACGACACCGCACGAGTGATCGCAAAGCTTGGGGACAGCCGCTTCTTGGCGGTGCTCGGGCCGTCGGGATGTGGGAAAAGCTCGCTCGTGCGCGCTGGGGTGGTCCCCGCCCTCGAGCGCCTTGCCGGTAGCCGGACCGTGCGAGTCCTGGCCGGGCACACAGGGCCGATCTACTACGTGGCAGTCAGCGCGGACGGCAAGACGATCGCCAGCTCCAGCTTCCAGGAGCAAGCGGTCCGGATCTGGGACGTCCCGAGCCGGACCACAAAGGACACCATCACGTTCGGTGTAGGCGCTCCAGGTGGTGTCGCGATCAGCCCGGACGGCCGCATGCTCGCCTCGGGCGGCTTGGACCGCAGCCTGCTGCTGTGGGGATACCGCGACCTGGCGAAGGGTCGGCTCGCAGCCCTTCCCCGCCGCCATCCGTGACGTGGCGTTCAGCCCGGACGGCGCGCTGCTGGCCAGTGCTGGGGCCGACGCTGTCGCGCTCCTGTGGGACGTCGACCCCGAGGTGGCCCGCCAGCGGCTGTGTGGCGTGATCGGCCGGGGCGCGCAGCCCGACGAGTGGGGACAGATCACCCCGGACCTCGACGACCCGCCGCCCTGTCCCTGACCCCTCAACCCGCGGGCGTATCCACAGTTCGGTCTCCAGACCGAGGAATTGTCACACCCCCGTGCCATCATCGCTTGTATGACGGGGATAGAGAACGAGCGGGACCCTCGGACGGTCCGGCGGGTGCTGGACACCTTCCGGCCGTATCGTGGCCGGTTGGTGGCGCTTGGGCTGGTCGTGGTGGTCACGGCGGGGCTCGGGATCGTGAACCCGCTGTTGATCCAGCGGGTCTTCGACAACGCGTTGTTCTGCCCGGACGGCTGCCCGAACCTGCCGTTGCTGTACCGGCTGGTCGCGTTGATGGTCGCGGTCCCGATCGTCGCCAGCGTGATCGGCATCTGGCAGACGTATCTCGCGAACGTGCTCGGCCAGCGGGTGATGCAAGACCTGCGCAACAGCCTGTACGAGCACCTCCAGCGGATGGCGCTGCGGTTCTTCACCGAGACGAAGACCGGCGAGATCCAGTCCCGGCTCGCGAACGATGTCGCCGGCGTCCAGGCGGTCGTCACCGAGACCGCCTCCTCCGTCTTGTCGAACGTGGTCATCCTCGTGAGCACGATCATCACGATGACGATCATCTCATGGCAGCTCACCGTGCTATCGCTCGGGCTGCTGCCGGTATTCGCGTGGCTGACCTATCGAGCCGGTAAGGCGCGGCGCAAGGTGTCCAAGTCGACGCAAGAGACGATGGCCCAGCTCACGGCGCTGTCCGAGGAGACGCTGTCGGTCTCGGGCATCCTGCTGTCGAAGTCGTTCGGTCGCCAGCCCCAGGAGGTCGAACGCTTCCGCGAGAGCAACGCCCGTCTCGCGGACCTCCAGGTCCGCCAGCAGATGATCGGCCGTAGCTTCTTCGCGCTGGTCGGGACGTTCTTCTCGGTGATGCCGGCCGCCGTCTACCTCGCGGCCGGCTTCGTCCTGGCCGGCGGCGTGGATCTCGGCGTGCTCAGCCCGGGGGACCTCGTCGCGTTCACGACGCTTCAGACCAGGCTGTTCTTCCCGATCGGCACGCTGCTCGAGGTGTCGGTTCAGATGCAGTCGTCGCTCGCCTTGTTCCAGCGCATCTTCGAGTACCTCGACCTGCCACACGAGATCACGGACGCGCCCGACGCGATCGAGTTGCCGCCCTCGCGGGTACGCGGGGAGATCAGCCTCCGGAACGTCTCGTTCCGGTACGTCAGCACGGACGGGACGCCGACGAGGCGGTCGGCGCTGCAGGACATTACGCTCGACATCGCGCCGGGCCAGCTCGCGGCGGTGGTGGGCGCCAGCGGGTCCGGCAAGACCACGCTGTCCTACCTGCTCCCACGGCTCTACGACGTGACGACCGGCGCGGTCCTGATCGACGGCCTCGACGTGCGGGGGATACGGCTCGACTCGCTCGCGCGGTCGATCGGGATGGTCACGCAAGAGACCTACCTGTTCCACGCGTCGGTCCGCGACAACCTGCGCTACGGCAACCCAGACGCCACGAACGACGACCTCGAGGCCGCCGCCCGAGCCGCGGCGATCCACGACCGCATCCTCGACCTCGACGACGGTTACGACACCATGGTCGGCGAGCGTGGGTACCGGATGTCCGGGGGCGAGAAGCAGCGCCTGGCGATCGCGCGAGTGTTGCTCAAGGACCCGCGCATCCTCGTGTTGGACGAGGCGACCTCCGCGCTCGACAGCACCAACGAGCGGCTCGTCCAGCAGGCGCTCGAGCCTTTGATGGCCGGCCGCACCACCGTGGCGATCGCCCATCGGCTCTCCACCATTCTCAAGGCCGACGCGATCTTCGTCCTCGATCGGGGGCGGCTCGTCGAGGCGGGTACCCACGACGAGCTCATCGAGCGCGGCGCCCACTACGCCCAGCTTTACATCCAGCAGTTCGGCAGCGGCACGGTGGAGGCCCGTTGCGCCGACGGGGTCGTCCTCCGCTCCGGAGAGATCATCCCCTCAAGAAATTGAGCCTATAGGACTAAGGTAGTCTCAGCGCATCTGTTGCCGCCTGTCGCTCGGGGGATACCATCGCGTCACGGGCCGGGGAATAGCGGGCCAACCCGAGGCGTTCTCAGGCTCATACATCTGTGTAAGGGAGTAATCAGTGAGCACGACTGAACGGACTGGCGCGGTGACGATGCCGCTGCTGCCGCTGTCTGGTGGGGTGTTCGTGCCAGGCATGGTCGCGACCATCGTCGTGGACAACCCAGAGGTCGAGGCGGCCGTGGAGGCTGCTCGCTCCGCCGACTCGCGGCTCGTGTTGGTGCCGCGCGTCGACGGCCGGTATGCGTCGGTCGGGGTGATTGGAGCGATCGAGCAGCACGAGCAGATCACCGGGGGGCGTCCCGCCGTGCTCTTGCGTGGACTCGTGCGCGCGTCGATCACGACGGGAGTCGCTGGCGCTGGCCGCGCGACCTGGGTCCTCGCCGAGCCACGGCCAGACCCGCAGTACATGTCCGAGCGCGCCCACGATCTCGCCCGCGAGTACCGCGCGGTGCTCGAGGGGATCCTCCAACGGCGCGGCGCGGGACGGCTCGCCGCGGCCATTGGCGAGATCACCGAGCCTGGCATGCTCGCCGACACCGCGGTCTACTCGCCGGACTACGACCTGGCGCAGAAGGTCCAGGTCTTGGAGACACTCGACGTCGAGCAGCGGCTGGAGCTGGTCCTCGGCTGGGCGCGTGAGACCCTGAGCGAGCTGATGCTGCGCGAGAAGGTGCAGACCGACGTGCAGGAGTCGATGGACCGCACCCAGCGCGAGTATCTGTTGCGCCAACAGCTCGCGGCGATCAAGGCCGAGTTGGGCGAAGGCGATGACGACGACCTCGCCGAGCAGTACCGGGCGAAGCTGAACGAAAAGACGGTGCCCGAGAAGGTCCGCCTCGCGGTCGAGCGTGAGATTGACCGCCTCGAGCGCATGAGCCCGCAGAGCCCCGAGCACGGGTGGATCCGGACCTGGCTCGACACGCTGACCGAGCTGCCGTGGGGTGTGGAGACCGCTGATCGGCTGGACCTCGCCGAGGCACGCGCGATCCTCGACGCCGACCACACCGGCCTGAGCGATGTGAAGGAGCGGATCGTCGAGCAACTCGCGGTCCGCAAGCTGCGCACCGAGCGCGGCCTGGATGTCGTGACCGAGGAGCAGACACGGCGCCGCGGCGGCGGCGCGATCCTCGCGCTCGTCGGCCCGCCCGGCGTCGGCAAGACGTCGCTCGGTGAGTCGGTGGCGCGTGCGTTGAACCGCAAGTTCGTCCGCGTCGCCTTGGGAGGCGTACGTGACGAGGCGGAGATCCGCGGCCACCGGCGGACCTACGTCGGCGCGCAGCCTGGGCGGGTCGCCCGGGCGCTGCGTGAGGCCGGGACGTCCAACCCGGTGATCCTGCTCGACGAGGTCGACAAGGTGGGCAGCGATTGGCGGGGAGACCCCTCGTCGGCGCTTCTCGAGGTGCTCGACCCCGCGCAGAACCACACGTTCCGTGACCACTACCTGGAGGTCGACCTCGATCTGTCCGACGTCCTGTTCATCGCGACCGCCAACGTGCTGGAGACGATCCCCGGCCCGCTGCTCGACCGTATGGAGGTCGTCCGGTTGGACGGCTACACCGACGCGGAGAAGGTCGCGATCGGCCGCGATCACCTGCTGCCACGACAGCTCCAGCTCACCGGCTTGAGCGCTGACGAGGTCGAGCTGACCGACGAGGTGCTCTTACAGGTCGTCGAGGGCTGGACGCGCGAGGCTGGTGTCCGCCAGCTCGAGCGGCAGGTCGGCACGCTGCTCCGCAAGGCCGCGACCCGCATCGCGGCGGGATCCGCGACGCCGTTGACGGTCGACGACCCGGCTGAGTGGTTGGGCCGGCGCCGCTTCTACGCGGAGACGGCGGAGCGTACGTCGGTGCCTGGTGTCGCGACCGGCCTGGCCGTGACTGGCGCGGGCGGGGAGGTGCTGTTCGTCGAGGCGACCGCTATGGACGGTGAGCCCGGCCTGGTGCTGACCGGCCAGCTCGGCGACGTCATGAAGGAGTCGGCCTCAATCGCCTTGTCCTACCTGCGCGCGCACGCCGACGCGCTGGGGCTGGCGCCAGGCGACTTCCCCAAGCGGCTGCACGTCCACGTGCCCGCCGGAGCCGTTCCGAAGGACGGCCCATCGGCCGGTGTGACCATCACGGCGGCGGTCGCCAGCCTGCTGCTCGGCCGTGCCGTGCGCCGCGAGGTGGGCATGACCGGCGAGGTCACCCTGCAAGGCCGCGTCCTGCCGATCGGCGGGGTAAAGCAGAAGGTGCTCGCCGCGCAACGCGCCGGCTGCACCGAGGTCGTGCTTCCCGAGCGCAACCGCCCGGACGTCGACGACGTCCCCTCCTCGGCCCGCGAGGCGATGACCTTCCACTTCGTCTCTGACGCCGCCGACCTCCTCAAGCTAGTGCTCGAACCATCGGCCGTCGAGGCGGCGGTGTAAAGAGTCCGTGCCGGCACCAGCCGGCTCCTCTGGGTGGGTCGCTGGATACGCGACGTATACGTCGCGTATCCAGCACAATCAGCTTGCGACCCGGCGACGGCGGTTGCGGCGTAGGGTCCGTCGTTCGTCTTCAGACGTGCCGCCCCAGACGCCAGCCTCCTGGTCGGTTTCCAGAGCCCAGCGCAGACACTGGGTGATCACGTCGCATCGTCGACATATCTCCTTCGCTCGCTCCATCTGGTCCAGCGCGGGCCCAGTGGTTCCGATGGGGAAAAACAGCTCAGGGTCCTCATTCAGGCATGCCGCCTTGGATCTCCAGCCCATGGTCGATCCCTCTTTCATCTATGCGGGGGGGGGAAGAGAGGTCGTACCTATCGCTTTTAGCGTCTATAACCCACTTTACCCGCAGACGTGCCGCCAAACGCAGTAGGCCGACATTTCCGCCGTGAACGCCCGGAGGCCCCGATCAGCCCACGGAGTGGGTGAAGGCCACCTCGTACAGGTTCGGCTCGACGCTGGTCGCCAACGCGGCGGCAGCATGGAGGTGCTCTTGCGCCTCGGCACTGCCCAACATCGCCCCGAGCTGTTCGCGGCTGCGCCACTGGGCGTAGTTCACTACCCGGGTGCCGTCAAGGCTGCGGTGGAAGTTGGCGGACACATAGCCGTCCAGCTTCGATATCACGGACTCCGTGGCCTGGACGAGCACATCAATCAGCCGCTGCTGGTTCTCAGGCTCGACGGTGAACACGTTCACGACGGTCACCACGTTGGCATCTTTCGCGATCGTCGTCACGGCAGTACCTCCTCGACGACCCTCAAGCTTGCGTAAGCGGAGGCTCAGGGATTCGAACCCTGGAGGGGCGTTAAGACCCCAACGTCATTAGCAGTGACGCGCCATAGACCGAACTAGGCGAAGCCTCCTGACCGCCCGCAACGCGGACGCCGTCAGTGTACCTACCCCGCTCGCCTTACACTTGTCCTTCTGGAGGCGTGGCTGAGCGGCCGAAGGCACCGGTCTTGAAAACCGTTGGGCGCGGCAACGTGTCCCGTGGGTTCGAATCCCACCGCCTCCGCTGCTGAGCGGGATGTATGGCTGATCTGTGCGTGGCGAGGTCAGTGCGTCGCGGCTCCGGGGTAACGGTGTTGGTGACGGATGGTCCTCCGGTGGTAACGTCCGACCTGGCGAGGGGACATATCCATCAACGGCCAAGGGGACCTTTCGCGTGCTCGTCTACGGGCACCGCGCAACACGCAAGGAGGCGGAGCAGCTCAGGACCCGCCTGCTCTCGAAGGTCGGCCAAGGCCGAACGTCAGGAAGCAAGGCCACCCTTGGCGAGGTACTGGAGCGCTGGCTCGACGCCGCCGAGCTGGAGATGACCACCCGCACTGCTACCAGTACCCTCCGTGCGGGTCAGGACCGCTGACCGAGCTGTACGCCTACCGGTTACGCCCAGCTCCACCCCGCCATCGCATCCCCGCTTCCACAAGGCCCACCGGATCGAGTAAGCCTGAATCCACCGCTCCGGGCTTCACCCGCAGGGTGACCTGCGGCAATCCTTGAGCATGCGGAGGAAAGTCGCGGTTGAGCGGTCGACGCAGGCTTCCTGGGCGCTGCCGACTGGTGGATTCAGGCTAAGCCGCCGGACATAGGCCGGCGCGAGGCGACCTTGCTCGAGGATCCATGCCGTGAAGGGCAGCGCGCTTCGTATCCGGCATCAAGACGCGCAATCTGCGTTGGCCGCGGGGCCTGCGGTATCCAGAGGTAGCCTTGACAGCCGGGACGGTGATCATGTCCGGCTGGAGGGCCGCCCGAGTCGTGCGGCAGTCGTGTATCAGGTGAGGGTCATGGCGCCTCTTCATGACGTGGGTGGGTCCTGGGCAGGTGAATCCCGTGGGTTCGCCCGCAAGGTAGGTTGCGCCTGATGGAGTGCAGGGGATGGTTTCTTGCGGGTTGCTCCGTCCTGCCATTCCGCCCGCCATCAGAATGCGCCAGAAGGCATCACACGGTCTCATCGGGAAAGAGGAAGTTTTGTGAGAACGGAAATCGGGCTTAACGGCAGCACCAGTGCGGCGGTCCGGTACGTTGGATGGGCTCCGGTTCCAGCCCAAGTTCGGCTTGCGGATGCTACGGGGGCAGCGGGTCCGGTCGCGGTCAGACTGCGCAATCAGAATACCGCCACGGGCGGGCAGGTGGTGTTCTTCACTACCATCCCCGGAACCGGACAGGCCGAATTGCCGCTCACCTTACCCGTGGCCGGTACGCCGGTGGACATCCATATCGCCGGTCAATTCCAGCGGCCGAGCACGGAGGATCTGGACGCCGCCGTTGAGGTCGTCGATACGAGCACCGATCAAGTGCTCGGCATCACGCCCTTGATGGTGCGTATCCGCAAGAATGCGGCGACCCTTACCACGGCCGAGCGCAACCGCTTCCGCGCCGCCTTCGCCACGTTCAACGACCGCGGCATGGGGAGGTTTAGCGACTTCCGCAACGTGCATACCAGCGCCGGAGATCCCGAAGCGCATGGTGACACAGGTTTTCTGCCGTGGCACCGGGCGTTCCTGCTGGACTTAGAGCGGGAGCTTCAGCAGATCGACCCGAGCGTTGCCCTTCCCTACTGGCGGTTCGATCAACCCGCGCCGAGCCTGTTTAGCCGAGACTTCATGGGCGTCTCGGATCGAACCACCGGGACGGTGCGGTTCAGCGCGGCCAACCCGCTTCAGTTCTGGGCCACCGATGGGATTCCGGGCATTGTGAGACGACCACGTTTCAATACCCAAACACGACCACCGGGCTTGTTTACCGAAGCCGCCACCCTCGCACTTGGCGGCCAGAGCAATTTGTATAGACGGTTCCGGACGATGGAAGGCAATCCACATGGTGGAGCCCATACCAGTTTCTCCGGATCCGTTTCTCAAATTTCCACTGCCGCGAAGGACCCGCTCTTCTTCTTACTCCATGCCAACGTGGATCGATTGTGGGCAAAATGGCAATGGTTCAATGATCGCTTCGATGTGACGAGCGCCAGCACCTTTTCCCCCCAGGGCGGCGCCGGAGATCCTGGCGCCACCAGGGTGGGGCATAACTTGAACGACACCATGTGGCCGTGGAATCAGATCACAACGTCGCCGCGTCCACCGACCGCGCCCGGGGGCACGCTCGCGCCATCGCCGCTCACCAACGCGCCGGGCCTCATACCGACCGTTCGCGATTTGATTGATTATCAGGGAGTCCGGACACCGGCGAGCCGCCTGGGGTTCGACTACGATGATGTGCCGTTTGAATTTGTATAGCTTGCCACCACCCGCCATATCTGAGGTGAACTAGATTGGACGTTTCAGAGTATCGCAGACAGTATGCGGCAGAGCTCGAGCAAGCTGTGCAGCAGCAGACTACCTTCCACGATCTGCTGGAGAACTCGCGGACGGCCGTGCGGCGGGACATGGCGCTTGCTGAGCATGCGCCACCACAGGACGACGATGATCTTACGGCAGCGATTGCGGTTCTGCAGGACAGTGATGCGGACGCGCCGTTGCTATCCGCCGCGCTTCAGGTCATCAACCTCAACGTTGATGAGCGCCCTGAACTCATCGACGAGCTGCTCGTGCTGCTACGTGATACCACTGTGCCCACGGACGTACGAATTGCGGTGCTTAACGTTCTGCAGCAGATCAGCTTTCGTATGGTGCTATTCCCCGCGAAACGCCCGGACTATCTGGCAACACTCCGGTCGATCATCGAGGATCCTGATACCCAACTGCGGCGGCGCGCCATCGGCATCCTAGCACGGGAGAAGGATGAGTACGTCCAGCGGCGCCTGATCGACGGGCTGGAGCGCCGCTCCAAAGCGTTGGTCCCGGCCGCAAAAGCCATCCAGTTCTTGGGCTACGATGTTCACGCCGAGTACTTCCCTATACTCAGGCGGATCGTCGGACATCCTCCCAACCGTGCGGCAAAAAGAGAAGCTGTACGCCTCCTGGCGGCAGACTCGTCTTCCACAGACCTACTCCTCACCATCCTCAAAGATAAGAGTGAGAGCCCTGATGTCAGGAGGATCAGTGCCATCGCGCTGCAATCAGTCGCTCCAGACCAGCTTGAAGAGCAAGCTAGACGGATCATTCTTGACGACGACGAGGACGATCAGCTTCGTGCCGTGTCTATCAATGCGCTGACGTATTTCGCGAACCCGGCCGCGCTGAGCCAGGATGATGAGCTTACCCGACGCGTCGAGCAATTGCGTGAAGAGTCGGGGTCGCGAAACGTGAAGCAGGCGACGGCCGGCTATATGTCGAAGTACGGCGCATAGCCGCTCGCTGTGCCGGAGCATGCACGAATCGGAGGGGTGTGCTTCATGCTGCCCGATGACGCTGTCGACCAGGACACGCCCGAAGAGCGCATCGCCGAGCTGGTGGATGCGGTCAAGCAGGACCCGCGACGCAGGGATTGCCTGGTAGGGCTGCTACCGGAACGGATCTCCCTGTACAGGGGGAGAGGCACGAAGGCCACGATTCGCATAAGAGGCTACATCATCGCGGCCTTCGAGCAGGTGGGGCTGCCAGAAGCGGCCCTGCCTTACGTGCTGGAAGAGCTAGAAAACGGGCGCGATGCATATCTGGTGGCCGCCGCGGCCAGAGCCCTGCGCGGCCTTGATAGCCCCACCACCCACGCCGTTCCCTTCTTGCTCAAAGCGATCGAGAACATCAGATACACGGACGATGCGGTGTCGTTCGCGAACTACTGGCCGCAGTGGCCGGTACCGAATTACACCACAGCGATCGAAGAGATCATGAAGACTTTTGCCTGGTTGGGTGCGGATGCGCGGTCCGCCCTACCCATGTTAGAGGCGTTGCACAAAGACCCAGAGGTCGTCTCCGCGCCTGCGCGAGCAACGCTCGAAGCGATACTTGCCGGACTCAGTGATGCCGATGTCCATTGCTGTGCCGCGTCGAGCGGTCCTGACATGACGGCAGGATCACCCCTGCGGATCAATCCAGCCGCATCTCCAATCAGCTTTATCCCCTTCGACCTGAGCTGTGCAGCGGGACACACCCATGGAGAGGGCCGGAACCTTGCCGTTCCCGCAGGCGTCGAGATGGAAGATCAGGATGGACGCACGCTGACTTTTGGCGATTTCTTCAGCGGGAGACCGTCCATCGTCGCGTTCTTCTACACCAGATGCGATAACCCCAACAAATGTGCACTCACGATCACCAAATTGGCCAGACTGCAACGCGCTCTACAGGAGGAGGTATCGCAGAGTCTAGTTCAGACGGCGGCCATCACCTACGATCCGGACTTCGATCTGCCGCCCAGATTGAGAGCGTACGGCGAGAATCGAGGCGTGGTCTTCGGTGACAACGATCGCTTTCTACGGACGAAAGCTGGACTTGAAGCGCTTCAAGAGTACTTCGAGCTGGGTGTGAACTTTGGCCAAGCGCTCGTGAACAGGCACAGGATCGAGCTGTTCATACTCGACCATGAAGGCAGAATCGCCGTCACGTTTGCCCGCTTACAGTGGGATATACAAGATGTGCTCCATCACGCACGCACGCTGGGCGAGTCAGCGGCGCCAGCCATCTTTAGCCGGTTTGTGAACAACGAACGGTCCCAGGAGAAGGGCTCACCCATGAGATAAAGACTCGCAGGAGAACGAAGAAGGATCGTGATGTGGCGCCGTTGGAGGTGAGCGCGGACGGGGGATGACCGGCCGGGTGGGGTTGACCGACGGGCTGTCACCGGCGGTGGGTGGGTGCCGGTCGTGGACAGAGCATGATCCGGGCAAGGTCGTGCGTGACGTGGTGCTGATATGGGCCGACGGCGGCGACGCGTTGCGGCACCTGAAAGTGTTGGAGGCCCAGCCGGAGTTTGTTCGGCGACGCCGCGTCGGCGGCTACGGCCAACCGCACGATCATCGCGTTAGCAGACGACGAGTTGGTCGTAGAGCGGCTGGCCGACGCCCGACGGGAGGCCCGCGCGCAGGTGTGGGCTGGGGTGGTGAGCCACCGGTGATCACCGCGGCGAGGGCGGCGTGGGAGGCCGGCGGCCGCCAGACCGTGTTCCGGTTGAGCATGGACGTCGACGCGACGTTGGCCACCCGCTGGAACGACGACCGGGACGGGTTGCGCCTGGCGGCGGCGACCTACAAGAAAGGGTTCGGGACCCACCCGCTGACAAGCTACCTGGACCGCGGTGACCGCTCGGGAGAGGCGCTGGCCGGCTGCTGCGCCCGGGTAACGCCGGCAGTAACACGGCCGTCGACCACATCGAAGTATTCGAGATGCCCCTGGCCGCGCCGCCACAGTTGCCGTCCAACGTCCGACTGGTCGTGCGGTGCACGCAACGGGCATCTGCAGCATTCGCCTGCCGCGCACGCCCGCCGACCCAGCGAGATTATGAACCACCACGCTGGGCTTGATCGTATGGAGCTGGGCTCATTCCTCGCCACGCCGCGCGAGCCTAGCCCCGACCGACCACACGCTGGCCGTCTGCTCGGCGTTCTGGGCTTGCCCGTGTCCCAAGCGCGCGCCGTCGACGTCGAATACCTGTCGTTGGAGCGTGACCGATCGGCAAGGCAGGCACGACCGCGCTTATCCCGCTGCCACCCAGAGTCGCCCGCGCAGTAGATCTGGCCACCGGCGAGCGGCTTGCCGGCCCGGTGCTGCTCTCGCGCAGCGGCAGGCGGTTGGACCGACACCGCGCGGCCCGGATCATGCGCCGGGCGGCCAGACGGGCGGGATCAGCAAGCGGATCTCGCCGCACTCGCCACGGCACCGCTTCATCACCGCTGCCTTGGACCCGGGGTGCCTGTGCGGGACGTGCAGATCGCCGCCCGGCACAACCTGGACCGCCACGCCAGTGACCTCGTCACCGCCTTCGTCGCTGGCGCCGCCTGACCCGACCATCAACTGCTCGCGAGCCGGCCGCCGCCGCTCGCGCCGGCGAGCAAGTATCGGCACCTATACGCCCTGGTCCGGCAACGGGACGACGCGTGTCTTCGCCATGATCGCCGGGCTGGGAAGCTCTGGCCGCAGGCTCGATACCGAACGACGCCCGCGGCTGAATTCTTTCCGCAGAGACGCTTAGTGGCCCCATCCGTAAATCCGTTGGTATTCGGACGGCCATCCCACGCCCGGCGCTCGCGGCGTTGCGCCTCGCTTACATATGAGCCTTGCGGATATGCGCACTCGGCGCGCCTTGCGAGCAGGGC
>JBOGED010000124.1:0-5365 GCA_050743625.1 Egibacteraceae bacterium | reverse complement strand
CCTCCACACAGATACGATCAAGTCCATGTGCGGGATCATCGGGTACACGGGTCCGGGTCACGCGTTGCCGATCCTGGTAGAGGGGCTCGCGAAGCTTGAGTACCGGGGGTACGACTCGGCGGGGGTGGCGGTAGTAGACGGCGACCTGACGGTCGTCAAGCGAGCGGGCAAGCTCGAGATGCTCCGCGCAGCGCTCGGCGTGGGGGGGAAGTTGGGAGGGTCGACGGGCCTCGGGCACACCCGGTGGGCCACTCACGGCGAGCCCACGGACGGGAATGCCCATCCGCACGTCGACCCGTCGGGCGACATCGCGATCATTCACAACGGGATCATCGAGAACCATGTGGAGCTGAAGGCGGCGCTCGTCGCCCAAGGAGGCCGGTTCTCGTCCGAGACCGACACGGAGGTGGTCGTCCACCTCATCGCGGCCGAGCGGCGCAACGGGGCGCCGGACCTGGCGTCAGCGGTCCGCGAGACGCTCGGCCGGATCAAGGGCGCCTTCGCGATCGCCGTCGTCGACCGGCGAGAGCCGGGCACGATCGTCGCGGCAAGGCGCGAGACGCCGCTGGTCCTCGGACGGTCCGACGGAGCGACGCTGTTGTCCTCGGACGTTGCGGGCCTGATCGCGCACACCCGGGACATGGAGGCGCTGCTGGACGGCCAGGTGGCGACGCTCACGCCTGGGGGCCTGGAGGTGACCGACCTGGACGGGCGCCCGGCCCAGGGGCACCGCTTTACGGTGGACTGGGACATCGCCTCCGCCGAGAAGCAGGGGTTCGAGCACTTCATGCTCAAGGAGATCCACGAGCAGCCGCTCGCGGTCCGCGAGACGCTGATGGGACGGGTCGACGCCAAGGGTCGTGTGATCCTCGACGATCTGCGTTGTGACGCGGAGGAGTTCCGCTTCGTCGACAAGGTCTACATCGTCGCGTGCGGTACCTCGTACCACGCGGGGATGGTGGCGAAGTACTCCATCGAGCACTGGGCGGGAATCGGGGTCGAGGTCGAGATCGCGAGCGAGTTCCGCTACCGCGACCCGATCCTCACGCCCCATACCTTGGTCGTCGCCATCAGCCAGTCGGGCGAGACGATCGACACGCTGGCCGCCACCTCGCACGCTCGCGCGCAGGGCGCGAGGGTCATCACGATCACGAACGTCGTCGGGTCGTCCTTGGCCCGCGAAGCGGACGGTGTCGTCTACACCCGCGCGGGGCCCGAGGTTGCCGTTGCCTCGACCAAGGCGTTTACCACGCAGATCGTCGCGCTCGACGTCCTCGCGCTTTACCTGGCCCAGTGCCGGCGCAAGCTCTTCCCGGACGAGTGCCGCGATCATCTCGCGCGGATGGAGGCGTTGCCTGATCTGATGCGTACGGTGTTCGCGCAAGAGCACGCCCTCGCCGATCTCGCTCCTCTGTTCGCACGAGCGAGCTATGTCATGTTCTTCGGTCGCCACGTGGGGCTGCCGATCGCGCTGGAGGGCGCGCTCAAGCTCAAGGAGATCAGCTACCTGCATGCCGAAGGTTTCCCGGCCGGAGAGATGAAGCACGGCCCCATCGCGCTGATCGACAGCGGCGGCCCGGTCGTCGCCCTCGCGACCCATGGCCACGTACGCGAGAAGGTGTTGTCCAATATCCAGGAGGTAAAGGCGCGCGGGGCGGTCGTCCTGGCGGTCGCCACCGAGAGCGACACCGAGATCAAGGCACTGGCCGACCACGTCGTCTACGTTCCCGAGGTGCACGAGCTGCTCTACCCCGTCCTCACCGTCGTCCCGCTGCAGCTGCTCGCCTACCATGTCGCCGTCGCGCTTGGCCGGGACGTAGACCAACCACGCAACCTCGCGAAGACCGTCACGGTCGAGTAGCGACCGGGCCACTGAGGCTGTATGGGCATCCTCGGCATCGGCGTCGACGCCGTCGAGATCGAGCGGATGGAGGTGGCGCTCGCCCGCACGCCCCGCCTGATGGAGCGGCTGTTCACCGCGCGGGAGCTCGCCGACTGCCGTTTGAGTGATGGTCGGATGCGCGTGCCTGGCTTGGCCGCGCGGTTCGCGGCGAAAGAGGCGGTGGCGAAGGCATTGGGGAGTGGAGTGCGGGGCTTCGGGTTCCGCGATATCGAGGTGACACGCCAGTCGTCCGGGCGTCCAGTGGCGTTCTTGCATCGCGATGCGGCAGAATATACCGCTCGTCTCGGTATCGACCGTGTCCATGTGTCGCTGTCAACGAGCCGTAACGTCGCCGTCGCGAACGCCGTGGCCGAGGGCCGTGGGTAATACCGAGTTCGAATTACCGAAATGACTGAAAGAAAACGCTTGACCGTTTCACCCTGAAACGCCTAGCTTGGCCCCCTACATACGGGCAATGAAGTCCCCTCGTTGGGGGCTCGAGTTAAAGGGCGGTAATAAATGGTGCGGTCTGTTTTTGCGCTGCGGGCCCCCAGCGAGGGCTGCGGATCCACGCCTGGGCGCTGTCGACACGTCGGGGTCGGCGCACTCTCCCGAAGCGCGGTCGCGTGTGCGGCGATGCTGATGATTCTTGCGCTGCTCGGCACTCCAGGACGGGCGGCACCCGTCCCTCAGGAGCCTCGCCTTGATGAGTTGCTGGCGGTCGACCAGCAGCTCTATGAGCTGGCCACCGCACAGCCCGCGCGGACGAGTGTCCACGCGTGGTCGTTACGGGCGGATCGCCTCGTCGCGTACGTCGACTCGGCGGACCAAGCGCGGGCGGAGCTGAGCCGCGTGGGCCTTGACCTCGGCAAGATCGAGTTCGCGCCAGCCCGCAAGCATCACTTCAAGCCGCTGGTGTGCACGCCAGCAGATTGCGTCGAGGAACCGATGCGTGGGGGACTGAGCTGGTTCTCCACCAGAGGCCAATGCACGACCGGATTCGGCGCCACCCAGAACGGGGAAGACGGGTTCCTCAGCGCCGGCCACTGTGCCCCCACCGGCGCCGACGTGTTCATCGGAGACCCGATCGGGGACCCTCCGGAGGACGCCAGGTTCTACGGCACGGTCGAGCGCAGTGTGCGAAGGCTTGACACGGACGGCCTGTTCGCTGAGAAGGCAGCCTCTTATCCCAGCGGGTCGCGCGGCTGGATCTACCTCAGCAGCGCGGAGCCGAGGCACGAGATCACGAGCCGCGAGCCTCGCTCCGGCTACGAAGAGGGCAGCCGATCCTGCATCTCCGGGTTCTTCAGCGGCTTCAAGTGCGGGCGGATCCTCGACGGCGCCTATACCGACGTCCTCAACGGCCTTCGTGACGTCGTGCTGGTCGACGACGGGATGTGCGGTGTCCCGGGAGACAGCGGCGCACCTGTGTTCGACGGCTCCAAGGCGATGGGCATCTTCACAGGCGCGCTGGTCAGCGTGTTCGACCCGGACGCACGGTGCCAAGAGGCCGTCTACGTGAAGCTGTACCGCGTCGAAGACGCGACGGGCGCCGAGATCATCACCGAGTAGGACCGAGGCCCCGCTAGGGGAAGGCCTTTGGTTTGAAGGCCTTGGGTTTGGAGCGGTGAGGTGTCGAGCGTGCAGCCGTCGGCGTCTTGCGCTCACGTCTCCGTGCGATCCGTGCATCTAGGATTACGGCGTGATCCCGCTCTTTGCGCCGTCTCAGGTCCGTGCGATGGACGACCGCGCCTACCGGCGCGGGGTGGCGCCCGAGGCGCTGATGGACCGGGCGGCGGGGCATCTCGCGCGCGGAGTCCTGCGGCTGGCGGGGCGCGGGTACGGGCTCCGCGTGGGCATCCTGGCGGGCAAGGGGAACAACGGCGGGGACGGGATCGCGGCGGGTCGCCGTCTGCTCGATGCCGGGGCCGCGCCGGTCGTCTATCTCGCGCAAGGGAAGCGGGCGCTGGGAGAGGACGGGGCCCGCGAGCTGCGCGCGTACCGCGCCGCTGGCGGCCGGCTGGCAGGCAGCGCCGAAGCCGCTCTCGACGGTGCGGACGTCGCGGTCGACTGCCTCCTCGGAACGGGGGCGAGCGGCGAGCCACGCGCTCCTTATCGTGAGGTGATCGAGACCTTGCGCGCACGGGCGGGGCTGCCTGTCGTCGCCTGCGACATCCCGAGCGGGGTAGACGCCGACACGGGTCGGGTACCTGGCATCGCGGTGCGGGCGGACCTGACCGTGACACTCGGTGCGCATAAGCGTGGGCTGTGGCTGTCGCCAGCCCGGTCGTACTGCGGCGAGCTTATGCTGGGCGAGCTGGATACCTACGACGCCGAGGAAGACGAGCCGGCGGCGCAAGTGCTGGAGGGCGCCGAGATCGCGACGCTCGTCCCTCCGGCGCCACCCGAGGGACACAAGCGGACCCGTGGGGTCGTGGTCGTGCTCGCCGGCTCGCCCGGAATGGCGGGGGCGGCCATCCTGGCCGCTCGGGGGGCATTCGCGCTGGGAGCGGGGCTCGTGACGGTCGTGACCGGGGACCCCGACCTGGTCACCGCGGCCGTCCCGGAGGCGCTTACCGCCAGGATCGACCTCGAGGATCCCAGCGCCGCGTTCGAGGTGCTCGCGAGCCGGCTGGAGGGCGCCGACGCGCTCGCGGTGGGGCCGGGTCTCGGGCATGGCGAGGATGCCGCCAGCCTGGTGCGCCGGATCGTCCGTGAGGTCGACGTGCCGACCGTCCTGGACGCGGATGGGATCAACGCGTTCCGCCACGACGGCGACGCGCTAGCGGACCATGCGGCGGGGCTGCTCACGTTGACCCCTCACGCGCGTGAGTTCGCGCGCTTGATCGGTTCCAGTGGGCATGGTGTGTGGGGACAGCGGGTCACCGTGGTGCCCGAGAAGGCGAAGTCCTGGGGCGTCGTGCTGGTCGCCAAGGGGCCCGGGACGATGATCGGGGCGCCAGACGGTCGTGTCTGGGTGAACCCCACGGGCAGCGTCGCGCTCGCCACCGGCGGCACGGGAGACGTGCTCACCGGGATGACCGCCACCCTGGTCGCGCAGCGTCCCGAGCCCGAGTCCGCCGCCGCCGCCGTCTGGCTGCACGGCGCCGCGGGGGAGGCCGCGCAGGGCAAGCTCACAGCTAGGCCCGTGACGGCGCTCGACGTTGCCGCCGCGGTCCCTGACGTGCTCTCCCGGCTCGGCGGGGAGGGGTGACGGTGCGGCCGACCTGGGCGGAGGTCGATCTTGGCGCGATCGCGGCGAACGTCGCGGCGTTGAAACGGCAGGCCGCCGCGCCCAAGCTCATGGCCGTGGTAAAGGCGGACGGGTACGGCCACGGCATGGTGCCGGTCGCGCGTGCGGCGCTGGCTGGCGGCGCGGACTGGTTGGCGGTCGCGCTCGTCGAGGAGGGGCTTGAGCTCCGTGCCGCAGGGATAGACGCGAGCGTGCTCGTCATGGCCGAGCCGCCCAGGGAGGCGATCCCG
>JBOGED010000123.1:0-11249 GCA_050743625.1 Egibacteraceae bacterium | reverse complement strand
CTGCTGGGCGGCGCCGACCTCATCGTGCTCGACGAGAGCTTCGCCGCCCTCGACCCCGAGGCCCTCCGCGGCGCGCTGGCCTGCGTGCTCGCCCGCGCCCCCACCCTGCTCGTGATCGCCCACGAGTAGGTGTGACGCCCGTGACACCCCATCTGTACCGGCCGGTACAGACAGTCCACCCCGCCCGGCGCAGCATGAGCCTTTGCACACAAAATCCCAGGAGGATCCCAATGAAGATCCGCACGAACATCAAGGCCGGCGGCCCAGGAGTCAGCATGAACCACAACGAGGCCCTCGTCGTCCGCACCGGCGTCAAAGCCGGATTCCTGGCCGCCAACCACAACCAGGCGCTGGTGGTCCGCACCGGCGTCAAAGCCGGACATGTCGCCGGCAACCACAACGAGGCGCTGGTGGTTCGCGTCGGCGTCAAAGCCGGACATGTCGCCGCCAACCACAACGAGGCGCTGGTGGTTCGCACCGGCGTCAAAGCCGGCGGCACCTCCCTCAACCACAACGAGGCGCTCGCGCGGGCGCGGGAGCGTTCAGCGGGTGGATGAGCGGGCGGTCGACGGGGCGGTGCGGTTGCATGACGTCGCGGGTGAGCGGCGTGCGGCCGGCCGGCCCGCCGGCGCGCTCGCATCGTGCGAGCGGGCGCTCGCGATCCTCGAGCGGGAGTGCGGGGACGGACACCCGGACGTCGCGAACGTGCTGCTCACGCTCGGCGGGGTGCACCAGGACCTCGGCGGCTACGCCGAGGCCGAGCGGTGCTACCGGCGGGCGGTGGCGATCATGCGCGCGCTGCCGCTGGACCAGGAGGTGCTCGTACGGCTGCGGGTGCAGTCCCTGGTCCACCTCGGCGGGATCGAGCGTGTTCACGGGCGGCTCGACGGCGCGGAGGCGGTGCTGCTCGACGCCCTCGAACTGGCCGAGACCCAACTGGGCGCGGACGACCTCGACGTGGCGACGGCGTGCAACGCGCTCGGCATGGTCTGCAAGTACGCGGCGCGCTACGACGAGGCCCGCAAGCGCTACGACCGCGCGTTGGCGATCCTGGAGGCCGCCCACGGGCCCGACGCGCCCGAGCTCGCAAGCATCTACCACAACCTCGGCGGGCTGGAGCACGCCCGCGGCCGCCACGCCGCCGGCGAGCCGCATGCGCGGCGCTCGGTCGCGATCCGCGAGCGCACCCTTGGCCCCGACCACCCGGACGTGGCCGCCGACATCGCGGCGCTCGCCGCGCTCGTGGACGGGCAAGGCCGCCACGACGAGGCCGAGGCGCTGTACCGGCGCGCGATCGCGGTGTTCGAGGCCGCTTACGGGCCGGACCACTACGAGCTGGGAATCAACCTGAACAACCTCGGCGTGCTCGCCGCCGCCCGCGGGGACCACGCGGAGGCCGCGCGCTGCTACCAACGCTCCCTTGAGATCAAGGAGCGGCTACTGGGCCCTGACCACCCCGACGTCGCGATGACCGTGCACAACCTCGCCGTCCTCCACCACGAGCACGGCCGCCACGCCGAGGCCCGAGCCGGCTACGAACGCGCGCTCCGCATCTTCGCCGCGACGCTACCGGCCGACCACCCAAAGATCTCGACCTGCCGCGACCACCTCGCGGAGCTGCCCTGACTGCCTGTTTTGCTGGACTTTTCGCCTTAAGAGCGCTGGCGGCAGCCGGCCTTTTCCTGCACTGTGCAGAGTTATACCGGTATATCGGCATAACTCTGCACAGTACGGCGAAGTGTCACGTGAATCTCGGCCCGGGCTATGAGCTCTTGCGGGCGACGTAGAAGTTGTTGTAGATGTCGCCTGCCACTAGGGACACCGACATGCAGATCATCGTGCTGAGTCCATAGAAGAACGCGCCGAGGAGATGATGGGCGTTGTCCTCAAGGTTGCTCGATGCGGCCACGTCAACCATCAAGAACGTGCCGTCCTCATGCAACGCCCGAGCGACCGCGTTCAGCACCCGGTCCGGGTGGGCCTGGTCGTGAATCGTGTCGAAGGCGGTGATCAGATCGAAGGCCGCCACCTCCGGCAGCTCGGCGACGTCCTGCACCTTGAAGGTCGCGTTCGGCAGCCCCCACTCGGCGGCCTCCCGACGTGCCCGCTCCACGGCCTCCTCCGAGAAGTCGTACCCGCGCACCCGGCTATTTGGAAACTCACGGGCCAGCAGGTTGACCGCGTGGCCTGACCCGCAGCCGATGTCCAGCACGTCGACGCCCTCCGAGAGCCGCTCACGCATCCCCGGCAGCAGATCGATGGTGCTCGTCAACAGGGTGCCGTCGAAGACCTGGCCTGAGTCCTCAACCATGATGGAGTGGAAACGCTCATAAGCCGAGTACGGCAACCCGCCTCCGTGACGAAAACACTCAACGATCCCGCTTTCCACCTCGGCGCTGCAGCTGACGTACTGGGCAACGGTGGCGAGATTGTCGGGTCCGGCGGCACGGGTGAGGAACGCCGCGTGCTCAGGCGGCAGCACGTACGTCTGTCCCCTAGGCTCGTACTCGACGATGCCGCCCATCGTCATCGTGGCCAACCACTCACGCACATACCGCTCGTCGAGGCCGTCGGCGGTGGCGATTTCTCCACTTGTCGAGGGTGGTAATGCGGCCATGGTGTCGAATAGGCCAGTGCGGTGCCCAATGCTGGTGAGCAAGCCCACGAATGCGTCGTTGAGCATGCGCATCATCCGGGCGGCGAACTGCTCGGCTTTGCCCTCGTCCAGTGTCCTGGTCACCGTAGGTCGTGCGCGCACGGTCGATTCTTCGGTGGTGCTCATGGTTTCCTCCACGGTGCTGAATTGATCCCTCACCAGCGAGGGCGGGACAGACCTCGCCCTATCGGTAGGACGCTCATACCCACGGCTCATTCCGCTT
Organism: Egibacteraceae bacterium; assembly: GCA_050743625.1. Taxonomy (GTDB): domain Bacteria; phylum Actinomycetota; class Nitriliruptoria; order Euzebyales; family Egibacteraceae; genus JBOGED01. The sequence goes on along the minus strand of JBOGED010000123.1, from coordinate 8,370 downwards.
GGGGGCGGATGTTGCGGTTGGAGCGGAACAGGTTGTCAGGGTCGTAGGTCTTCTTGACCTCGAAGGCGGTCGAAGTTGGTGCCGTACGTGGCGCGGATGCGGTCGTCACCCTCGTCGACGCTCTGGAAATTGATGTACGTGCGGCCGGTCGAGAAGGGCCGGACCCGCTGCCACGCGTCGCGGACCCATCCCGGGAACCCCTCGGCGTCTGGCTCGCCCGGCGCCCAGATCCCGATGATGCCCAACACGTAGCGGGCGTCCCGGTTCCCGACGGCCCCGTCGTCCTCCGCGTGTTCGTTCAGCGCTCCACCGAGGTGGAGGAGGCCCAGCTCTGCCTCGGGGATGGGGCACTCGGCGGCGAGGTCTCTCAAGGTCGACAGGAGGTCGTCGGCGAGCACGGCAAGGTACTCGGTCTTCCAGTAGGAGTGGTGACCCTTCGGCGCGGTCGCGTCGAGGTAGGACTGCACCTGGGTATACGGCTGCTGCTGCAGCAGGTCGATGACGGGACCACCCAGCGCCCGGATCGGCGAGAGCACCTCGTCGACGACGCCCAGGTCGCCGCTGTAACAGACCGCCATGGCGCAGACGCGCTCGCCCTGCCACTCCTGGGGAACGAACGGTGCCGCCGGCGCCCGCACAAACTCCATCCACACCGCCAGCTCCCGAGGGGCTTCGGCGGTCATTGCCCGGTACGCCCGCAGGATCTCGTCCGCCCGCTCGAACGGCCAGGCGATGAGGCCGCCGTAGACGGTCGGGCCGACCGGGTGCAGGCGGAAGGTGAACGACGTGACGACACCGAGGTTGGCGCCGGCGCCGCGGATGGCCCAGAACAGGTCCGCGTGCTCGTCGCGGCTGGCGCGGCGTACCCGGCCGTCGGCGGTCACGATCTCGACCTCGAGCAGGTTGTCGACGGTCCAGCCGAACCGGCGGGTCAGGTAGCCAAGGCCCCCGCCGAGCGTGAGTCCCGCCACGCCGACCTCGGAGACGAAGCCCAACGGCGTGGCCAAGCCGTGGAGTTGGGCCTCCCGGTCCACGTCGCCGAGCAGGCACCCGGGCTGGACCGTCGCGGTCTGCGCCTCGGGGTCCACGACGATCCCACGCAGGCGGGACATATCGATGGTCAGCCACCGTCGGCCACCGCGGTGCCGGCGACGTTGTGGCCACCGCCGCGCACCGACAGCGCCAGGCCGTGGTCGCGGGCGAAGTCCACCACAGCCACGACGTCGGCCGTGCCCGTCGGCTGGACGGCGAGCGCCGGGGTCTTGGAGATCAGGCCGTTCCACAGCAGCGTCGCGTCCCTGAAGCCGGGATCGCCTGGGGTGAGCAGTGGGCCGCGCAGGCGCTGGCGGAAGGTCTCGACGGCCTGGGTGTCCACCCGTCCTGCCGGCGTGCGGGTCGCTTTCCGGGCGATGCGGCGCACCAGCTCGGCAAACTCCTTCGGGTGGGTGACGAACCCCGCGTGCCCACCGGGTAGCTCGACGAGGTCAGCCTCGGTCCCCTCGGTCAGCCACCTCGACGCCGCGCCGAACCATGTGTCCCGGTCCTGCTCACCGACCACCACGGTCAGCGGCACCCCACCCGTCCGCATACGCTTCCGGTCGGGAACGAACGACGTGAGCGCCGGCAGCTCGATGTCGAAGAGCGCCGCGAACATGTCGGCCACCTCGTCACCCGCGTTGCGCCGCATGAACCGCTCCATCCCTGTGCGCGGCCCGCCCCCGGCCAACGCCCGTAAGCCGGTCGCGATCTCCTCACCGCCTGGCACGACCGCGAACAGCGGGGCCTCGTAGATCACGGCGTGCCGCACGATCTCGGGATGGTCTATCACCAGGCGGCAGGCGATCGACCCGCCGCTGCTGTGGCCGACCACCACCGCCGGCGCGAGGCCGAGCGCGCGCAGTAGGCGGGCGGCGTCGCCGGCCTGCTCGACCATGCTCGTGGAGGTCCAGCCATCCGGACGGGGGCTGCGGGAGAACCCGCGCCGGTCGTAGGTCACGACGGTGAGCTCGTCCGCCAGCCTGGGCGCGATGTGCGCCCACTCGCCCGCGTCACCCGTGCCACCGGTGATGAACAGCACCGCCGGCCCGCGACCGCGCACCTCGTGATACAGCTTCGCCCCGCCAACGTCGATCAACCCGCACGTCGCCTGCCTGCTCATCGCCTCTCCTCGCATCCGCAGTCAATCCGTCCAGAACGGTAGGTGGGAGCGGGCGTTCACCGCATCGGGCGAATTATCCAAAGGACACCCGAGCGACGTGGGCAATTCTGTGTAGGCCGGCTACACGAGCCCGTGCTCGTAGGCGTACGCGGTGGCCGCCGCCCGGGACGGCACGCCCAGCTTGGTAAAGATGTTGCTGAGGTGACGAGCCACGGTTCTCTCGCTGATGACGAGCTCGGCGGCGATCGCCCGGTTGGTCTTGCCGGTCGCTACCAGGGCGAGCACCTGCACCTCACGCCGGGTCAACCCGCCCGTGGGCTGGGGCGACCGGGCACTGAACAGCTCCTCCACACGCGCGATGTCGGGCGCGGCACCCAACCGCCGGAAGACCCAGCGGGCCGCGTCAAGCTCCATCTCCGCGCTGTCCTCGTCCCCGAGCTGCCGGCAAGCCAGCCCGACCGAGACACGGACACGAGCGGCCTCGTAGGGGATGTCGAGCTCACGAAAGATCGTCCACGCCCGGCGGAGCGGGACCAGGGCAGCTCGCGCGTCGCCCTCGGCGAGCAGGACCGCTCCCCGCGCAGACGTGGAGACCGCGTGCAGGAACGGCGCGGCGAGATCGGCGGCGATCTCGCACAGCTCGTCGGTGGCAGCTCGCGCCGCCCGGTTGTCTCCCGCGGCGAGGACGATCTCGACGTACGCGGCAAGGATCTTGGACCTGGTGACGCGATCGCCCGTCTCGTCGACCGCGAGGCGGATGGCCGCCTCCGCGGCGTCGACTCTCCCCTGGGCCAGCCATAACCGCGCCAGACCAGGCTGGGCCGGCCGCCCCCACTGGGAGGCTTGGCGATACTCCTCCTCGGCTTGAGCGAACTCACCGCGTAGCCGGTGGAGCTCGGCCTGTTGGTAGAACGCCTCACCGATCGCGGGGTGGCCGGGCGGCCGGGAGAGCTGCTCACACGCTCGCTGGGCCTCCTCGATGGCATCTTGCCAGGCGCCGTGCAGATGCATGATCTCGGCGCGATGGACCAGGCATTGGCCGCGGTAGGGGACCAGGTCCGGTTGAGCCTCGCACCAGCCACTCAGCGCGGCCGTCCATTCCCGGGCGCGGCCAAGATCGAAGATCTCATGGCAGGCCTGGATCACGGCGCAGTAGACGATCCCGGCGACGATCGGAGACGCCTCGCCCGCCGTGACGGCGATCATGACCTCGTCGAGCAACGCGACCGCCTCGGGCGTGGATCCCAGATGGATCAGCGCCTGGGCCCGCCCGAGCTGGCCAAACGCCAGGAGGTCCGGGTCACCGAAGCGACCGCCGATCTTGGCGGCCTGGCTGCTGGTCGCGTACGCGGTCGCGGCGTCCCCCTCGACGAGGCTTTGGAGCGCGGCCGGGACGAGCAGGTACCCCTGTTCCACACAGTCCAGGTGGCCGTCGTCGAGCAGCCGCCGCGCCCGAGCGAGCCAACCGCCGCCGCGGGCCACCTCGCCCTTGAGCAGGAAGCCGAGGCCCAACCAGAACGCGCACCGCGCCGCCCGCGCGGCGTCACCCACACGGAGGCACTCGTGGTGCGCACGCGCCCACGCGTCGGCGCTGTCCTGGTCCTTGCCGACCAGATAGGCGGCCACCGCGAGCCGTTCGAGATCCTTGGCCTCGAGCGATGCCTCGCCGTGATCCGCTGCCGCCGACAGCTGGGCGTACGCGTCCGTCCACGCCTGCCGCCCGAACGCCTCCCGCCCTCGATCAAGCCCATCGGCCGTGATCATCGGCTCTCCACAGCAAGACCCTTAACGGGGCTTCGCCCCGCCCCGGAGAGACGACCACGAGGTCGCCGACGGATGCGTCCTAGATGCCTCACCGCTCCAGACCTGAGGAATAGCGTATCCGGGATCGTACACCGGGCGCGCGTGCCTCGCGAAGCGACGCGCGGCCACCCATTGACATCGCCACGCTCAGCAAGTACTTTGTTTTTCAAAGTTGTTGGCGGATGGGGGTTGGGATGTCAAGGGTCGAGCACCGTACCGACGACGCGGAGCCGCTTTCGCCCGCCGAGTCGCTCGCGTTGATCGAGCAAACGATGGCGGAGGCGCGACGGGCGCTCGGTATATCGGATTGGCCGTTCTACCTGATCTGGGGAACCACATGGGCGGTCGGGTTCGGTGCCACCCATTGGGCACACCTCGGCCCGGGCTGGCCCACACCCCTGGGCGCGGGGATGACCTGGTCCTTTGCTGCGCTGGTCGCGGTGGTGCTCAGCGTGCTGGTGAGCGTTCGTCATGGCCGCGGCATCGACGGGGCGAGCGTCCGGATCGGTCAGCGCATCGGCGTCGCATGGACGGCGTGGACGCTCGGCACACCGCTGCTCGGGCTGGCGCTCGGGTTGCGAGCTCACGAGATCGGCGCGCTGGTCGTCCTGGTCGTCGCGGTGTTCTTCATGGGGATAGGCGCGGCGTTCGTGGACGACCTCCAGCTGGGGCTCGGCGTGTGGTTGATGGCGACCGACATCGCCGGTGTCGCGCTGGGGCAGGAGTGGTACTCGCTCCTGCTCGCGGTCTGCGGTGGCGGGGGGATGCTCGTCGCGTCCGCGCTTGCCTACCGCAAGGAGCTGGCCAGTGGCTGACGTCGAGCGGCTGGCCGGACCGGCGCTGCCGGACCTCGACCCGGTCATCCACGCCCAGGCGCGGCTGCGCGTGATGACCACGCTGGGCGCGGTGTCGAACGGCGACCGCATCGCGTTCCCGCGACTGCAAGAGCTGCTCGACATGACGGCAGGGAACCTGTCGACCCACCTGAGAAAGCTCGAGGACGCGGGCTACGTCCAGGTCGACAAGGCATTCCGGGGACGCACCCCGGTGACGTGGGTGCAGGTGACGAAGCAGGGACGGCGGGCCTTCGAGGTCTACCACGAGGCGCTGCGGGCCTACCTCGCGGCGGGGAGGTAACGAAGATGAACACTGTTGCCCGCTTACGCGGGGTGTCGAAGCGCTACGGCGCGACGGTAGCGTTACAAGGCGTCGACCTCGACGTACCGGCGGGCCAGTTGCTCGCGGTGCTCGGGCCGAATGGCGCGGGCAAGACGACCGCGGTCAACCTGTTGTGCGGGTTGCGGCGTCCCGACGCCGGCACGGTCGAGGTGCTCGGCGGCGACCCGCGCGACGCCGCGACGCGCAGGCACGTTGGTGTCACCCCGCAGGCGGCGGGCACCCCTGAGGCGCTGACGGTGCGGGAGGTCGTCGACTACGTCCGCGCGCACTATCCCGACCCGATGGCGACCGCGGAGGTGCTCGCCCGGTTCGAGCTGGAGACGGTCGCCGGCCGCCAGACGGGAGGGTTGTCCGGCGGCCAGCGGCGCCGGCTGGCGGTCGCGCTCGCGTTCGCCGGCCGGCCACGGCTCGTCCTTCTCGACGAGCCGACGACTGGCCTGGACGTCGACGCCAGGCGGGCGCTGTGGCGCGTGGTGCGTGAGGAGCTCGCCGCCGGCCGGACGATCCTGCTGACCACGCACTACCTCGAGGAGGCGGAGGCGCTGGCCGACCAGGTCGTAGTGCTCACCGACGGGCGGATCCGCGCTCAGGGTACCGTCGCGGACATCAAGGCCTCGGTCGAGCTGACCCGGGTCCGCGCCAGGATCCCCGAACTGGCGCTGGCCGGGCTGCCTGGGGTCGTCCGCGCGGAGGCGGACGGCGAGCGCGCCACCCTGTTCACGACCGACGCCGACGATCTTGTCCGCCACCTCGTTCAATCCGACGTCGACTTCGCCGGCCTAGAGGTCGCGCCCGTCAGCCTTGAAGAGGCGTTTCTCGTCCTCACCGCGGACCGTGAGGAGGTATCAGCATGAGGCTCGCTTTCCAGCACACCCGCTACGGCCTGATCGAGCTGTCGCGCTTTCCGCAGTTTTGGGTACCCACGCTGGCGTCCCCGGTGATCTTCTTCGTCCTGTTCGGCATGGGAGCCGCTCGCGACATGGTCCCGCGGCTCTCTCCGGGACTTGGCAGCGAGGTGGTACTTGCCTCGTTCCTGTGCTTCGGCGTGTTGGGGCTCGTGTTCTTCCAGTTTGGGGTCGGCATCTCCGAGGAGCGCCACCTGCCGTGGGAGACCACCATGCGTGCCCTGCCCGTCGGCGGCGCCGTGCGCTTCGCGGGGCGGGTGCTGGTCGCGCTCGTGGTCGCGCTTGTCTCGATCGTCATCGTCGTGGCGGTGGCGGCGATCACGACCGAGCTCCGGCTCGGCCCTCTGGAGTGGGTTGTCTACCTCGCTGCTGTGCTGCTCGGCTCGGTGCCGTTCGGCCTGATGGGCACGACGCTCGGGTACGCCGCCAGCCCGAAGGCGGCGCTGCCGATCGCGAACATCGGCTTCCTGCTGCTGTCGTTCCTCGGCGGGCTCTTTATCCCGCTCGAGGGCCTGCCCTCCTTCGTCCAAGGCCTCGCGCCGTTCCTGCCGACCCGGCACTACCTCGACCTGGTGCTCGGCGTCATCGGTGGCCGCCAGGACGGCGGCGGCTGGACCACCCCCGCGCTCCTGCTCCTCGGATGGTCGGCCCTGTTCCTTGCCGCGGCCGCCGCCGTGTACCGCCGCGACGACGGCCTCCGCTACCGCTGACCCGTGGTGCAACCGATCCCCCGGGTCTGGGGTTAGGAAGCTATGGGCATTCCTGCCCCTGGATCGTGGACGAGGAGGACCGCCATGAGCACTGCCGCCAGCGCGCGCCTGACCATCCCGTTCGAGGCTGAGCTCGACTGGCCGGCTTTGGAAAGGCAGCTCGACGAGTCGGGCTTTGCGATGACCCCTCCGCTGCTGTCCGCGGAGCAGTGCGCTGACCTCATCGACATGTTCGACGACGACGTCCGCTTCCGCAGCACCGTCATCATGGCCCGGCACGCCTTCGGCGAGGGCAGCTATCGCTACTTCTCCAACCCACTGCCGCCGCTGGTGCAGTGCTTGCGGAGCGACCTGTACCCACCGATCGCGCGGATCGCGAACCGATGGGCCGACCGCCTCGGCGAGCGCTCATTCCCGCCGGACCTCGACGGCCTGCTCGACGAGTGCGCGACGCTGGACCAGCACAAGCCCACACCGCTGCTGCTGCGCTACGAGGCGGGCGGGTACAACTGCCTGCACCAGGACGTCTACGGCGACCTCACATTCCCGCTGCAGCTCCTGATCATGCTGAGCATCCCGGACAAGGACTTCACCGGCGGGGAGAGTGTCTTCGTCGAGCAACGGCCGCGCCAGCAGTCCCGACCAATGGTCGCCCGCCCGGGGCTCGGCCAGGCGGTGATCTTCCCCGTCCGGCACCGTCCGATCCCAGGCTCCCGTGGCCACCGCAGGGTCACGATGCGCCACGGCGTCAGCGCGGTCCACACAGGCGACCGCCACGTGTTGGGCATCATCTTCCACAACGCCCGTTGAGGGCGCCCCGCAACCGATCAGTCCCAGATGGTTCTGGTGGATATGGTCAAGGTCTCCAGTGACGAGATGGCAACGGTGGACGGCGCGACCGAGGCGTTGCGCGCCGCCCTTGCGAAGGACCTGGACTCTGGTTTCGTCGAGGTGGTCCGGTCCTACGAGGGGATCGTCTACTCGGTCGCGTTACGGCTGGCCAGGCGTCCGGCGGAGGCCGAGGATCTCGCCGCGGAGTCGTTTCTCCGCGCCTACCGGGCGCTGAGCGGCTATGACGAGGAGCGCATCCGGGCGCTGCGGCTGCGACCCTGGCTGCTCACGATCCTGCGGAACGCCGCCCGCAACAGCACCCGCGACGCGAGCCGCCGTCCCGCGCCGCCACCAGCCAGCGAGCCCCTCAGCGAGCCCGCCGCGCCCGGGCCGAGCGTCGAGGAGCAGGCGGAACGCCATGACGTCCGGCGCGAGCTGGGCGCGCTGCTCGCGCAGCTGACCGACGCGCAGCGCCTCGCCGTGGTGCTCCGCCACGTGATCGGCCTGCCGATCGCCGAGATCGCCGACGTCCTCGGCTGCGCGGAGGGCACGGCCAAGTCGCACGTCTCGAGAGGGTTACAGCGGTTACGAGCGCTGCTCTCGCAGCGGTGTGGAAGGGAAGTTCGATGATGCTTGACGATTTCGACCCCGTCGTGGGCGCGCTCAGCGGGCTCGCCGCCACCGCGCCGGACGGTCTGTCCGAGAAGGTCTTCAGCAGCTGGATGCGGGCACCCAGCCGGATCGGTGAGGTGTTCGTGGCGTTCACCAACAACGGGGTCCACTA
>JBOGED010000122.1:0-2973 GCA_050743625.1 Egibacteraceae bacterium | reverse complement strand
CTTAGTGGTCCCTTCCGGAAATATCGTTACGTATCGAGGGCGGCACTGCGCCCTGCTCGCAAGGCGCGCCGAGTGCGCATATCCGCAAGGCTCATATGTAAGCGAGGCGCAACGCCGCGAGCGCCGGGGATGCAGGGCCGTCCGAATACCAACGGATTTACGGATGGGGCCACTTAGCTTGAATCTCCCGATCGCGGCCCTGGATCGGACGCCTGGTGGGTGGCGGCTCCCCTAACTTCGACTTGGGGGTGTTATGCCCCGAAGTCGAAGTTAGGGAACGTCACGGCGACCCTCTCGGGCGAGATCGCCCCAAATGACAGCGTTATTCGCTCCCAGCCATACGTTGGAGTGTGGGCATCGTAACCCTTGACCGTCATCGGCATGGCGGCAAGACCGCGCTGATCCCGCTGCCACCCAGAGTCGCCCGCGCGGTGGCTCTCGCCGTCGGCGAACGCTTCATTCACCGACCCACTGCTGATCTCACGCAGCGGTCGGCGGTTGGACCGTCACCGCGGCCCGGATCGTGCGCCGTGTCGCCAAGCGCGCCCGGATCAGCAAGCGGATCTCTTCCGCATCCACCGCGGCACCGCTTCATCACCGCCGCGCTCGATACCGGCGTACCGTTGCGAGACGCGCAGATCGCCGCCCGGCACGCCGACCCGCGGGCCACCACCCGCTACGACAGAGCCAGGCACAACCTGGATCGGCACGCCAGCTACATCGTCATCGCCTTCCTCGCTGGCACCCGCCTGACCGTGGCCTCACCCCGCTCGCGGGTTGGGCCGACCGTCATCGTTTTCCCGCCAGCGGCATCGGCGCCTCAGCGTGAGCCTGTGAGCGGCACGGCCTGGCGAGTGTTTGCTCGGTGACCGAGTACCTTGCGGCCTCATGAAGGTCCGTGACCTGCTACGGCTTCTCCAAGGGGACGGATGGCAACTGCAGCGGCAACGCGGTAGCCACCGCCAGTTCCGCCATCCCAGCAAGCCTGGTACCGTGACCGTGGCAGGTAAGCCGGGCGCCGACGTGCCGCCTGGAACGCTCGCGAATATCCTGAGGCAGGCCGGCCTGAAGGGATCGAACTCGTGACCGGATACGCGGTCGTCATCGAACAAGGCGAAACGGGCTTTGGTGCGTATGCACCGGAGTTGCCGGGCGTCGGTGTTGTCGGGGACAGCATCGAGGAGGTCCAAGAGCTGATCCGCGAGGCGATTGCTCTGCACCTAGACAGTCTCCGCGCTCATGGCGAGCCCGTTCCCGCGCCCTCTGCGGTAGCCACAACAGTCGTCACGCTGCCAGCCGCCTAAATCCCCAAAGCAGGCGCACAAGCTGCCTGCCCAGCAACGGGCTTGACCAACTCTTCACGATTAAGCGCCGAGCCTATCTCTTGCAGCTGAACCGTCCGATATCGGCACTTATGCGCGACTAGCTCTCGAAGACGGGGAGGGGGCCCGTTGACGCGTCTGCTCAACCTTCGGATTCTCTCCGCCGCAGGTAGAAGGTCTGGTCGGCGTTCTGTAGGGGAGTCTCTAAAAATCGCCGTAGGCAGGGTTGCCTCCCGGCATCCTTATGCGTAGAGCCGCTTGCGATGAGGGTGCTGGTCGCGGACATGGCGTCGATCGCGGCATGCGCCGATATTAAATATGCACCTCTAGAAGGTCTCTATCCCATAACTGATCCTCAGGAGGTCGGCCGCGGCAGCTTGAGTGAGACATGCGGTCAGATGTATTTAGAAAAAATAGTGCAGATACAATTTGACCTTCCTATGACGTCGGTTCACGCCATGCAACGCTTGGTCAGGAGTTCCTTCACTCGCGAAGCGTCTCACGACGAGAGAGCGATTCGCCTGAGGAAGCTCAAGCTCCCGCATCGCTGACCCCTGCTCGGAAAGAAAGGATTTTCGAAGTCATGGAGGTTGTGGTTAGACGCGGCTTGAGTTTAACGGTTTGGTTATTTTTTGGCCTCATCATCTGGGCGGCCGCATTCTATCCGAATGAGCCATCGCCCGCCATCCTGGATGCCCTTGGGGGTGAAGATGTAGTTATTGTATTAATTCTTGGCTTAATTCGTATTGGCATGACTGTGAGAAGGCTTGTGAGGCGGCGGACGGCCCGTCGCGACCGAGTGATGGTTGACGAGCAAATCAAACAGAGTGTGGGACGCAATGATTCCCATGTCGAGCAACTGGCCGCCAAAGTTCAGCTGTCGCAGTCTGGCAAGATCGATCCCGGCTTGTCGCTCAACGGGTTCAGCGGTACCTGATCGATGAGTCACAGCTCCGACAGCAAGCTGACGCTGAAGTGTTGCCGTTCCTTCCACCCTTACCTCGTGCAGCAAAACTGCTGCTAAATCTGTTGCGGGTGTTGCTCACTTTCGCGGTTCGCGGGAGGATGCTTGGCGGTCAGCCAGAGATGACTGTCAAGCACCTGGCGAAGTGGGCGGTACTGATGAGTCGGTGGCCCCAACTCGGGTCCACGCTGAGAGCGGCACCGGCGGAAATGGCCGGTCTGGAGGCGGCAGCCGACATCAGTGAACTCGCTGACCGCTTGCGGAGGCTGAATTATCGACGACCGGTCACCGAGGACTTGCTCGTTGTACTCCAGTCATCGACAAAGCTTGGCCCTGTCATGACCCGGCTCGTTGCGTGCGAACCCGTCTCTGCGGATGGAGGCCGAGTACGACGATAGCCTCGCGCCCATAGTGATGCCGGTTATTGAGCGCACGGGCTGCTGGGCACGGCGGTTGGTGTCCGCAGCTTGGGTGCCCTGGGATCCTCAAACGAAGTGTCGCCCATACTGCCTGGCGGCCGTAGCTTCGCCGACCCGGCCGACCGCGAGACTGTAGCCGGGCTGCTCGGCATCGACGCCGGCCGTATCCCTGACCGCAACAGCTGGGCCTACGACCAGATCGTCGAGGGCATCCACACCGGCGCGATCAAGGGTCTGTGGGTGGTCGCCACCAACTCGGCTCACTCGT
>JBOGED010000121.1:0-5273 GCA_050743625.1 Egibacteraceae bacterium | reverse complement strand
CTGGCAGGGCGGGTGTGCGATTACGGGCGGATGCGCCCGGGCAGGCACATCACACCGGGAACGCCGCGAGGCGAGCGGGTGGGCGGTTGCGGTCGGAAACAGCAACGTCATTTATGCCCAGCCCCTTAGGTTCATCGGTATGACCGATGAGCGGGAACGCCGGCCACATCCACCGTCGTCGCGGTAGAGGCGATCCGCCAGACCGACCCGAAAACCCCAGCTGTGAGCGGCCCCGGACGGGTGCTTCCAGAGCGGCAGTCGTATGAAGTGGTGGGTGCGCGGCGGGTAGACCGGTGAGCGCGCAGCCGCGCCGCGACGACGTACAGGTTTCGGAGGCCCGGTGGGTGGCAGTGGTGCGGGTCGATCAGGTGTTGTGGGCGGTAGACCTGTTGCCTGCTCACAACGCGGCGTTGGCGATGGCCAGGCTGGTCGAGGGATGGCCGGACGCCGAGCGGATCGGTGTGGCCGAGCTTGCGCCGCCCGGTGAGGCGCGCGAGCCGGAGCCGGCCACCACCCTGGAGGGCGCCTGCACCCGATGCCAGCGGCAACTGCCCGCCTGGCGGTACACCAGATCATCGGTTACCGATCGACAGGCCCCGCCGCGCTGGCGCAGCCGTGCAAAGACTGCCGGGACGCCAAGGTCGCGGAGTCCCTCGTCACCGACGTGCTGAAGATCTGCGAGCGTGCACGGCTGGGGTCGGCGGTGATGCTCGCCACCGACCTCCTTGACGTCCTCAACGACCCCGACGAGGCGTCACAGAACGACCTCGACGAGGTCTCACAGGCCGGCCGTAACCCCCTCGCCTCCCCAGAGGGACCGGCCGGGAGCGGCCACGGCGGGTAGCCGCTCGGGGTGTTGGGGTCCCGGCCGCCCGCACCGCGGCCCTGACACCCCACCCGACCGCGCCCGGGAGGGGTGGAAGCCCCTCGGGAGCGCCTCCTCACATGAGGAAAGCCCCCTCGACCAGTGAAGGTGCGCTCTCGAGGCGGGGAAGGGCGCCAGTGAAGTCGAAGTCCGGGAGGCGAGCGCTAGAGGGCACCTTCGGCGCGGGGGCCACTCGGCCGCCCATTGCCGTGCGCGGGGCCGCGAGCCATGTCCTTGAAGAGTGAGTGCTGAGCGAGGAAGGCCAGGTGAATGGTCGAGAGTGGTCCGTTGCGGTGCTTTGCGATGATGAGCTCAGCCTCCCCCTTCGCGGCCGACTCCTTGTCATATACCTCGTCGCGGTAGATGAAACACACAATGTCCGCATCCTGCTCAATAGATCCCGAGTCTCTCAGGTCGGAGAGTTGGGGACGGCGGTCGGAGCGGTCCTCGGGCTTTCGGGAGAGCTGGGAGAGGGCGATGACGGGGACGTTCAGCTCCTTGGCCAGGATCTTGAGGCCCCGGCTGAGCTCGGCGACCTCTTGGACCCGGTTGTCGATGCGGCGGGTCGGCTGCATCAGCTGGAGGTAGTCGAGGACGACGAGGTCCAGACCGTGCTTCTGCTTGAGCCGCCGGCACTTCGACCTGATCTCCATCAGATTGATGCCGGCCGTGTCGTCGATAAAGAGCGGTGCCTCGGCGAGCCGGCCCATGGCTTGGGACAGCTTCGGCCAGTCGGCCTCCTGCAGGCGGCCCGTTCGGAGCCGCTCGGAGTCGACCCGTGCCTCGCCGGCCAAGATGCGCAGGACGAGCTCCATCTGTGACATCTCGAGCGAGAACAGCACCACCGGCTTGCGCTCGTTGACCGCCACGTGCGCGGCGATGTTCGTGACCAAGGTGCTGTTGTGGACGATGATGTCCTGGGCGACGAAGTTGTGGTCGCCTGGAACCGTCAGGTCGAAGACGCGCTGCTCGCCGGCGGGCTCGATCGAGACGATCTCGTCCCAATAGATGTCGGATCCGAGGCTGTGGTCAAAGCGTTCGCTCTGGTGTGCGCCGTCGCGCGCGACGATCTGGGTCGAGAAGCGCTCGGCGCTGTCGCGATCGGCGAGATGAAGGTCGAGACCCGCCGTACGGGTCGTGACAATCCCGAACCGTAAGAGAAGATGCTGGAGTTGCGCGGCCAATGGCTGCGAGAGGCATCCATGGATGCGGCGGACCCCGGCTGCGAGGCTCGATGCGCCACCGTTGTCCATCTCAAAGAGCCGGTTGAGGAAGAGCGCAACCTGGCGGCTCGGCAGCCGGAAGACGGCATCGGGCACCTGCGCGCCTGGGCTGGACCGCAACGCTCGGGCAGCGTGGACGACCTCGTCGTCTGGGCGCTCGTCGGAGCCGAAGAACGGCAACGCTCGCGGAGTGGCGATGCGATCTCCACCGGCGAGCCGAGCGAGCGGAACCCATCCGCTGGCGGTGAGAAACGGGTGGTTGGCCGTCGCGACGATCTCCCGCCCAAGGGTGGTGCAAAGCCTCCAGACCGCTCGCATCCCGTTATCGTGCGTTTGTACTGCTTGCCCACCGCGGAGCGTGCCGTCCGGGCCGAGGGATGCGATCCCCAGTGGAGCGGGGTCCGGGTCCCTCACGATCTCGTCGAGGCGCTGGAGCGCTCCCGTATCAGACCGAATGACCATTGCGTCACCGGCGAGGCATTTCCCCATCGCCGGCCTGGCGGCCAAGATGACGAGGTTCGACGGTTGGAGCCCGGCGGTGCACTGGTCGAAGTCCCGGAAGCCCGTCGAGAGCCCGGTGACCGCCGACGCGTTGTCGTGCAGGCGTTCGATCAGCTCGAAGCTGGCGGTCAGCAGCTGCTTCATCGACGTGAACTCGCGCCCCCGGTTCCGTTGCGCGACCTGGTAGACGAGCGCCTCGGCGGAGTCGACGGCCTCGTCGGCGCCCTCGGCCTGGTAGCCGAGGCGGGTGATCTGCGTGCCCGCATCGATCAGGCGGCGCCGGAGCGCGTGCTCGGCCACGATGCGCGCGTAGTACAGCGCGTTCGCCGCCGTCGGCACCCTGGCGACGAGATCGGCGACCGCGACGACGCCGCCGACGTCACTGAGCGTGCCACGGCGATCGAGCTCGTCCGTGAGCGTGACGGGGTCGACGGGCTCACCGCGGTCGTAAAGGTCCCGCGCGGACTCGTAGATCGTCCGGTGGGCACCCCGATAGAAATCTTCGGGGCCGACGAACTCCGAGACCTCCGCGATCGCGTCTCTGGACAGCAGCATGCTGCCCAGGACGCTGACCTCGGCGTCAAGGTTATGCGGTGGGACTCGGTCGTACGACGCGGGGGAAGGTGACACGCCGACGTCGGGCTGTGCGGCCACGAGCGTCTCCTGTCAGCGTTCGATACGTCCCTCCCAGGTTTCGCGTGCGCTTAGGTCCTGGAAGGGGTTCATCGGGTTGTCAGTCTCCCCTGACTACCTCCACTCGGATCGTCGCGGTGAGCTCGGGGTGCAACCTGATCGTCACCTCGTGCTTACCGAGGGTCTTCAGCGGGCGCTCGATCGGGATGCGCCGCCGGTCGACCGGGATCCCGAGCTGCGCGGTCACGGCCGCGGCGATCCCGGCGTTGCCTACCGACCCGTAGAGCGTCCCATCCTCACCCGCTCGAGCCGTGATCCGGACCGGCTTGGCCTCGAGCCGCTGCTTCTGCTCCTGCGCCTCCGCGAGGTTTCGAGCCGCGCGCTTGAGTCGCGCTTGACGGATCGCCTCAGCGTCGGCGACGACGCCCTTGGATGCGCGCATCGCGAGGCCGCGGGGGACGAGATAGTTGTTGCCGTAGCCGTCGGCGACCTCAACGACGTCCCCCGCGTCGCCGAGCGCATCAACGTCCTGCTTCAGGATGACCTTCATCGCTGATCCCTTCGCACCGCGCGGGTTAACGGTTGGTGTAGGGCAGCAGCGCCATCTCACGAGCGTTCTTGATCGCCTCGGAGAGGAGCCGCTGGTATTGGCTGTTCGTCCCGGTGACGCGCGCCGAGCGGATCTTGCCTCGGTCGCTGATGAACTTTCTCAGCAGCGCCACGTCTTTGTAGTCGACGTACTCGACCTTGTTCTTGCGGAAGTAGTCCTCTTTCCGCTTTGGTGTCCTGCCGGGGCGGTTCGGTCGGGCGGGACGGTTCGGGGAAGGCATGTCGTGCTCCTGTGAGGTTTTCGGTCTAGAAGGGAACGTCGTCCGACTCGGGCGGCGCGGCGGGGGGCGGTGCTGCGCCGAAGGAGGCGTCGCCGTTGCCGCGGCCGCTGGAGTCTCGGTTGACCTTCGTAAGCTTGGCGGTTGCCCAACGCAGGCTAGGACAGATCTCGTCTGCTTCGATCTCGGTGACCCACCGGGTCTGTCCCTCTTTGTCCTCATATGAGCGGCTGATCAGTCGCCCCATGACCATGACGCGGCTTCCGCGGCGTAGTGATTCAGCCGCGTTCTCGGCGTATCCCCGCCACACGTTGACGGTGAAGTAGCCGTCGAGTCGGTCGTCCCACGAGTTGGTTTCGCGGTTGAAAGTACGCCGGTTCACCGCCACCCGGCAGTTCGCGACTGGCACCCCGGCGGGGGTGTATCGCAGTTCGGGATCGTCAGTCAGGTTACCGATGATCGTGATGGTGTTGTCGTTGGCCACTGAGGACCTCCTCCTCGCTCATTCCTCGACTGATAGGCGCCGGACGGCCGGCAGCGCCACGCCGGCTCAGGCAGTCCCGATCCCGCGCCTGCGGGACCGGTCGGGGAAGAGGCGCTAGGTGGTCCCTGACGGACCACAAGGCACGGGAATGGCTACGAGGTCGGAAACCGCTTGGTGCGCGGGCCGGGACGGACCACCTTGTGGCGGACGACGTCGTCGGCGATCCTCAACTGCCGCTCGAGCTCAACCAGTCCATCAGGGGCGATCTGCAGGTCGATGACCGTGTAGTACCCCTCACGCATGTGGTCGATCTCGTAGGCGAATTCCCGCTTGCCCCAATGGTCGATCCGCTCGATCCTGCCACCTCGATCGGTGATCAGCTTCGTGAAGCGACCGACGTTCGCTTGCACCCCGGGCTCGTCGAGCGATCCCCGGGAAATCATCATCAACTCGTATGTACGCATACCCATCCCATGGTCTTGGGCGGCTCCCGCCGCCAGGTGCGCGAAGGTCTCGGCACCCCGCCAGGAGCAGGACGGTGAATCGAGATAGCACGGTACCACCCCCAGCCTCGCCACTCCATCCGGCAGCTCAAACGGTACCGCGGCGGTGTGACGGGCGTGCGGGCCCATCCCCATCGCGCCGAACAGATGTGCGATGCCGATCACCTACGCCCGGAGGCGCACATCCGCCGCCGACCTGTTTCTTGTGTGGAGGATCCGCGCGGTATACCGCGCGGA
>JBOGED010000120.1:0-2844 GCA_050743625.1 Egibacteraceae bacterium | reverse complement strand
GGGTGCAGCGACCTAGAGTGATTTTGGAGCGGAACCCGATGCAACGCGACCTGTACGCGACTGAACCGCTGCACAGAACACAATGAGGGGTTGAAACCGGGGTACGTGTGAATTACCGTGACCGGTGTGAAGATTGCGAATGTGGTCGCACGGGAGGTGCTCGACTCCCGTGGCAATCCCACTGTAGAGGTCGACTGCGTCCTTGAAGATGGCGCATCAGGCCGGGCCGCCGTGCCGAGCGGCGCCTCGACTGGCGCATTCGAGGCGGTCGAGCTCCGTGATGGCGGCGCGCGCTATGGCGGCAAGGGCGTGCGGACCGCAGTCACGGGCGTCAACGAGCTCCTCTCGCCCGCGGTGATCGGGCTCGACGCGAGGGACCAGCGATTGGTCGACGCGGTCCTTCTCGACGCGGACGGGACCGACAACAAGTCGAAGCTCGGCGCCAACGCGCTGCTGGGAATCAGCCTGGCGGTCGCGAAGGCCGCGGCTGCGTCGGCCGGGCTGCCGCTCTACGCCTACCTGGGCGGCCCCGGCGCGTATCTCCTGCCGGTGCCGATGATGAACATCCTCAACGGCGGGGCGCACGCGGACTCCAACGTGGACTTTCAAGAGTTCATGATCGCGCCGGTCGGCGCGCCGACGTTCCGTGAGGCGCTGCGAATCGGCTCGGAGGTCTACCACCAGCTGAAGGCGGTGCTTCACCGAGGCGGTCTGGCCGCCGGCCTCGGCGACGAGGGGGGGTTCGCGCCTGACCTCGACTCCAACGCGGCGGCGTTGGAGCTGATCGTCGAGGCGATCCGTGGCGCCGGCTACGAGCCCGGCGAGGACGTCGCGCTCGCGCTCGATCCCGCCTCGACGGAGTTCTACCGAGGCGGCGCGTACCGGCTGGAGGGCGAGGGCCGGACGCTGGATGCCGCCGAGATGGTCGACCTCTACACCGATCTCGTTGACCGTTACCCGATCGTGTCGATCGAAGACGGCATGGCCGAGGACGACTGGGACGGCTGGCGCCTGTTGACCCAAGCGCTCGGCGGGCGATGCCAGCTCGTCGGCGACGACCTGTTCGTCACGAACGCCAAGCGTGTCAGGCGCGGGATCGCCGAGGGCTGCGCGAACAGTCTGTTGGTCAAGGTCAACCAGATCGGCACCTTGACCGAGACCCTCGAGACGATGGAGCTTGCGCACCGGTCCGGCTGGACGTGCATGGTCAGCCACCGCTCCGGTGAGACCGAGGACACGACCATCGCCGATCTCGCCGTCGCCACGAACGCCGGGCAGATCAAGGCCGGGGCTCCCGCTCGGACCGACCGCGTCGCGAAATACAACCAGATGCTGCGGATCGAGGAAGGCCTCGGCGAGTCAGCCCGGTATGCGGGTCGCCAAGCGTTCCTGCGGTACGGGGTAGGCGCGCGATGACGGGTGGGCGGGTCATCGGGTGCGTGGAGGCCGGACGTGACCGCGCTCAGACGTTGACGATGCGGACGTTCGGGTGGTTAGGGCAAGGCGACCGGATCTACCTGCTTGCCACGCTGTGCCTCGCGCTCCTGCTCTTCGCCATGGCGTTCGGTCCCGCGCAGAGCTATGCCGCGGCGGGCGACCGTGTCGCGCAACTCTTCGACCGGCGCGCACACCTGCAGTCCGAGGTCGACCGGCTCGAGGAGCGGCGCCTCAGCCTCCAGGACGAGGAAGAGATCGAGCTGCTCGCCCGAGAGCAGTTCGGTTTCGTCCGGCCAGGCGAGATCCCGTACGTCGTCGTGGGCCCCGGCAACCCGGTCGACAAGCTTGAGATCGCCGTACCAGAGCCCGAGGCCGCCCCCTGGTACCGGCGGCTGATCATGACGTTGCAGCAGCTCATAGGTTCATAGGGTTAGTGGGTTGGCTGAGCCGGACTGGGTGGTGTGGGCGCGCCGCCTCGCGGCGATCGCGCAGAACGGCCTGGAATTCTCCGCTGATCCCTACGACCGGCGCCGATATCAGGAGATCCGGGAGATCGCCGGGGCGATGCTCGCCGCCGGGTCCGGCGCCGCACCTGAGGCGATCCTGCCGCACCTCGCCGCCGACCGCGGCTACGCCACCCCGAAAGTCGACGTACGCGGGGTGTGCTTCGACGGTCCGGACGGTGAGCGAGTGCTTCTCGTGCGCGAGCGTGACGACGGCCTGTGGACGTTGCCGGGCGGGTGGGCTGACACCAACGACCTGCCGAGCGCCGCGGTAGAGCGTGAGGTCGCCGAGGAGGCTGGCTACCGCGTCCGCGCCGCGCGCCTTCTCGCCTGTTGGGACCGCACGCTGCAAGATGGCGCCACGCCGTACCCGTGGCGGGTGTACAAGCTGGTCTTCGGGTGCGAGGTCCTCGGCCAGGTGGAGCGCAACGACGACGAGACCTCAGAGGTGGGCTGGTTCCCGGTTGACGACCTCCCGCCGCTATCCGCTGGCCGCATCACCGCTACCCAGATCACCCACCTCGCCACACTGCACAGCGATCCGCTCGCCCCCACCGCCTTCCACTAACTTCCGCTACTCGTGTCTTCGCCCGTCGCGGCAGGGCGGGCGGGGTCAGCCGACCAGTGTGACCACGAGCCCGGGTAGAGCCTGGCGGAAAGCCCCGCGGCTTGTAGCGCGAGGAGGTCATGGCAGGCGGTGACTCCTGAGCCGCAGTACACAACGATGCCCGCCGCCTTGCCCGTGCCCAGCGCCCTGTAGCGTTCCCGCAGTGCCGCGGGGTAGAGGAAGCGGCCGGTGCTGGGGTCGAGGTTGCCTGCCCATTCGGCATTCCGCGCGCCGGGAATGCGGCCGGGACGAGGGTCGACCGCTCGAAAATGTTTGCCCTTGTGGCCAGGGTTCGGC
>JBOGED010000119.1:0-4540 GCA_050743625.1 Egibacteraceae bacterium | reverse complement strand
CGTTCGCGACACGCGCGGACGCGGCCGCCGAGATTTTTAGTTACATTGAAGGGTTTTATAATCGTAGGCGTCGGCATTCGTTTTTGGGTTACGTTTCTCCTCTTGACTTTGAGATGGGTAATAGTATGATAGGGGAGGTAGCGGCCTAACCGGCACCTGTCTACCAAAACGGGCCAAGTCCCATGGTTATCGCTCGCTTGGCTACAGCGTGGCCTTCGCCGAGTTGCTGGCCGCGCAGTATGGCACGCCCCAGATGCGGTGGCGCATGGTGTTCATAGGCTTCCGCTCGGACCTCGAGATCCCGCCGGGTGCCGGATTTCCCAAGCCGACACACGGGAACCGCAAGATCGGTGAGCTGATACCTAACTGCACGATTCCCCCAGAGGATCTCTCCGGCTTTGTGACCACCAGGGAGGCCATCGGCGACCTCCCTGCGATACCCGCTGGCGGAAGCACCAGCGTCTATGAGGGTCCGCCTGACCGCGACTACCAACGGCAGATGCGCGCGGGCCTCGGTAGTGACCTGTATAACCACTACGCAGCTCGGCTGTCCGCGCAGAACGTCGCCCGCCTCGCCGCATTGCGACCTGGCGAAGATTGGCGCGACCTGCCTCCAGACTGTTGCCAGCCTCCATGAGGAGAGCCAAGCGCAAGGACCACACCCGCCGCTGCCGCCGTATGACATGGGACGGTGTCCCTCGCGCCATCATCACGCGGTTCCGCGATCCGAAGACAGGCGAGTACACGCATCCCGAGCAAAATCGAACGCTGTCGATCCGCGAGGCGGCCCGCATTCAGGGCTTCCCTGACGCCTTTGCGTTCGCGGGGACCATCACCGAACAGTACGAGCAGGTCGGCAACGCCGTCCCGGTGCAGCTCGGCGAGGCGATCGGCCAATCCGTGGCCGACACCCTCGATGGCACGGCCACCTTCCGCTTGCGCAATGCGTTCGTCCGGCGCCCTGCCCTGCGCCAGGCGCGGCTCGCGTTGCACCTGAACTGACCAGTCCCTGGGTCTTGGATCTCGCAATGGTCACCCTGGGCATCGCTCATCGACCAGCAGGGTCCCCGTCTCCATGATCAAACGCAACCATATAGCCGAATGGTACGGCCATCGGGTCTATCCAGCCGTTGCTGCTGCCGCCGAGGCGCTCAGGGACCAGCAAGCCTGCCGCTGTCCGTTCCTCTCGCGTGCCACGGGACAGACGCGCGCGCGTGTCAAGGCCCCACCGCGCAAGGTGTGTGCACCATCAGCAGCCACAGCAACGGGCCGCGGCAGGACTGGCTTGTCTGCCCGTTCCGCGCCCTCGACGACGATCTCCTCAACGATGTCGTGCTTCGTTTGTTCGGCTACAACGAGTTCGACGATGTCATGCTGTGCGCGGCTCCAGTACTCAGCTACGAAGAGCGCCGCGCACAATTGCGCCAGGCAGCCGCCCTCGGCCGTCCCGTCATCGTGTACTTCCAGAGTAAGCTCGGCGGCGAGATCACGGTGCCCAAGACCGATCGCTCGCCTGAGCTATCGCTGGACGCCACGCTCGCTGAACTCCTGCCACCTGAGAAGGGGGAAGGCCCCCGGCTCGGGCGCTATGGCATCTTCGAAGTACAGACAATGGACTACCACGATAGCTACGCGCACGCAGTTAAGGCTTTGAATAGCGCGCTCGATCTGCACACCGACCAATTTCACAACGTCCTGGCTGACAACGCCGAATGGCTCGCGCGCAAGATTGAGGGTCCCAACATCGCCAACGTCTTCAAGCGCACCTTTTACCAGATGATGTTCAAGTTCCAGATCGGCGCGCATGGGCAGTCCGCGGGGTGCGCACTCGCTATCCCGCGTGCCGTATGGGACAGTTGGCAGCGCCACCTCGGAGCGCCGGAGCTCACCCCACAACCGGACGGCACCTGGCGGCTGGCGGCCGATGTGCCCGACGGTGGGAACACCAAGCCTCCCGCCTGGATCTACGTTTTCGACATCGAAGCTTCGGCTGCACATACTCCCAATCGGCTGATCCTGTGGAGAATCATCGGTACGGACGCGAGCGCGGTCGCGCATTATGCACTCGACGTCGCTCCTCAAGCCGCGCTCGAGCAAGGCGGGTCCGTCGATAGGATCATGCTGGGTCTGCGCCGACGCCTGGCCGAGTATCTCCCGGAGACATTCCTTGCCTGACCTAGAGCGAGAGGGAAAACCCGGCGAACCTCCGATGCCGGCTCTCGAGGAGGCGCCAGTATCCACGACGCCCGCGACGCGAGCGAGCATGCGCTCCAACCGAAGAAGGGACACTGCTCCCGAGCGACGACTTCGGTCAGTCATCCATGCTTTGGGTTACCGATTCCGCGTCGACCTACCCATAGAAACATCATCACGCCGCGTCCGGCCTGACCTTGTCTTCACACGCGTCAAGGTAGCCGTGTTCGTGGATGGGTGCTTCTGGCACTGCTGCCCCGACCACGGCCGCCGGCCAATCCAACACCGCAGCTATTGGGACGCCAAGCTCGCGAGGAACCGCGAGCGGGACCGACGCGTCAATTCGGCTCTTGAGCAGGCCGGATGGGCGGTGCTTCGGATCTGGGAGCACGAGGACCCAGTTGAAGCTGGCCAAAAGGTGATCGAAGTCGTAAAAGGCCGCAGTTTATAGTCAACGCGATGGCTCACCGCCGCGCTGCCGAACTATTGGTAACAGGTCGTCGGCCGACGCCGAGCAGATGCCCGTCGAGGCTGTCGCTACGGCGGGCAGCCCGTTGGAGCAAGTGGTTGCTCTTACGCACATCGCGATGGCGCGGACCCGTACCGATCAACCGAGGCTGGCGGCCAGTCGCTTACCGACGCCCCGATCTTGCCGTGGCTATGCCACTCCGGGCGTTGGCGTGTCCGCGGCGTCCATCGACAGTTCCCCGCAAAGACGGGACCGTCACAGAGATGACTGAGTCGACACTGTAATCACCCGATGCAGGGAAGGGTCAGGTCACTGCTTGTGGCCCGTGGTCGTCCTTGTGCTCAAGAGAGTGCGCGCTCGGTCGTCGACCTCGCCGGCCGAGATCAGCTCGTGGCCCGATGCCAGGCCGACGATCGGGACGAGCGTGACGAGGACCCCTCGACCTTGCACGCGGTCGGGTTGTGCGGCTCGGGCGCGGCGGGCACCGTGCGGCCCCACCCGCTGGGTGAGGGATTGTGGAAGGGCGACCGGCTCGCTGTTCTGCCGGTCTACCGCCGCTGCAACGTCGGCGGCCCGCTGGTCCGCTTCGCGGTGGCCACCGCCGGCGACCTCGGCGGGCGCCGTATGATCGCCACCGTCCAGGCGCAGAACGTCCGCTTCTTCGTCCGTCTCGGCTGGACCCCAATCGGCGATCTCGTCCCCTACCTCGGCCACCCCCATCAGGGGATGGAGATCCCCCTGCGCTGACAGGCAAGGTCAGACTGTGGGTGACGCGTAAGCTAGTGCGCGATGATTCCGGACGATCTTGCGGCTCGAGTGGGTGCTTCCCAGCTGGCCGGGTTGCACCTTCTGGTCCTGCATGGCTCGCGCGCTCGCGGGGACGCGGGGCCTTTGTCAGATTGGGACTTTGGGTTCCTGGCCGACGATCGACTGGATGCGGCCCTGTTGCGTGCGAGGCTCACCGTCGCGGTGGGTACCGAGGCGGTCGATCTCGTTGACCTCGCGCGCGCGAGCGCGCTGCTGCGCTTCCGCGCGGCCAGGGACGCCCGCGTCCTCTTCGAGCGCGACGAAGCCGAGTTCCGTCGCTTCCAGCTGGAGGCAGTGCGGTTCTGGTGCGACGCTGGCCCCGTCATCCGCGCGGCTCACGACGAGATCCTCGCGGCGCTGGGATGAGCCCCGCGGTCGATCGGGAGCTCTTGGCCGAGCGCGCCGCAGCCGTCGGCCGCCATCTCGACCGGGTGGCACGGTACCTACCCTCCGACCCGGCGGAGCTGCAGCCGCAGACCGCTGCCGCGGACACCGTCATCCTGCACCTCTGGCAGGCCGTACAGGTGGTGATCGACCTCGCGATCTCGGCTTGCGTGCGCCTGGGGCTCGCGAGCCCTCCGACCTACGCCGACGCCTTCCGGCGCTTGGCAGAGGCCGACGTCATCTCCAAGGACCTCGCTGACCGACTGGCGCGCGCCGCCGGCTTTCGCAACCTCGTCGTCCATGCGTACGGCCGGCTCGACCTCGAGCGCGTCCATTCGGCCGCCACCAGCGGACCCGACGATCTGCGCGCCTTCCTTCTCGCGCTCCGCGACTATGGCGGTGAGGGCGCGTAGCTGGTCACGGCGCCTGAAGTTCGGTTCGTCGCGCGACTTCCCCGAGCCGGCCTCCGCGCGAGCGCTCAGGGCGTGTAAATATCGACTGCACACCAGGAGAGACGGAAGACAAGCTTTGTCCCGGTGCAAGAGTGCGGATTTGGTTCGTGCAGACCAAGCCCGAGTACAGCGTGATACGTCGGCTGCTCGCGTTGACGATCGATCGGGCGCCCGGGAATGGTCAGGATTCCTGACCCAGAAGGATGAATGTCCTGGTAGGCAAGGTGAGACCCGC
>JBOGED010000118.1:0-2775 GCA_050743625.1 Egibacteraceae bacterium | reverse complement strand
TGCCGCCCGCCTTCTTCAAGAGTCACCTGCGGGCGAGTGGTCGACCAGCGCATCCTCGCCGATATGTGCGAGCCTGGTGGAGTGACGACGCTGCCCGCCGACCAGTTGAGCCGTTGGGGTGGACCCGCCAGCATCGCGGCGGGTGTGTCGTGGCTGGCGATCTGGCTCCACCAAGCCACCGCTCACGGTCCTGAGCCAGAGGACCTCAGGCGGGTCGTGCTCGGGTTGACGTGGATGGACTCTGGCAAGTTCCTGGTTCTGCCGCTGGCTCTGGTGGGGGTGACGTTGCTTGCGCTCCGCCTCCGTGTCGACGACCTCGACAGAGCAAGCGGCGCCGGGTTCGCCGCCGCGATGACCGGGCTGGGCGGCCTCACCTTCGCGGTGACGCTGCAGTTCTGGTTCCTCCCATGGGGGACGTACGAGCTGGCATCTCCCGGCCCGGCCACGCGGCTCGGTGGGCTGCTCCAGATCGCCGCCGGAATCGTCCTGACGGTAGGGCTGTCGCTCTTCGGCCGAGGCCTCGTACAGGCTGGTGTCATGCCATCGTTTCTCGCCCTGTTGATCGTGATCGCGGGGGTGACGAGCATCGACATCCAGCCCGCGAGGCTGGCCTTTGGCCTGGTCTGGCTGCTGGTCGGATACCTTCTGATCACCACTCGCGCCGAGTTCTTCATCCGCCGCATGAACCTGCCCCCAAACGCTTGACGGATCGCTCGCGCTCCCGGTTCGGGGTTCGACCGGAGCACGAACGGGGAGCCAGCAAGAAGAATCGGGCAGCGATCCAGCAGGGGCTATGCGCATGAAGATGAACCATGTGCGCCGGGGAAGCGGAAAGCCGTTGTTGCTCGTGCACGGTCTTGGCTCGAACCCGCGATCGTGGGATCCGATCATGGACGCGCTGGCCGCCCAGCGTGAGGTGATCACGCTGGATCTGCCCGGGTTCGGCAAGACTCCGCCCTAGCTGGCAAGGTATCCATCGCGACGCTGGCAGACGCGCTGACGGAGTTCCTCTCCGACCTTGACCTGTCCGGTGTCGACCTGGTCGGTAGCTCGATGGGGGCGCCGCCTGGTACTCGAGCTGGCGCGCCGTGGCGTGGGCGGAGCGACCGAGGCGCTTGACCCAGGCGGTTTGGCGGACGCGGGGCCAGCTGCGCTATTTCAACATCACGCTTGGGCTGTCGGTCCGCCTAGTGCGACGGTTACCGCCGATCATGCCGCTGCTCACGGCAAACCCGGTGACCCTCACCGTGCCGCTGTGGCGGTTCTCCACCCGTCCGTGGCGCCTAGGGCAGGATGTCGTCCTGCAAGAGCTCCGCAGCTTTGCGGAGTCGCCCTCGTTCGACAAGGTTTTCCACGACCTCGTCTACGGCCGGTTGCAAGAGGGTGCGCCACCGGGTTCCACGCCCGCGGCGGCGCGTTTGGCTTGGCTCGGAAGCGTCACGCGATCCTGGCGACCCCACACGATCAGGACCGCCCACGGGCCACCGTCCGCGCCATCCAGGCCGCCACCGCGTAACCGTTCCGACGCCGCGAACACCCGCCGACAGCGGCCCCCGGAACTTCCCGGTCTCGGGGACCGCTGTGGCGAGGCACGTCACAGTCGTGGGGAGATCCGCCCTTCAGCTCTTTGACGCCGCCAACCTCAAAGGCGCGTGAGGGGATGAAATGGATACGGGAGTCGCGCAAAGAAACTCTCGGCTTCTCCTGCACAGTACGGCGCCGGCCCAGGCGAGGGGCTTCTGCTAGAGTCCGAGCGGTACCGCACCGGTAGCGGCCTCTCTTCTGTTTCCCTGAGTAGAGTGAGGCGTGCCAATGGCGTTATTTCAGGTGCGGTCGTTCAGGCGGGATGACCGAGAGCAGCTTACGGCGCTGGTGAACGCGCACGTCCAGGCCGTCGTGCCGGGCGTATCGGTATCCGTCAATGCTGTCCTGAGCCAACTTGAGCGTGAACCCGGTGAGTTCATCGTCGACCCGTGGGTCGTCGAGCGGGTGACGCTCGTGGCAGAGGGGCGCGGCCGGGTAGCGGCCGCGGCGCATGTGCTGCGGTACGGGACCGGCGCCGAGGTCGGGGAGTCCTACCGAGGTACCGGTGAGATCCGGTGGTTGGTGTGTTGGCCTGAGGCGCCCTACTGGCCCGACACCGCCGCAGCGGGCGACGCCGTCGCGAGCGCGGCGGTTGCGCTCTTGACCCGCTCCGGCGTGAGCCGGCTCTACGCCGACGGCGCGCTCCCTGCCCCTGGCGTGTACGGCCTGCCCCAGCAGTGGCCGCACGTACGCCATCCTCGAACGGGCGGGTTTCGCTCCCGGCAACCGGACCGAGATCGTGTTCCTCGCCGGCGTCGACGAGCTGGACAGGCCCGTCGCGCCCATCGCCGGCCTCACGATCAGCCGGACCCTCGGCGTCAACGGGACCCGCTTCGCCGCGCTCCTCGCGAACGAGATGCTCGGCTACATCGAGGTGGACAATCGCATCGGTGACGCGGGTCGCATCGCACGGCATGACGGTTGGGCCGACGTCGGCAACCTGTTCGTCGTCGAGTCGCACCGCCGACGGGGGATCGCCAGCTGGCTCCTCGGCCAGGCAGCGGACTGGCTGCGCCTCGGGCACGTCGACCGGTTACTCGACTACTCCACTCCTGAGCAGGAGGGGTACATCGCGTTCCTGCAACATGCCGGGTTCCACGAGCTGACACGCACCACGCGAGGCTGGGCGCGCGACCCCCACCGTTGAGCGCCGGTCCAGGCAGGTGTGTCGGCTGAGTCGCCGTATAGACG
>JBOGED010000117.1:0-1564 GCA_050743625.1 Egibacteraceae bacterium | reverse complement strand
GACATCTTCTACCTCACGTTCCAGGAGCTCCACGACGTCGTGCGCACGAACCAAGTGGATGACCAGCTCATCCGCCAGCGCAAGGACGCCTTCAGGTCGTATCAAGCGCTCACGCCGCCCCGGGTGCTCACGTCGGATGGCGAGATCATCGCCGGGGCCTACCGACGCGAAGATTTGCCGGCCGGCGCGCTGGTCGGCTTACCAGTTTCCGCCGGGACCATCGAGGGGCGGGCCCGCGTCATCCTGGACATGGCGAAGGCCGATCTCGAAGCGGGCGACATCCTGGTCACCGCCTACACGGACCCCAGCTGGACGCCCCTGTTCGTCGCGATCAAGGGCCTGGTAACGGAGGTGGGGGGCCTCATGACCCATGGCGCGGTGATCGCACGGGAGTACGGCCTGCCGGCCGTCGTGGGCGTGGAGCATGCCACCCGGATGATCCGGGATGGGCAGCGGATCCGCGTGCATGGAACGGACGGGTACGTCGAGATCCTGCCCTAGCCGGGCCAGATTGAGGGCAACGCTATTCGGACGCGCGACCAACCACGTGAGCGCAGCGCCTCGTGAAGGTCAACGCCGGCCGGCCAGGAACCTCTCGGAGTCCGCGTCCAGCCCCTACTCCGGTCACAGGTGCTGCCGAAGAAATGGGCTTCGGCGAGTCCGTGTTGATGTTTCCAGTGTGGTGCTTGGCTCCATTGGGAACGGTCTCCGAGGCTTGTTTGGCGGCGGGCTGGGCACGGCGGACTGTTCAGCCGCGGCCGGGGCGGGGTTCTCCAGGGTGAAGAGCCGTTTGGCGTTGGCGAGGGTGGCGGTGACGCGGAGTGAACGCCCTGGGTTTGATGGAGGCTGGGTTACGCAACCTCCCGGACCCAGAGCTGCCTCGAGCACTTGCGACCTGGTTCGGAGCGGCCAATCCGGCCGATTAGAGAACCCGACATCCGAGCGCCACCGCGCCCATCACCTAAGTGCCGGTGGCGCATGCAACTGCCGCGAGCACGCGTGGCGGCAACCAGTGTGAGCCCGTAACGGACGCGATGTCAGGCCTACCGCTTCGGAGACAATCGTGGCATTGCGATGGAGAGCCCCGGGAACCAGCGCAGTGTAGTCGAATTGGAGGACGTGGGAACGGTCTGCGGTTGCGGCGTCGCGTGCAAGCGTCAGGCGTTGGTGATTTTGTTGGGATTTGTTGGCCGACGCTCGTGGGTATTGAAGACGCTTTGGTCTGATGGCTCGCTGAGGGCGTTGGTTGTTACGCGGACAGCATGGTGCGTTGGAATGCGGGGGGAGCATGTCGGCGGTTGCGGTTTGTATGGCGATCTGGCGAAGATTGACCCAAATCTGTCGACGGACGCTTTTGATGTCGACGTTCCAGTTTCGGCCTCGGTGCCGCGCCACCAGTGCAGCCCGATACCGGGGGTGCGGTGGGCCTGTATCGCTTCGGGGACGAGTTCCAGGACGGCTCGGGTGAGCCGGATCGCCTCGGCGGACAGGTCCACGCGGTGCAGGTGGCGGCCTGAGGTCGCGGTGTAGCCCTCGTTGAAGATCAGGTACAGCACTTGAAGGA
>JBOGED010000116.1:0-2452 GCA_050743625.1 Egibacteraceae bacterium | reverse complement strand
GTCCAGCGCCATCTCGACGTGCATGACCTGGCCGCGCCGCAGCCCCAGCTCACGCTCCAGGTCGAGCGGCGTCTGGACGTACATCTGCTCGACGGCGCCGGCGAACCCGGGGGCGGCAGCGTCGATTGCCTCGACCAGCTTCGTTCCCTCGCGCTCGCGGATCTCGTCCCAGCGCTCGTCGTTCGACAGCTCGTAGGGATGCCACTGGCCCCAGATCGTCACGTTGTGCTTACCAGGCGGCGCGATGGTGTCGTCAAAGGCCGAGAAGGTCATCGCGAGCGCCGCGGGCCGCTGCGGCGGCAGCCCCGCGAGGTAATCGCCATGGGCTCTGCGGAGGAACTGCCGGGACGGCGCGACCAGCTGCAGCGCTCGCCACTCCTTGCCGCCCAACGACCCCGGGTAGCGCGGCAGGTCGTTGCACGCGAGCCGCACGACCATGCCGATCCCGTTGCCGACCCTGATCTGGCGCCTGGCCTGGTCGGCGACCTGCGTCCAGGCGGGTCCCCCTCCGTGCACCAGGTCGAGCGTCTCGAGGACGTGGCAGCCGGCGACCACCGCGCGAGCGGCGACGCGCTCGCCCGATGCCGTCTGAACCCCCTGCACCGCGCCGTCTCTCACCAGGATCCGCATCACGCCCTCGCCGAGGCGGACGACCCCGCCAGCGGACCTCAACCGGCGAGCGAGCGCTACGGACAGCATGCCCGACCCACCCTTGGGATGGCCGGGAGGCAGCCGGTGCATCAGCATGTTCCAGCCGACCAGGTCGGCGGTCGCGACCTCGTGCGTCGGCGGGCCTGACTGGGCGCCCAGCCAGGCCAGCGCCGTCTTGAGCCGCTCGTCCGTGAAGTGCTCGTCCAGCAGCTGGTCCCCGCTGGTCAGGAACTGGCGGGACAGCTCGAGCCCTGGAAGGCCGCTTGCCCGCCCGATGCTCATCAGGTGCCGGCCGAGCCGCACGCCGGTGGGAGGCTCTTGGAAGGCGGCGAAGATGCGCTCGTTCCGGTCGGCCCAGTCGTTCGCGAAGCGCGCGTAGGCCTCCGCGTCGGCCGGTCCGCATAGGGCGGCGATCGAGTCACACGTCTGGTCGAGGTCGACGTGGAAGGCGATCGCGTCCTCGCCGAAGGGAGCGAACCCCCATGGGTCCAGGTCCTGGTACTCCAGGCCGACCGAGGTGAGGTCGAGCTCGTCGACGATGCCGGTGTGGCGCACCATGATGTGCGCGCTGGAGCCGACGTCCATCTGGTACCCGGGGAACCGCTCGATCGTCGACACCGCGCCGCCGACGACCGGCCGGCGCTCGACCACCTCGACGGCCAGGCCCTCGCGCGCCAGGTAGCAGGCCGCGACCAGCGCGTTATGCCCCGCTCCCACGACCACGACGTCTCGCATCCAGCGGAGTCTAGGACTCGAGAGGATTCGCGCCTTGCAGCGTGCCCGCGGTGCGCAGGACCGCGAAGCGGGCGAACAGCTCCTCCGCGTACCAGCCGGCCTCAGGGGTGCGCCGGACGACCTCGCGATGAGGCGCGCCGCGGTAGGCGAAGGCGACGAGCGCTGCCGCCGATTCCCACACGCTGAACGTGCCTTGCAGCCCGATCGGAGCCTCGCCGATCCCGATCGAGAAGCGCAGCCCGGGCTGCTGGGTGAGGTCCTGGGCCACGGCGGGGACCGCGCGCCAGAAGGCCCTGGCGTGCCGGGGGTTGAGGCGGGCCCGCGTGATCGCCGCGACCGGGCCTCGATAGCCGCCAGCGGCCGGCTCCCCGAACGGCTCGCGCCCCGCCCACCGCCCCCGCGAGTGGACCAGGGCGAGGTCGGCGCGCCACTCCTCGCCTGTGATCCGCCGCCACCCTTCGATCACCGGCGTGGTGTCCGCGGGCTCGCCGGCCCACACGATCAGCAGCGCCCAGCGCCTGATGTCGGCGTCGCGCAGGGTGAACGTGCTGCCGTCGCCGGTGCCGAGAACCTTCGCGAACCGCACCCCCGGGGTCGCGCGCAGGCGCCACGGGTCGGCGGCGGCCCTCGCGAGGGCAAACGGGACGGCGCCGCGCCGCAGGGTGAAGATGTGAACCGTGGTGCTCGTCACGGGATCTCGGGAGGTGAGCGCTCCGCCACCTCGTCCGGGGTGAGCTGCTCGCGGGCGGTGGAGACGGCCCACCGGTGGCCGTAGGGGTCCCGCACGATGCCGTAGCGCTCGCCCCAGAACATCTCTTGCACGGGCATCTCGACCTGCGCGCCGGCCCGGACCGCCCGCTCGGCGACGGTGTCCACGTCGTCGACCTCGAGGTGGAGCAGCAGAGGGGTTCCGCCGATGCTCGGCGGGGCGAGGGCGTCCAGCCCGGGAGTCTCCTCGCTGAGCAAGAGCCTGCAGTCGCCGACGGCAATCTCGACGAAGAGCACCACCCCGTTGGGGAGCATGTTCCGGACCAGCTCGCACGCGCCGAACGCCTCGGTATAGAAC
>JBOGED010000115.1:0-4106 GCA_050743625.1 Egibacteraceae bacterium | reverse complement strand
GGAGCAACAGGCTCCGGCGACGGGGTCAGAAGCTGGATCACAAGGTTGGTCTTGGCCAAGTTCTCACGCATCAGGTCGGTTTGGTGGCGCAGCTCGGCGCCGTGACGGGCTTGCTCCGCCTGGATCGACCGGAACGCTTCGGCCAGCGCTTGGCGGATCGCGCCGGTCGCGGCCTGCAGCGCGGTCTCCATGCCGCGTACCTCGTGCAGCAGGGCGGTGGCATCCGCCCGCAGCTGGCTGTCCGTCTCCAGGCCGGCGGCCAGTTCCCGCTCCAACGTCTGTTGCAGCTCGGCCTCGGACGTGGGCCGCTGGCGGAGCCGTTCGATCCGGTCCTCGATGAACGCGCCGATGTAGCCGCTGCCGGTTCCCGCGAGCAGCCCCACCACCGCCTGGACCGATTGGTGGACCTCGACCAGCGGCCACACCACCGGCGCGCAGGCGGCCGCCACCAGGCTGGCGATCACCGCCGTGGGCGCCGCATCCCTCAGGCGCGAACCCTGGTCTTGGACCCAGCCGCGGATCGAGCCGCGTGCACGATCGTGCTCGTCAAGCTCCCCGGCCGGCGGCCTGACCGTGGTCACTTGATGCCGCGCTGGCGGAGCAGCTCGTCGATCTCCGCCAAATCGTCGTCAACGGCACCGGCCACCGTGCCCCGATGCCGCCAAACAAGCCAACTGGCGACCAGGCCCAGCCCGGTCAGCCCCGCGCTCGGCGGGAGCCACGCGATCTGGTTGTAGTCCGGCATACGCTCCGCTTCGTGCTCGCACTTCCCCATCCCATGCTCGCACAGGCGTCTGATCAGCGCTGGCGAACCGCGTACGGGAGTACGATCGTCAGGTGTCAACCCATCCTCCGCCCCGCTCCGAAGATCTACGGCGATGGCTCGCGGGGCAAGAGGCCGCCCAGGCGAGGCAACGGCAAGAGCTGCGAGAGCGGCCTCCATCAGAAACGGTGACCAAGGCGATGGCGCTCATCGACCTTGCGGCGGCGCTCCACGGCTGGCCACTGCCCGAGGACGTCGTGCGGCGACGCGAATGCCGCAGGGCTCGAGAGACTTGGGCGCGCCTGCATCGGGGGATGGCTCGCGATGGGCGCGGGTGAGACCTTCGCCGCGGCTCTTCAGGCACTGAAACAGTCGCTCGATGCGCTCGAGGCGCCGTTCGCGGTCATCGGTGGTATTGCGGTCATCTTCCAGGGAGTTCCACGTGCGACCACTGATGTCGACGCACTGGTTTGGGGTCCGGCCGTTGACCTAGACGACCTGTTGCATTCCCTCCGCGAGTTCGGCATCCAACCACGTGTGCCGGACGCCGCCGAGTTCGCTCGTCGAAACCAGGTGCTGCTATTGCGGCACGAGACCAGTGACACCCCTATCGACCTCAGTTTGGCGTGGCTGCCCTTCGAGCACGAGGCGCTGACCCGGGCGGAAGCCGTGGATTTCCATGGCGTCGAGATCCCCATCGCGACCCCCGAAGACCTGGTGATCCAGAAGGCGGTCGCGTTTCGGTTCCGCGACCGAGACGATATCGAGCGGCTACTGGTCCTCCATGGCCAGAAGATCGACCTCGCCCGAGTGCGGCGTGTGGTGGCCGAATTCGCGACCGTCTTGCAGGATCCTGAACGGGTCCAAGACCTCGACGAGCTGATTCGCCGCAGTTACGACTGAGGCGTTCCTCTACCGGCGGGGGTTCTCGCCGAATTGCGCCTTAACGCCGCGGAGGGGGGTCGGTGGCGCGGGTGAGCAGCACCGCTTGCGCCGTGTCGAGAAGGTCCGACGACGGCCACCTTCGCCTCGTCGGTCCAGAGTGCGCCCCATCTCGGGAAGCGTGTACCGCCCGATCACAGGGTTGACCCTTCGGGATAGGTGGCCGGGGGCGCGTCCGTAGGCGCGGCGGGGCCGGAGGGCAGGTTCGGGCAGGTGCGGACGTAGGGCCTTTCACGGCCGACATACTGGTCCCACTCGGTTTGGGTGAGGTTGCGATTGGCCAGGGTGCAGGCGTGCCGGATCCACCCGTTAAGCGTGACCGGCCACAGCCGCACGGTGTGGTCGGCGCTGGCGGAGGCGATGGTGGTGCCGTCGGGGCTGAACGCCACCCCCCAGACCCAGTCGGTGTGGCCGGTCAGGGGTTGGCCGACCTGTTGGCCGGTGGCGGTGTCCCACAGCCGCACCGTCTGGTCGGCGCTGGCGGAGGCGATGGCGGTGCCGTCGGGGCTGAACGCCACCCCCAAGACCGGGTCGGTGTGGCCGGTGAGGGGTTGGCCGACCTGTTGGCCGGTGGCGGTGTCCCACAGCCGCACCGTCCGGTCGGCGCTGGCGGAGGCGATGGCGGTCCCGTCGGGGCTGAACGCCACCCCCCAGACCCAGTTGGTGTGGCCGGTCAGCGCAATAGTGTTGCGCTGAGGCTGCAACAGCCCGCGCAACAGCGTGTCGCGTCCCTGGTCGGTCCGGGCCACGCGCAGGCTCTCCACGCTGAGCAGCAGCGACAAGGGGTGTTGATCGATGTTCGCGGTCGCTTGGGCAGCCAGCTGCCGAGCGGTCGCCAGATTGCCTCGCTGCTGCGCCACCTGGCGCTGCCACACCGCCACGATCAGCAGTACAACCAAGCAGGCGCTCAACCCGGCCAAGCGGCGGCTCCGTCGGCGGGCCGCAGTCAGCTCGCCTCGCTCACGGTCACTGCTCGCTGCGAGGAACTCGCGCTCCAGCGCGTTCAGGCTGGTCTCATGGTCTGCGGCCCAATCGCGGGCGGTCGCCAACCGGCCGCCCCGGTACAACACACTCGGATCACGGCCCAATGCCTCCCACTCGGCGGCGGCCTCGGTCAAACGCCGGTGGGTGAGCAGGCCCTCGCGGTTCTCGGTCAGCCAGCCGCGCAGGGTCGGCCACTCGCGGATCAAGGCCTCGTGGGCGACCTCGACGGTGGCGTCGCCCAGGATCACCAGCCGAGCCTTGGCCAGCCGGTCCAACACGACGTCCACGGCCGACCCGTTGAGCAGCTCGGCCCGTTGAACACGGCGCCTTGTGTCCTTGGTGCCCTCGCCCAGCGCGGTCAGGCGCAGGAACACGTCCTTGGCGAGCGCCTGCCGAGCCGGGCCCAGGTCGTGGTACACCTTCTCCGCCGTCTGCCCGATCGCCTTGCGCACCCCGCCCGCGTCCCGGTAACCAGCCAAAGTCAACACCCGGCCCCGCCTCCGCTGCCAGGTCGCGAACAGCGCGTGTGACAGCAGCGGCAACGAGCCCGGCTCGTCGCCGAGGTCGGCGAGCACCGTCTCGGCCAGGCCCGGCTCCAACGTCAACCCCGCCCGCGCCGCCGGGCCCTCGATCGCCTCGCGCAGCTCGGGAGCGGCCATCGGCCCGACCAGCACCTGCCGGTCCTGCATCGCGGCGACCAGCTCTGGGTACTCCGCGCAACGGGCGTAGAAGTCGGCGCGGACGCCGACCACCACGCTGGCCTGGCCCTCACCGAGGCTCGTCAACGCGCGAATGAAGCAGCGCCGCTCCGACTCGTCCGCGCACAGCGTGAACAGCTCCTCGAGCTGGTCGACCACCAGCAACAGCCGCGCACCAGCCGGCTCGTCCAGCAGCGCCTGGCGGACCGCGAGCCGCAAACCCTCAGGCGAGGCCCGCAGGTCGTCCAGCAGCGAGCCCGGCGCCACCCCGCGCACCAGCGCCACACGGATCGCCAGCTCCTCCACCGGCCTCGCCCCCGGCGTCAACACAACCGTCCTCCAACTGCTCGCACCGGGCAGCGCTCCCGCCCACACGGCCGGCAACAGCCCGGCGCGCAACGCCGACGACTTGCCGCTCCCCGACGGGCCGACCACGGCCAGGAACGGCGCCTCGGACAGGCGGCCCAGCAGCTCGGCGACCAGCCCCTCCCGGCCGAAGAACCACTCCGCGTCCTCGGCCTGGAACGCCGCCAACCCCATATAGGGGCACGGCCCAGGAGCCGGCGCCGCATCCTCCGAGACCGGCCGCTCCGGAGCAACAGGCTCCGGCGACGGGGTCAGAAGCTGGATCACAAGGTTGGTCTTGGCCAAGTTCTCACGCATCAGGTCGGTTTGGTGGCGCAGCTCGGCGCCGTGACGGGCTTGCTCCGCCTGGATCG
>JBOGED010000114.1:0-1675 GCA_050743625.1 Egibacteraceae bacterium | reverse complement strand
GGAGCAACAGGCTCCGGCGACGGGGTCAGAAGCTGGATCACAAGGTTGGTCTTGGCCAAGTTCTCACGCATCAGGTCGGTTTGGTGGCGCAGCTCGGCGCCGTGACGGGCTTGCTCCGCCTGGATCGGGAGGAGCATCCAACGGAAGGCCTCGACCAGCGCCGGGCGGACCTCGCCGGACGCCGCCTGCAGCGCGACGTCGACCCCGTCAACCCCCTGAAGCAGGGCGGCCGCGCCCTCACGCAGTTTGGCGTCCGCCTGTAGGGCGGAGAGCAAGTCACGCTCGAGGGTGTGCCGCAGCTCGGCCTCAGTTACAGGCGCTCCGTTCCGCCGGCGCAGCTGGTCGATCCGGCCCTGGATGAACGCGCCGATAGCGCCGCTGCCGGTGCCCGCGAGCAGCTCTACGGCCGCTTTCACCGACTCGTGTACACCGATCAGCGGCCACACCACCGGCATGCAGGCGGCGACCACAAGGCTGGCCATCACCGCGGTCGGCGTCGCGTTCCTCAGGCGCTCGCCTTGGCCCTGGACCCACGCGCTGATCGAGCGGCGCGCCCGGTCCCGCTCATCCAGCCGGACCGCGGTCACGTGATCCCGCGCAGACGGTGAATGTCTCCCCCGAACAGGGATTTCGGGGCGCATGTACCCCTAAATCCCTGTTCGGGGACCAAGGGCTCCACGCCGGCTGGCGGCCTAACGGTGGTCACTTGATCCCGCGTTGGCGGAGCAGCGCCTCGATCTCGGCCATGTCGTCGTCGGCCGCCTGAGCGGGCGCGGCCGAGACCGCGCGCTTGCCGCCGACCCCGCGCCGGCGCAATACCGCCGCGGTGACGAACAGCACGGCGGCGATGCCGGTGAGCGCGACCCCGGCCCAGACGACCGGCGAGAGCACGAATCGGACCCCGAACGAGACGACCGCCACCCCGACCTGCCACAGCAGGGCCACCAGCCCGATGAGATAGGCGGCGAGCGGGATCAGGGACCATGCCACTGTCCGCAGGCCGGCGGCGGCCCCCCGGCGTCGCCACACGAGCCAGCTGGCGAGCAGACCCAGCCCGGTCAGGCCCGCGGAGAGCGGGAGCCAGGCGATCTGGTTGTAGTCCGGCACTGGTCTCTATGGTCGCACAGGCGTGGGGCCAGCGCTGGCGAGAGCCGATTGCATGGCGAGGAGCTTGAGGCGGGTCTCTTCCAGCTCGAACTCGGGTAGGGAGCCTGCGACGATACCGGCGCCGGCGAACAGGCGGGCGCGGGCGCCGGCGACCTCGGCGCAACGTAGGGCGATGGCCCACTCGCCGTCGCCGCGGGCGTCGGTCCAGCCGACGGGGCCGGCGTAGCGGCCGCGGTCCATCCCCTCGAGGTCGCGGATGTGGTCAAGCGCGATCGTCGTGGGTGTCCCGCAGACGGCGGCGGTGGGGTGGAGCGCGCCAGCGAGGTCCAGCGAGCGCACCGGCCGGTGGAGGGTCCCGCGCACCGAGGTCGCGAGGTGCTGGACGTTGCCGAGCTGGAGCAGCCACGGCTCGGCGTCGACGTCTAGCGACGCGCACAGGGGGTCGAGGGCGGCGCGGACGGAGTCGACGGCCAGCTGGTG
The DNA here is from genome assembly GCA_050743625.1 of Egibacteraceae bacterium. Lineage (GTDB taxonomy): Bacteria > Actinomycetota > Nitriliruptoria > Euzebyales > Egibacteraceae > JBOGED01. The sequence continues at coordinate 88 of JBOGED010000114.1, read as the reverse complement.
CTCGGAGCGGTTCTTCGCCGAGGCGCGTAACGCCTCGCCGAGGCGGGCGTCCTCGCCGGGGTCGGCGCCACGGGCGGCGGAGCCGGCG
>JBOGED010000113.1:0-11496 GCA_050743625.1 Egibacteraceae bacterium | reverse complement strand
TGGGGGGTTCTTTGGGGTTTGTGGGGTGGGGGGGCGGGTGGGAGCGGTTGATGTGTGGTTTTCCTTGGTTTCGGAGGGAAAGCGACAGCTCACCGGCTCCCACCGGCCCGCGGACGCCACACACGCGATGGACCCCGCCTAAGTTGGTGGCATTGCGGCTAGGGACGCTATTGCCTACTCTGCACAGTGCAGGAATGGCCGCAGTCGGCAACACGCGGCTCGGTCGGTTCGCCCGACTGGGCCGGGCGAGGGTGGCTAGGCGAGGGCGCGGCGCGCCTGGGCGACGCGCTCGTCCAGGTCGATCGCGGTCTCCTGCTCGATGAGGCGCGCGAGCAGGGGAGGGACTCGGTCGAGGTCGGAGACCACCCCGGTCAGCGCGTCCCGCAACCCTCGCATCCGCGCCGCTTCCTCGGCGGGCGTGACGAGGTCGTCGACGATCGACGGCTCGGCGCGAGAGGCGACGATCGGGTCGGGCAGTCCCCGCACCCAGACGAGTGATCGTCGGCGCGGCCCCCGGCCCTCCACGATTGGCTCGATGGCCACGACCTCGTCCGACCGCACGTACTTCCCATACCCCAACGGCACGAGCTGTCCCGACTGGATCCGCATTCGCCCTCCTCTCTGACGCCTGCTCCCATTGTGCTCCCCCAGTGTGACAGAACAGGTGTACCGGTTCAGTGGGAAGCGCAGCGCAGGATCGCCTCGACGGAGCGGTCCACGTCGTCCTCGGTCGTCGACCAGTTCGACACCGAGATCCGCATCAGCGCCTGGTCGTGCCACGTCGTCCCGCCCATCCAACACGTGCCCTCGGCCTGGACGCGCCGGATCACCTCACGGGTCCTGGCGTCATGGTCCCAGAACCTCACGAGCACCTGGTTGAGCGCGACGTCGTTGCACACCTCGATGCCGTCGGCGGTGCCCAATGAGGTCGCGAAGCGCCGGGCCAGCGCGCAACAGCGCTCGACCAGCGCGGCGAGGCCCGATCGGCCGAGCGACCGCAGGGCGGCGTAGAGGGGGAGTGCCCTGGCACGGCGCGAGGCCTCGGGGGTGAAATCCTGGCTGTCACGCTCGTCGCCGCCGGGCACCAGGTAGCTGGCTTGAACGCTCATCGCAGCCCGGTGCGCCCGCGGATGCGCGCAGAACGCGAGACCGGAGTCATATGGCACGTTGAGCCACTTGTGACCGTCGGTGGCCCACGAGTCGGCGCGCTCGACGCCTTCCACCAGGGAACGCGACTGCTCGCTCGCTGCGGCCCACAGCCCGAACGCGCCGTCGATGTGGAACCAGCCGCCGGCCCCGTGGGTGAGGTCGGCGAGTACCCCGACGGGGTCGCATGCTCCGGTGTTCACGTTGCCGGCCTGACCACAGACGATCAGGGGATCGCCATCGAGCCGGTCCAGGACGTCTGCGAGCGCGTCCGCGCGCATCCGTCCTTGGCCGTCGGCGGGCACGCGGATCAGCGTGTCACTGCCCAATCCGAGAAGCCGCAAGGCCTGATCGACGGTCACGTGCCGCTCCTCACCGGCCACGACCCGCACGGCGGGAGCGCCGATCAGACCCCGCCGCTCGACGTCCCAACCCGCCGCCGCCAGGACCTGGTGCCGGGCCGCCGCCAGCCCGGTTACGTTCGCCATCTGTCCCCCGGTCACGAATCCCGCGGAGACCTCAGGCGGCAAGCCGAGCAGCTCCGCGAGCCATGCCGCGGTGACCTCCTCCACGACCCCGGCGGCGGGCGAGGACACCGACAGGCCCGCGTTCTGGTCCCACGCGCTCGCCAACCAGTCGGCCGCCACCGCGGCGGGCAGGCTGCCGCCGGTCACGAACCCGAAGTAGCGAGGGCCGGGCGTGGCGACCAGGCCGGCGCCGGCCGCCCGCGCGAGGTGGGCCAAGACCTCGCTCGCCTCGGTTGGCCCTTCTGGTACCGGCCCACCCAGCGCCTCCCGCAGCTCACCAGCTGTCACCGCCGGCCCGACGCGCCGTTCGGGCAGCTCGTGTAGGAACCGCAACGCCTCCTCTAGGGTCTGGCGCAGCAGCGGATCCCAAGCAGCGTCCTCGAGCGGGGGGTTCTCGCGGCCGGGGTACGCGGCTGCCCTCATGGCCTATACGCGCTCCCAGAACTGGGTGATCAGGCGGTTGACGTCGCCCGCCCTCTCCATGTGCGGCGAGTGTCCACAGGCCTCAAGGATCTCGACCGTGAAACGGGAACCCAACGCGCGGGCGTGGGCGACCGGCATGACCTGGTCACGCTCACCCCATATCACTAGGACCGGAACAGATGCCGCCTGCAGCGTGTCCGTGAAGACGACCGGTTGCCGGCCGTCGGGGAACATCTGGGCGGCGAGTGTGCGCAGCGCCTGGTCGACGCCGTCGAGCCGCTTGTATCTCAGCACATCGTCGACGAGCTGGCGGGACACCAAGGAGGGATCGGCGAACAGCAGCTCCATCACCGGTTTCATCGCGCGCCGGCGGTCGGCGGTAACGAAACCGTCGATGTAGGTGCGGTTGACGTCGGGGCCCAGGCCGGCGCTGGCGATGAGCGTCAGCGAGGCGACCCGATCCGGGTGCCCGGATACGACCTCACTCGCAAGAGCCCCACCCATCGAATGGCCGACGAGATGGGCCTGTTCCACGCCGAGCGCGTCAAGGAGGTCGACGACGCTCCGGGCCAGCGTTCCCGCGCCATCGCCGACGTCTTTCGACGACTGGCCGTGCCCGAGCAGGTCCACGGCGTAGACACGCCTCTCGACTGCCAGTGCCTCATGGTTGAACAGCCAGTTGTTCAGGTCGCCGCCGAACCCATGCAGCAGCACGGCGGGCACGCGGTCGCCCTCGCCGTGAGCCAGGTACCGCAGGCGCCGGCCGGCCACCTCGGCGGTTTGAGTGGCCGGGCCCGAGGCGTCGGCGGCGGCTTCCTCGGGCACGAAGGCCGCCTGGAAGTCAGCGACGAACGCGTCGATACGCGCGTCGGAGTCGCTCTCGTCGGCGATGACTCCCAGCAGCGCACCGACAGGGTAGACCTGGCCGACCGTGGCGAGGCGGCGGCGGATCACACCCGAGGCGGGAGCCTCGACCTCACCGTTGATCTTCTCCGTCTCGACCTCGGCCAGGCCGTCGCCGGCCTCGACCTTTTCACCCTCCTCGACGAGCCAGCCGAGTACCTTGCCCTCGGTCATGGACAAGCCCCACTTGGGCATGCCGAGCTTCGTGATCATCCCATACCCCCTGGTTACGCCGGAGCGCCGACCTTGCCGACCTTGCCGGTGACGGCATCGCGGGCGGCCTCGGCGATTCGCTCGGAGCTCGGTACGTAGAGGTCCTCGAGCACGGGGCTGAACGGGGGCGGCGTGTGCGGTGCGGTGACCATCTTGACCGGGCCGCGAAGCGAGTCGAAGCAGTTCTGGGCGACCAGCGCGGCGATGTCGCTGGCCAGGCTGCAGCGGGGGTTCGACTCGTCGACGACGACCAGCCGACCCGTCTTCTCCACGCTCTCGTAGATCGACTCCTCGTCCAGCGGAGAGGTCGTCCGCGGGTCGACGATCTCACAGGAGATGTCCTGCCCGGCAAGCTGGCCGGCCGCCTGCTCGGCCAGGTGCACCATCCGCCCGATCGCCACGATCGTCACGTCGTCGCCCTCGCGGATGAAGGAGGCCTCGCCGAACGGCACGGTGTAAGGCTCCTCGGGAACGTCGGCTTCGGTGGCGTACAGAACCTTGTGCTCGAAGAACATCACCGGGTCGTCGTCCCGGATCGCCTGGATCATCAAGCCCTTCGCGTCATACGCATTCGACGGGACCGCCACCTTGAGTCCCGGGATGTGCGTGAAGAGTGGGTACAGGCTCTGCGAGTGCTGCGAGGCGGCGCGGATCCCGGCGCCCCACATCGTACGGATGACCATCGGGATCCGCGCTTTGCCGCCGAACATGTATCGCAGCTTCGCGGCTTGGTTGAAGATCTGGTCAAAGCAGACGCCCATGAAGTCGACGAACATCAGCTCGGCGACGGGCCGCAGACCGGAGGCGGCGGCGCCGACCGCCGCGCCGATGAACGCCGACTCGCTGATCGGAGTGTCGAAGATCTGGTCGGGGAACTTGCCGTAGAGGCCTTTGGTCACGCCGAGCACGCCACCCCACGCGTCCAGCTCGCCGGGAGAGCCGAAGCCGCCGACGTTGTCCTCGCCAAAGACCACGACCGTGGGATCACGGCGCATCTCCTGCTCAAGCGCCTCGTTGACCGCCTGCATATACGTAATCTTGCGCGCCATTGGTCGCCCTCCTCGTGGTCGTTAGTACGACGCGTAGACGTCGGTGAGTAGGTCGGACTGGTCGGGGTCAGGGGCGGACTTGGCCTCGGCGACCGCGGTGTCGATCAATGCCCGGGCCTCGGCGTCGATCGATTCCAGCTCGGCGGCCGATATGAGATCGGCGCTGGCCACACGCTTGGTGAACTGGTCCAAGCAGTCACGGCTCGCCTTGATGTCCTCGACCTCGTTGGGTGCCCGGTACGTCTGTTGGTCACCTTCGAAGTGGCCGTAGTAGCGCATCACCTTGCACTCCAGCAGCGACGGCCCTCCGCCCGAGCGGGCTCGGCGGATCGCCTCGCCCGCGGTCTCGTGGACCGCGAAGAAGTCGAACCCGTCGACGACGACGCCGGGCAGCCCGAATCCGTCGGCGCGCTTCGCGACGTCGACGCCGCTTTGGTGGAAGTTCGGTGAGGTCGATTCGGCGTAGCCGTTGTTCTCGACCACGAAGACGACCGGCAGGTGCCACACGGCCGCGAGGTTGAGGCTTTCGAGAAAAGTACCCTGGTTGCTCCCACCGTCACCAACGAACCCGACGCCGACCTGGTCGGTGCGGCGCGTCTTGGCGGACAGGCCCACTCCGCAGATCATCGGTGGGCCACCCCCCACGATGCCGTTCGCGCCGAGCATCCCCTTCTCGACGTCCGCGATGTGCATCGAGCCACCCTTGCCGTGGCACAAGCCCTGCGCCTTGCCGTAGATCTCCAACATCATCGCCTTGACGTCGCAGCCCTTTGCGATCGCATGGCCGTGACCTCGGTGCGTGCTCGCGATGTAGTCCGTGGGAGCAAGGTGTGCCATGACCCCCGCGGCGATCGCCTCCTCTCCCGCGTACAGGTGGACGAACCCAGGGATCTCACCGGTCGCGAACTCGACGTGGAGCCGGTCCTCGAACTCGCGGATCGTGCGCATCACGCGGTACGCCTGGGTGAGTTGATCTTTCGTGAGGTCTTGGACAGGGGTGGCAGTGGTCATGCGGGAGAACCTCCTTCGGCGCGTGCACCGGACGCGGCAGGCCGACTATCCCGCAAACCCGCGGATCCGTCTATCCTTTGGTCTGGAGCGGTGAGGCGTTGAGTGCGCGTCCGTCGGCGACCGTGCGCCCACGTCTCGGGGCAATCCGTGCATCATGCCCAGGCACTCTGGATCTCCGCCAAGCAACCGACAGGAGCGCGCGAAGCCGTGACCACCGCAGTAGTCCGTGACGTCACCGAGGCGACCTTCGCCACCGACGTCATCGAAGCCAGCCGCACTCGCCCCGTCGTCGTCGACTTCTGGGCGACCTGGTGCGGGCCCTGCCGCCAGCTCTCGCCGATGCTCGAGCGCGCCGCTGCCCAGTGGGCGGGCGAGATCGACGTGGTGAAGGTGGACGTGGACCATGCGCCGCGGCTCTCCCGTCAACTGCAGATCCAAGGGATCCCGGCGGTCAAGGCGTTCTCCGGCGGCCGGATCGTGGCAGAGTTCGTCGGCCTGCAGCCCCAGGCGCAGATCGATCGCTTCTTCCAGGCGCTCGCTCCGTCTGAGGCGGACCGTTTGGTGGCTCGTGCTCAGGTGTTGGGACTGGAGGATGCCGAGCCGCTGCTCCGCCAGGCGCTCGCCCTGGACGCGGATCATCCCACCGCCGTCAAAGCCCTGGCTAAGCTACTCGGCGACCGTGGCGACCGCGACGAGGCCGCGACCCTCCTGGAGCGCCTGCCCGGCGACCCGGACGCCGTCCGGATGCTCTCGGAGGTCCATCTGGCAGCGGGGGCGCTGGACGCCTCAGGCGTGGGTGACCTGCGAATCCGCGTGAAGAGCGGTGACGACTTGGCGCGCGTGGAGCTCGGGCTGGCCCTGGCCGCTCGGGGCGATTTCCACGAGGCGCTGGAGGAGTTGATCGCGGCCGTCCGCGACCCCTCCACACGTGAGGACGCCCGCGTCGCGATGCTCGAGGTGTTCCGTGTCCTGGGGGACAACCACGAGCTCGTCCGCCAGTTTCGCCCCCGGCTCGCCGCGGTGCTCTTCTAGGCATTCGGTGCTGGGTAGCATGTGCGCATGACCGACGAGGTTGAGGTTGTCGCGGGCCAGGCTCAGGCGTCCGATGAGGACGAGGGTCCCGCGATCACGGATCCTGGCAAGCTGATGCGCATCGCGGTGATGCTGCGGGGCCTTCAGGAAGAGGTCCGCAGCGCTCCTACCGACGAGGCTGGCCGCGAGCGGCTCAAGATCGTGCACGAGCGCGCGCTCGGGCAGCTGAACGAGGTGTTAAGCGGGGAGCTGCAGAAGGAGCTCTCGCACCTCGCCCTGCCGTTTGACGAGCAGTTGCCGACAGAGTCCGAGATCCGCATCGCACAAGCGCAGCTGGTCGGCTGGCTGGAGGGTCTCTTCCAGGGCATCCAGGCCGCGATCTTCCAGCAGCAGGCGATGGCGAACCAGCAGCTCGCCCAGATGCGGCAGCGGGGCCTCCCCCCTGGTGTGCTCGGACCGCAGGGGCAGGCCGGTGAGCCGCAAAAGCCGCCACCCGGCACGGGCCAGTACTTGTAACAGGGAGGGTACATGGGTAGGGCGCGTGAGCTTTGGGAGCAGCTCAGTGGAGCGATGGAGCAACAGGACGTCGAGGTGTTGCTCGACCTTTATGCCCCGGACGCCGTCTGGCTGGAGCCACAGAACCCTCCACACGAGACGAACAAGCTCATCCAGGCCTACCTGAACTCTTGGCTGCAGGCTCGCGACCAGGTCGCCGTGACGACCCGGCGCACGCTTGAGTCCGAGGACGGCTCGACGCTCGCGGTCGAGTGGACGGTCAGCTACACGGCGGGCGGCCGGCGATGGAAGGATCTCTCGCGGTCGAGTTGGCTAGAAGCTGACGACGAGGGCATCCGTCTTCAACGCGACTATTACTAACGCGGCCGTCGCGCGTGGGTTGATACCCGGCGTACTAGCTAAAACGGGCGATAGCGACCATACCGAGTGGTGCAGTAATTTGCTCATGTGATTACTCTTCCTCTCAAAAATCACATCAGCACCCTGGCCGTCATCATCGCGCTGGTCGCGGTCGGGCTAGCCGAATACACGGTCCAGGCCGGTGACACGCTGTCGGGCATCGCTCGCCAGTTCGGCGTCACCGTCGGGAACCTCATGCGGGCGAACGACCTCGAGAGCGCAGACCTGATCGTGGTCGGCGATCGCCTGATCATCCCCGAGGGCGCCACGGCAAGCGGGGGCGCCCGTTACGTGGTCCGCGCGGGCGAGACCACCTCGATCATCGCACGGCGGTTCGGGATCTCTGTCGACGACATCGTCAAGGCGAACAACCTCGCGGACGCGAACCATCTCAGCGTGGGTCAGCGGCTGATTCTCCCCGGCGATTGGGCGCCTCGGCCGGCCTCGTCGAAGGACGAGGTCCGTGAGCTGCTCGAGCAGACCTCGGCGAAATACGGCTGGAATCCGGCCACGGTCAAGGCGGTCGCCATGGTCGAGTCTGGCTGGAACAACGCGGTGGTCTCGTACGCCGGCGCACTCGGCGTGATGCAGGTCATGCCCGAGACGGGACGCTTCGTGTCGAAGGAGCTCGTCGGTCGGGACCTCGACCTGCGTGACCCGGCCGACAACATCGAGGCTGGCGTCGCCTTCCTCAACTACCTCTACCAACTGACCGACCGGGATGTCCGGCACACGCTGGGCGGCTACTACCAAGGCCTCGCCTCGATCGAGCAGCGCGGCGTATACAAAGACACCGAGCGCTACGTCGACAACATCCTCGCGATACGCGAACGATACTGAAAGCGCAGCTTTCCTCCATATATGGAGGAAAGCTGCATTCTCTTTTGGGTTTCGGCTTCTTCGCCTGTCAAATTCCTTTAAATCCGGAGGAATCTTGCACGCGAGCCGCGCGGTTGGGCCGGGCGGGCGCGGCTCGCTTGGCGATGGAGCGCGAGGAGCTCACGCGCCTCCGCGTAGACCAGCGGATCGACAACCTCGTGTAGCGTCGCGCGGACAAGCCGGGTGATCCGTTCCGCCTCCCACCCGCGGGTCAGCTCGAGCACCGCTGCCCGCGCCCGCTCCATGCGTGCCTCGGTGACGCCCAGCCGCCCCAGAGCAAGCTGGGCGTACGCGACCTTCACCGCCACTGAGGGTGAGATTAGACCTTCTCGGTACAGCGATCGCCCGAACGCCAGGGTCGACGCGCTCGCCACCACCGTGTGGTCAAGGTCGAAGAACGCCGCCTGAAGCGGGCCATGGTGTTCGCGCACCTTTCGAGGATACGAGGACACAATTTTCTCGCGGATGTGCGCCTGCGTTCCTATCTGCCCGCTTAGGCACACGGGCGGTGGTCCGGAACCACAGATCTGTCGCGGCCCCGGGCTCGGGGCTCCGAGCCGGCTTACGGTTCGCCTCGACGACGAAGACGAGGGGGACGTGATGCGCTTACAGGATTTACCGGTGGTGGTGGACCTGCCAGGTCGGCTCGGCGAGGAGGTCAGCGCCTTCGTCGAGATCGAGGCCGGTTGGCAGGTCGTCGGCGCGGGCGGTGCGCTCGGCGCTCTCGAACCTGTGCTTGAGCTGACGGGGGCACCCCGAGTCGGTCGCCCCTTTGTCGTGATCAAAGAGGGAGGCGTCGGCGCCGAGGAGGTCCGGGCCGCGCTGCTCGACGGTGCGCTCGACGTGATCTCCTGGCCCGAGGACCGCGCGCGGCTCCTCGAGGCTCCGCTGCGGATCCACGCGACCCACCGCCAGGCCGCCGGCCCATCCGTACTCCGAGTAGCTGGCGCCGGAGGAGGCGTCGGCACGTCCACCATCTCGCTCGCGATCGGCGGGCTGTTGGCTTGGAGCGGAAAGAAGACCGTCGTCGTGGGGGACGAGGACTTGCTGCGCCTGTGCGGTCTGGGCCCATGGGCGGGTCCCGGCAGCGAAGAGCTCGCCTCGCGCGGGGTGGGAGATCCCGAGCTGTTCGCGCTGGCTCGCCCCCTCCCGGCCGTGGAGGGGCTTTCGATCCTCGGTGGAGGTGGATCGGCCGTCCGGTCGACGGTGGGGTGGCCCGCGGACGCCGTCGTGGTGGACCTTCGTGCTCCGCGGCACCTTGCCGGTGTCGACGTCCTCTGCGCCCGGCCCGACTCGGGAATCGCCATCCTCGAGGCCGCGCCGAAGGACGTCCCGGTGATCGTCGTAGGCGATGGTCCGCTCGATCAGCTCGCCGTGCGCAGGCGCCTCGGCCGTGCCCCGATCGCGTGGTTGCCGCGGTCCGCCCGGGTGGCGCGAGCGGGGCTTGCCGGCACGGTCCCCAGCGGGCTGCCGGGAAGCTGGCTCAAGATCCTACGGACCGGTCTCAACCGGGTCTGGCGGTAGCCACGTGAGCGGGATGCTGATCGAACGAGTGCGGCGCCGTGTCGCTGACGACCCCGCCGTCGTCGAGGCCGCGGATGGCGCCGCCAGAGTCGCCGCGATCCGGTCAGCCGTGGCGCGGGCCGTCCGTGATGAGGGCGCCTTCCTTGCTCCCGACGCGCTCGCCGCCACCGTCCGCGAGGTCGCCGACGCGCTCGCCGGCCTGGGACCTGTGCAACCGCTCCTCCGCGACCCTGCGGTCACGGACGTGATGGTGAACGGCCCGGGCGAGGTCTGGGTCGAGCGCGCTGGCCGGCTCGAGCGCACGGAGGTCCGGTTCGCGGACGCGGAGGCCGTCCGTGCCGCGGTCATGCGGGTCGTCGGGCCGCTCGGCTTGCGGTTCGACCGCGCGCACCCCTTCGTCGACGCCCGGCTCGCAGACGGAAGCCGGCTCCACGCGCTGCTCCCGCCGTTGGCCCCTACGGGACCGGTCGTCACGATCCGGCGGTTCTCCGCCGTCCAGGCCAGCTGGGACGCGCTCGCCTCAGCGGGCGCGGTGCCGACCGAGATCGCGACGCTGTTGCGCGCGGCGGTGGCCGACCGGCGCGCCATCGTCATCTGCGGGCGAACCGGGACCGGCAAGACGACATTGCTCGGCCTCTTGCTCACCGAGGTGCGCGCCAGCGAGCGCGTCGTCGTAATCGAGGACGCGCCGGAGCTGCGGCCACGCTGCGCCCACGTGGTGCGGCTGGAGACCCGGCCGCCGAACGCCGAGGTAGCCGGCGAGGTCACGATCCGCGACCTCGTCCGCCAATCGCTGCGTATGCGGCCTGACCGGATCGTTGTCGGCGAGGTTCGTGGCGCCGAGGTCGTGGATGTGCTCCAGGCCCTGGCGACGGGTCACGAGGGTTGTATGACCACGGTGCATGCTCGGGCGGCGAGTGAGGCCCTCGTACGCCTTGAGGGCATGGCGCTGCTGGGTGGCCTTCCGCTGGCGGCGGCTCGTGCCCAATTGGAGGTCGGCCTGGACCTGTTCGTCGTGTTGTCCCGCGGGCCGGACGGCCAACGCGGAGTCGTGCAGATCGCGGAGGTCGCCTCTCGTGGTGGCGACGGGCCCTTGCGGGTGCGCGAGGTCTGGCGCCGGGGGTGCTGGTCATGACCGCGCAGCCGGCGCAGTCGTTGGACATGACGCTGCTCGCGGGGTTGCGCGCCGCGTTGACCGCGGGCGCGTCGCCGGCCGCCGCGCTGTCCCAGTGCGGGGGTGAGGGCGTGCTCGCGTCGGTCGTGCGAGCCGTACGGGTTGGCCAGTCCCTCGCCGAGGCCGCGGTGACGGTCGACACCGGGGATCCTGCGGCTGACCTGCTCGTCCGCGCGCTCGGTGTGGCCGACGAGGCCGGTGCTGGCACCGTGAGCGCCGTCGAGCAGGCGCTGGACAACGTGCGAGACGAAGCCGCTCTGGCCAGGTTGCTCCGCATCCGGACGGCGCAGGCTCGTGGGGCGGCGCGAGTGCTCACCGCGCTGCCGGTGATGCTGTGGGTGCTTCTTGTCGTGATCGATCGCGGGACGCTCGCGTTTTACGGGACCGCCGCTGGCGTCGTGACCGGGATCCTCGCGCTCGCGCTTGTGGCGGCGGGGCAGGCCTGGTCGCGGCGGATCGTCGCGACGGCCGGCAAGGCGGCGGTCGCGGCGGATCCCTGTGGTGGGGGAGCGGCCGAGACCATCGACCTCGTCGCCGTGGCGATGGCCGGCGGGCTGTCACTCGCCGCCGCCCTGGACACTGTGGCGCCGCTCGCTCCCCCGCAGACCAGGGATCTGCTCCGGCGAGCGGCCCGCCGCCTTTCCGCTGGCTGGGCGCCCGACGCGGCCTTCGCGGATACCGGGCTGGCGGGGCTGGGCGC
>JBOGED010000112.1:0-2126 GCA_050743625.1 Egibacteraceae bacterium | reverse complement strand
CTCGGGCTGGGCCTGGCGGTCAATCACAAGCGGGTCGCTCGGCTCATGCGCAAGGCAGGCTTGCAGGGCCTCTACCGGCGCCGCGCACGCCGCGACCCGACCGGTCCAGCGACCGAGGACGACCTGGCGCACCGCCAGTTCACCGTCGACGCCCCCGACCGCTTGTGGCTGACCGATATCACCGAACACCCCACCAATGAAGGGAAACTGCACTGCACCGCAGTGATGGACGCCTATTCCCGCCGAATCATCGGCTGGTCAATCGCTGCCCCTATGCGCACTGAACTCGTCCTCGACGCACTCGGCATGGCGATCCTCCGGCGCGGTAAAGAACTCATCACCAAACCCGGCCGATCCCACCGCTACCAGGTCCCCGCATTAGCAGCACGCACCATCACCGCTCTACTGGCACTGCGCGACCACGGGATCGCACCCATCCTCGCCGGCGTCCGAAGCCCCCGCATGGGCCGCAAACCCACCCACTGGACCCGCATCGATCGCGACTACGAAACCCTCCGCATCAACATGCACACCCTCTTCCACGACCTCGGCATCACCACCACCGGAGCCGCCGCGGCATAGACAACGTTTTGTCGATCGGGGTCCCGCAAGCGCCTAGAGTGGCACAGATGCAGAGCATCATCATGAAGTGGCGCACCCTCGATGGCCTGCAGCTGGCTGGGACGGTCGTCTTCCCCGAAAAACCCGATCGCGCCATCGTCCTTGTCCATGGTGCTGGCGTCGACCGCGAGGAGGGCGGCTTCTTTGCCCAGCTGGCCGAGGGACTTGGCAAGGTGGGTGTGGCGTCACTGCGCTACGACTTGCGGGGACACGGTCAGAGTGGCGGTCGGCTGGAAGAGGTGACGCTGGCGGCCCACCTCAATGACATCCGTGTCGCCATTGCCGAGGTGCGCGAGGCAACCGGCGTAAGCGATATCAGCCTGCTGGGGACGAGCTTTGGTGGCGGGTTAGCGGCTTACTATGCCGCCAAGCAGCCTGACGAACTGACGCGGCTCGTGCTTCTCAATCCGCAGCTCAACTACAAGGCTCGATATGTCGATCAGAAGCCGTATTGGTCGAATAATTTTCTTGATAACGAGGCGGCGCAGGCGCTCGCCGAGGAGGGGTACATCAGCCATCGGCCAGGTGTGAAACACGGCCGAGCGTTATTGAACGAGGTGTTCTGGATAAGACCGGTTGAAGTGCTTGGCGATATCAAGGCGCCGACCTTGATCGTGCACGGCACTGAGGACACATTCGTTCCGACTGAATCCTCGAGGACGGCAGCACGGCAGCTCCAGGTGGAGCACAAGCTGATCGAGATTGACGGGGCGCAACATGGCTTCGCAGTGCATGACGATCCGCAGTATCTCAATCCGCAAAGCCAGGAGTGGCAGGCGTTCGTCATCCGGACGGTGGCGGACTGGGTGACGGCGGCTTCGTAACTGTCGTCTGCGAGGTTGCCAGCGCTTCGCGTAACGCGCGGGGCCCTGGCCGGTTGCGCCATGGTGTGAGGGCGGCCAATGCCCGTACCAGTTCACGTTTGGTGCGCTGTGAGGTAGTGGATGACGCGAGTTGTGCGGCTTCCAACCCCGCGCTTGCGGCTTCATCGGGTTCGCCAGCCAGCGCCAATGATGACGTGCGGCGCGCAAGGAAGTAGCCACGATCACGGCGCGAGAGTCCGCCGGCGGATAACACTTGACCATAGAGCGCGGCAGCCTGCTGCGGTTTGCCCGCTTCGATATAGCAGCTCGCCGCCCGCAGAGTGAGTGCGCCCTCATTGAAGGAGCAGCCGAACTGGCCAGGCTGTGCATCGTCAAGGGCAGTGTCAGTAAGAAGCTGGCGGGCCAGATCGAGTTTCTGCTCGATGAGACCGATGGGCTCGCCGACCATCGCTAAGCCGCGGGCCTCTTGCTGGGTCACTTCGGCACATACCGACCTGGGAAGCTGCCATGGGCCGTACTGCGCAGCTTGAGCCAATGTCAAGACGCGCACGGCATCGCGATCGTCATACGCCATTTGCGATTTTCGCAGCAAAATGTAGCCTTGAGCAGCCGTGTCGCCCGCCGCCTGCGCCCATCCAGTCGCGCGGTCATACCAGAAGCACGCACGCCGAGGATGATGTA
>JBOGED010000111.1:0-4912 GCA_050743625.1 Egibacteraceae bacterium | reverse complement strand
CAGCTCGCCTGCGGACTCCGAGATGGAGGATGCGGAGCCCGACCAACGGCTTGTCGGCGCCGAGGTCGTGTACCCACCAGAAGACGTGGCGTGGCGGCTCGGGCTGCGGCCATCCCAACAGGCGCTGGTTCGCCGGTGCGTGCTCCTGGTTGGCGGGGAGGCGGTGCTGGTGGGGGACCGCTACTTCCCCCTCGACGTGGCGGAGATAAGACAGCCGGAGCGTTCTATCGAGGAGTTGACGCTGCGGATGCCCAGTCCAGAGGAAGCCCGGCAGCTGGGGATCAGCGAGGGCGTGCCGGTCGTGCGGGTACTGCGCACGCTCTACGACCCCGCCGAGCGACCGCTGGAGGTCAGCGATTTCCTGCTGGCCGGGGACCGGCATGTGCTCGTGTACGAGATACCAGCACATTGACTCATTGGTATGAGAAGTTGACGACAGCAACCGCAGTCACTAGACTTATTGGTACGAGGGTATATCCGGTTGCCTAAAGGGGGATTGCGGTGAAGCTGAGAATCGACACGTCCGATCTCACGTTCTTGCTGGTGACCACACCGGTGCCGGTGCGCGACTTCGACACCGGCCGGGCGAAGTTGGAGGACGGGGTGCCGTTGTTCTCCGTTCGCCTGGTCGCGATGGGCACCGGCGAGGCCGAGATCATCAACGTCAAGGTCCCCGGCGAGCCAGTGGGGCTCGTGCCCGGCCAGCCGGTCGTGCTTGCGGAGTTGACCGCGCAACCATGGGACATCGGCGACAAGTCCGGGGTGGCGTTCCGCGCGCTGGGCGTCGAATCCGCGGCCGCTCGAATCCGCAACGGCGCGAGAGCCGAGTGAGCCCGATGAAGCTGATCGAGCGTCCCCCGGCCGCGCCTCGCATGCCGGGGACCCACCCCTGGCACTGGCCTGCGCGTCCGCATCCCGCGACGCGCTTGGCCGGGTGGCTCGTCGGGTTGGGCTGGCGGTGGCGTGTCGAGATCGGCATCGTTGCCATCACGGTGACGGTGTGGATCGGGCTCAATACCGTCACTGTCCGCCCGGTCGCGGGCGTCGTTGTGGTCACGCTCCTCGCGACCACGCTTGCACCACAGGGGCCTCGCGCCTGGCTGGGCTGGATCGCCCACAGGGCTAGGTTGCGTCGACGGTGGGCGAGGGCGTGCCGGCACGCCGGCCTGGAAACCTTCAACGAGCGCACCCCCAGGATCACAAGAATCGCCGCGCTGCCGGTGGGAGAAGCGCTGTCGGTGCGGCTGGCCGCCGGTCAATGCGTAACCGACCTGGAGACCCGCGCGGAGACCTTGGCCGCCTACCTCCAGGTCCGCGAGGTCAAGGTTGCCCGCGACCCTGACAACGCCCGCTACGCCGACGTGTCCCTGGTGCGCCGTGACGCGCTGGCTGGCACGGTGCGCCTGGCCTGGCCCAACCTCGACGCCGAGTCGCTGTCGTTATGGGAGCCGATCCCGGTCGGCGTGGACGAGCACGGCCGCGGCGTGGCGATCAGCCTGATTGAGCGCAACCTGCTGCTCGGCGGGGAGCCGGGCGCCGGCAAGTCGGTCGCCCAGTCGCTGCTGATCGCCACCGCCGCGCTGGACCCTGATGTGGATCTGTGGCTGTTGGACGGCAAACGCGTCGAGCTGGCTGTCTGGCGTGACTGCGCCCGCGCGTTTGTCGGCCCGAAGGTGGGCGAGGCGATCGACGTGCTCCGCCAGCTCCAAACCGAGATGGAGCAACGCTACGAGCAGCTCCTCGACCAGCGCCGGCGCAAGGTCGAGCGCGGCGACGGGCTACGCCTACACCTGGTCGGATGCGATGAGCTGGCGTTCTACACCTCCGGCGGTGAGCGCAAGGCTCGCGAGGAGTTCAACAGCTTGTCCACCGACCTGATACGGCGAGGCCGGGCGGCGGGGATCATCTGGATCGGCGCGACGCAGAAACCCTCTAGTGATGTGGTCCCCACCTCACTACGAGACCTCGTTGGCTATCGCTGGGCGCTGCGCTGCTCTACCAGAGGAGCATCCGACACCATCCTCGGGGCGGGCATGGCCACCGCAGGGTTCAGCGCCTCGGACATCGCCGGGGACCAACGCGGTGTCGGCCTGCTCATCGCCGAGGGCGAGCTGCCCGTGCGGTTGCGCTCCTACTACTTATACGACGCCGACCTCGACGTGCTCGCCGCCCGCGCTCGAGCGCTGCGCGGCATCAGCGCTCGGTGTGGCTCCTGCGGCGCCACCGTCACCCACCTCGACGCGAAACGGAAAGGGGCCTGACGATGCGTCCGCTGCGCTGGGAAGTCAGAGCGCTGTCCGATCCGCGGTATCTCGACACCGCGATCCTACGGCTGGGCTGGACCCTGGAGGCGCTTCACGGGAGCGAGGTGGGGACGGCTCGGGCGTTGGTCGCTGGGCTGCACGGTGAGTGGGAGGACCTGCGCGAGCGCTACGTTTGGCGGGTCTGGTGCAAGGAGCCGTGGTCATGACCGGCGCCGTGATCGACCTGGGCTCGGCGCTGGCGGAGATCCTGTCCCGCGGGGAAGACGCCGCGGCGATCCAAGACCAGGCCCGCCAGGTCGGCGGCTGCGAGCAGCCGATCCGGCTACGCGGCCGCCTCGACACCGTCGACCGCCAGACCGGGGAGCTGAAACAGCGGTGGTCCAGTGACGGGATGCCCGACGGGGTCGTGCACACGCGGTGTAACAACCGGCGGGCGTCACGGTGTGAGCCCTGCTCTCGGCTCTACCAAGGGGATGCGTGGCAGCTGATCCTGGCCGGGCTGACCGGCGGCAAAGGCGTGCCCGACACCGTCGCCGGTCACCCGACGCTGTTCGCCACGTTGACCGCGCCCAGCTTCGGCCCCGTCCACACCCGAGCGACAGACGCGGGCGGGCGGGTGGCTCCGTGCCGGGCTCGCCGCGACGAAGCCGGCGAGATATGCGAGCACGGCAAGGCCAAGACCTGCACGAAGCGGCACAGCGAGGACGACCCTGAGCTCGGCGGACCCCTGTGTGCGGACTGCTGGGACTATGCCGGGGCGGTGCTGTTCAACGCGCATGCCTCGGAGCTGTGGCGGCGTACCCGCATCCGCATCTACCGGGAGCTGGCCGCCCTGGTCGGCATCTCCGAACGGGCGCTCAAACGGCAGGTGTCAGTGCAGTACGTCAAGGTCGCCGAGTATCAGAAACGCGGCCTGGTGCACTTCCACCTGCTCATCAGACTCGACGCCGCACAGCCCGGGGAGTCCTGCCAGCCACCTCCTGAGCAGTACACCGCTGAGCTGCTCGCCCAAGCGATCCGCAACGCGGTCGCCCGTACGGAGGTTCCTTACCCCGCGCGCATCCTGAGCGCGGGTCAAGGGCCGAAGGCTTTCCCGCAGGGAAAGTGGCGTCAGCCACCCTTGACGCGCGCCCCCTCCACCACACTGGAACCGGGGGATCCGGGTACCGGATCCCTTACCCAGCAAGATCGTCGCCTGCCCGACGTCAGCGTCATCCCCAACGCGGCGTCCGCCCGCTGGGGCCGGCAGCTCGACCTCCGCGAGGTCCAGACCGGTGAGCGCCACAAGATCGCCGGCTACCTCGCCAAATACGCCACCAAACACACCGAGTGCGTCGGCGGGCTCGACCGGCCCGTCAAACTAGAAGACCTCGACGCGCTACCCGTGTCCGAGCACGTCCGCCGGCTCGTGCTCACCGCCTGGCGGCTGGCACTCCACGATTCCAAGCTGCGCACGGACCGGTGGGCGCACCAGTTCGGCTACGGCGGGCACTTCCTGACCAAGTCACGGCACTACTCGACCACCTTCACCGCCCTGCGCACCGCCCGCGCTCAATGGGCGGCATCCCAGCGCCCTCCGAGCCGCGAGGTCGAGGGGGAGACGCTGGTGAAACGCTGGGAGGTCGCCGGGTTCGGGTGGCGCCTGGCCGGCGACGCGCTGCTCGCCCGAACCGTCCGCAACCAATCCCGCGCACGGCGCGAAGCCGCACGGGAGGCCCGCGCCGAGCTGAACGAAGTCCTGGCACTCGCCGGATAACCACGAGGGGGGAGAAAGCAATGGCAAGAGGCGAGGAGTACCTGACTGTGAAGCAGCTCGCGGAGCTGCTCCAAGTGCCGGTATCCACGGTGTACCGCTGGCGCTACCTCGGCGTCGGGCCTCGCGGCATCCGCGTCAGCGGACGTCACGTCCGCTACCGCCGCTGCGAGGTGGAAGCGTTTCTCGAAGAGCGCACTGACCCGCGCCCGGCGGCATAGGGGGCTGTCATGGCATCCATCGACAAGCAGACGAATGGCCGGTGGAAGGTCCGCTACTGGGGTCCGGATCGGCGGCAGCACTCCAAGACCTTCAGACGCAAGATCGATGCGGAGCGGTTCGCCGCCACGGTCGAGACGGACAAGCTGCGGGGGTCGTGGGTGGACCCGGCGGCGGCGCAGATCACGGTAGAGAGGTGGTGGACGATCTGGCGTGCGACGAAGGTAGACCTGCGGCCGTCTGCGCTCGTGCGTCTCGACTCGACGGTGAATACACATGTGCTGCCCGAGTGGGGTCGGATGCCGCTCCATGGCATCAGCAACGCGGCGGTACGCGCGTGGGTCGCGCGAATGGTCGCGGCTGGAATGTCCGCGTCATCGGTACGCAAGGCGCACTTCGCTCTGCATCAGATGCTTCAGGCGGCGGTGGCGGATCGCAAGCTCGCGTTCGACCCGGGCGCTGACGTGCCGCTGCCACCGGAGCGTCACGGGGAGCAGCGGTTCCTCAGCGCGGACGAGGTCGCCACCCTTGCCCAGGCGATGGAAGAAGTAGAACGCGAAGTCGCCTTCAGGACGGGCACCAACGCGCGGAAGCGATTCGAACAGCTTGGACCCCGGTACCGCGCGCTCGTCCTCGTCGCGGCGTACGGAGGGTTGCGGTTCGGCGAGCTGGCTGC
>JBOGED010000110.1:0-15693 GCA_050743625.1 Egibacteraceae bacterium | reverse complement strand
GGCGCGATCCGGGACCGGATAGGCGGCCAGGTGCACCGAGTCCTCGGCGTGGCCATTCACCCCGCGGACAAGGTTCTCGTACAGCTCCTCGGCGAGGAACGGCGTGAATGGGGCGAGTAGCCCCGCCAATGTCGTCAAGCAGGCATGGAGCGTCGCGAACGCCGCCTGCGTGTCGCCCTGCCGCGCACCCGGGTCGGTGTTCCAGAACCGGCCCCGGCTTCGTCGTACATACCAGTTCGACAGGTCGTCGGCGAAGCCCGCCAGCCGCCTACCGGCGCGCGTGGCGTCGAAATCCGTTAGCGCGGCGTCGGCCTCGGCGGTCACGTCGGCAAGCTCGGCCAGGATCCAACGGTCCATCACCGGCCGGTCGGGGATCGCCGGGGCGGCCTGGTCGGGCGCCCAACCCTCGAGAAGGGCATAGGTGACGAAGAAGTAGTAGGTGTTCCAGACAGTCAGCAGCAGCTTGCGCGTGACCTCTCTGAGCGGCTCGTCGCCCACCCGGCGCGACTGCCAGGGATTGCCTTCGACAGCCAGCAGCCAGCGCAGCGCGTCCGCGCCGTGGGTATCGATGAGCATCCATGGATCGAGAACATTACCGACGGATTTGGACATCTTTCGACCGTCGGCGTCGACGATGTGCCCGAGACACAGCGCACGCCGGTAGCTGCTGCGATCGAACAGCAGCGTCGCGACGGCCTCCAGCGAGTACCACCATCCACGGGTCTGATCGATGCCCTCGGCCGTGTAGTCGGCGGGGAACATCGCGGTGAACCGCTCGACGCTCCCGGGCACGTGCGGGTAGCCGAACTGTGCGAACGGCATCGCTCCCGAGTCGTACCAGGCGTCGATGACCTCCGGCACGCGGTGCATCGGGCCGCCGCATGCCTCGCACGCGAAGGTCACGTCGTCGACGTACGGGCGGTGTGGGTCCAGCGCGGACAGGTCGGTGCCGGCTCGCTTCCCCAGCTCAGCGAGCGAGCCGACCGCGACCGTATGGCCGCAGTCGCCACAGCGCCAGAACGGCAGTGGCGTGCCCCAGTAGCGCTCGCGTGAGAGCGCCCAGTCGACGTTGTTCTCCAGCCAGTTGCCGTAGCGGCCGTCACGGATGTGTGGTGGGCGCCAGTCGACCTCCGCGTTCTCCCGCAACAACCGGTCGCGGAAGCGCGTGGTGGCGATGTACCAGGACAGCTTGGCGTAGTAGAGGAGCGGCGTCTTGCAGCGCCAGCAGAACGGATACGTATGCGTGTACGTGCCGGCGTGCACCAACAGCCCGGCATCGCGCAGGTCGTCGATGATCCGCGCGTGCGTGTCCATGACGAACATTCCCGCGTACGCGTCCACACGCTCGTCGAAGCGCCCTTCCGCGTTCACCGGCGTGACCACGGGCATGCCGTGCTCGCGGGCCAGGCGCATGTCGTCCTCGCCGAATGCCGCTCCCGTGTGCACGATCCCGCTGCCCTCGTCGGTCTTGACGAAGTCGCCCACGACGACGTAGCGCCACGAGGACGCGTCGCCGCCGGGGTCGTCGGCCGAGCCAGGTCCGACGAAGTCGAAGGGAGCGCGATAGCGCGCGTCGATCAACTCGTCGAGCGCGGCGTCGCGGAGGATCTCCGCACCGTCGCCGAGGGCGTCGGCGAGGCGATCGGCCGCGAGGACGACCGGTCGGTCCCCCGCGCGACCGCCGCGGGCGAGCACGTAGCGGATGTTCTCGCCGACAGCCGCGGCGGTGTTCGAGATCAACGTCCACGGCATCGTCGTCCAGATCAGCAGGTCGGCACCTTCGCCAGCCAGTGGTCCGGTCTCCACGGGCAGCCGGACGTAGATGCTGGGGTGCTCCGTCTGCTGGTAGCCCTGGGCGACCTCATGATCGGAGAGCGCCGTGCCGCACCGGGGGCAATAGGGAACGATCCGGTAATCCTCGTAGAGCAGCTCGCGGTCGAACAGCTCCTTTAACGACCACCAGACGCTCTCGACGTATTCCGTGGACATCGTCCAATACGCGCCGTCGGTGTCGACCCAGAACCCGATCCGCTCGGTCAGCCGCTCCCAATCGTCCACATAGCGGGTGACCGACTCGCGGCAGCGCGCGTTGAAGGCGGCGACGCCGTACTCCTCGATCTGGGTCTTCCGGTTGAACCCGAGCTGCTTCTCGACCTCGAGCTCCACCGGGATGCCGTGGCAGTCCCACCCCGCCATACGGGGCACGTGATTGCCCCTCATCGTGCGATAGCGAGGAAAGATGTCCTTGAATACCCGGGCTTCCACGTGGTGCACCCCCGGGCGCCCATTGGCGGTGGGCGGCCCCTCGTAGAAGCAAAACAGCGGCCCGCCAGCGGTGCGCTCCAACGATCGGCGGAACACGTCACGCTCCCGCCAACGCTCCAGTATCCGCTTCTCCAAAGCGGACAGGTCGGGCTGCTGATCGACCGGCTCGAATGCCACGTCGTCCTCCGGCTCACGATGAGCTTTCGCGCTTGGGGATGGTGCCGCCCAGGCCGCTCATCAGTTCTCCGCGGCACCGTGCACCGAAAAGCGCCGAGAGTGTAGCACTGGGAGGTCACGCGGGCCTGAGACGCGCATGCGTGGAGGATCAGCTGGTTACACGAAAACCTCGACGGGGCAGTTCAGCCAGTGCCCCGCCGCGCATCGCGTGTGCACGTGCTCGACCTGTCCCTCCGTGGACCCGAGCATGTCCGACCTTACGACCTGGACCGGCAGCCCGCAGCGCGCGCCGCTTTCGTCGGTCCACTCCGCGCAGGTCAGCACAGATGGCTCGGCCCGTTCAACTCGGTTCTTCGGGTCTGTGACGATCATCGTTGACATCTTCGACTCCCCTTCCGCACATCATGGAGTGCCCCCACTCCGACCACTGGTGAGAGGCGGCTTGGTCCACGCCTGATACGTGCACTCACACCACCGATAGCCTTCGCGGCATGCGTGAGGATCGCCTGCTGATCGGCGTGCTTGGGTTGCAGGGGGATGTGCCCGAGCACATGCGCATGCTGGCGGCCTGTGGGGTAGGCGTGCGGGTCGTGCGGCGGCCGGATGAGCTCGCCGGGCTCGACGGGCTCGTGATTCCTGGCGGCGAATCCACGACGATCGGGCGGCTGATGGATCGTTACGAGCTGCTGGAGCCGTTGCGGGCGCGGCTGCGTACCGACCTGCCGGCGTTCGGGACCTGCGCGGGAGCGATCTTGATGGGGCGCCAGGCGTTGTTCGCGGACGGCCGGCCGTCGGACCAACCCTTGCTTTGCGCGATGGACCTCGTCGTGCGCCGGAACGCGTTCGGGCGCCAAGTGGACAGCTTCGAGGCGGATCTCGACGTGCCTGGGCTCCCGGAGGCGCCCCTCCACGCCGTCTTCATCAGAGCGCCGTGGGTGGAGCAGGTGGGACCGGACGTCCGGGTGCTGGCGAGCGTCAACCCGCGTGATCGGGACGGGAGACCGGTGGGTGCTAAAATTGTGCTCGCCCGTCAAGGCCGCCACCTCGTGTCGGCGTTCCATCCGGAGCTGACCGGGGACAGCCGTCTCCACCGGCTTTTCGTGGAGATAGTCCAGCAAGCGTGAGGATAACCAGACCATGTCCGGTCACAGCAAATGGTCGACGATCAAGCGGAAGAAGGGCGCGGCTGACGCCAAGCGCGGCAAGCTGTTCGCCCGTCTCATCCGCGGCATCGAGGCGGCCGCGAAGGTCGGCGGAGCCGACCCGGACGCCAATCCGACGCTCGCGGACGCCGTACAGAAGGCCCGCGACGCCTCGATGCCTAAGGACAACATCGAGCGGGCGCTCAAGAGGGCGGCGGGCTCCGCGGGCGGCGCGAACTACGAGACGGTGTACTACGAGGGGTACGCGCCCGGCGGGGTAGCGCTGTACGTCGAGTGCCTTACCGACAACCGCAACCGCGCCGCCAACGACGTCCGCGCCGCATTCAACAAGAACGGCGGGTCGTTGGCGGAGCCGGGCGCCGTCAACTACCTGTTCACGCGCACCGGCGTCATCCTGGTGCCCATCGGCAAGGCGTCCGAGGACGACCTCCTCGTCGCCGGCTTGGACGCCGGAATCACGGACGTCACCCAAGATGGGGACTCGTTCATGGTCACGACCGAGCCCGCCGACGTCCAAAGCGTCCGAAAAGCCTTGGAGGACGCGGGGATCCCCGTCTCATCATCCGAGACGACGATGCTCCCGTCGGTCACCGTCGCGATCACCCAGGAGTCCGTCGCCAAACAGGTCCTGCGCCTCCTCGACGCCCTAGACGACTGCGACGACGTCCAGAACGTCTACTCCAACTTCGACATCCCGGACGACATCCTCGAAGCCGTCGCGTAACTCTGCTACGCTCAAGCCGTACATACGTTCTACAGGGGGCGTCGTTGTGCGAGTGTTAGGGGTCGATCCTGGGCTGTCGCGGTGTGGGGTGGGGATGGTCTCGGGCTCGGTGCAGCGGCCGGTAATGGTCTGGGTCGGCGTGGTGCGCACGCCGCCTGACCGCCCCGTGCCCGAGCGGCTCGCCCAGTTGCATGCGGAGTTGACCACCCTGCTGTCCGACCTGCGACCGGAGGCGGTTGCGGTGGAACGGGTGCTGTTCAACAGCAACGCGCGGACGGCCATGGGGGTGGGGCAGGCGGCGGGGGTCGTCCTGCTCTGCGCCGCGCAGGCAGGCGTTCCTGCGGTCGAGTACACGCCAACTCAGGTCAAGGCCACCGTGACCGGCAGCGGGACCGCGGACAAAGACCAGGTCGCCTACATGGTCAAGGCACAGCTTCGCCTCTGTAAGGCCCCGTCGCCGGCTGACGCCGCCGACGCCCTCGCCCTCGCGCTTTGCCACCTCCAGCGTGGTGGAGGGAGTACCCCCTCAGGCGCGATGAGCCCACGCCTCGCGGCCGCACTTTCCGCCGCGCGGGTTGGTGCGCAGGTCGTCCGCCCAGGGAGGTCATAGTGGGTCCGTTGGTGGTGCCGGCTCGTGGATCGCAGCTTTCCCTCGGATACGGAGGAAACCTGCGGGTCAAAACCGGCGCGCCGGTCGGAAGACGCAACTTTCCCGCGTATGCGGAGGAAAGCTGCGCGCTGCGGGGGCGCCAACGATGATCGCGCTACTCCGCGGTCGCCTGGTTGCTGGCGGCGTCGGCGAGGTCGTCCTGGACGTCGGTGGTGTCGGATACCGGGTACATGTGCCAGTGGGCGCATCCTCCGGTCCGGTGGGCGCGGAGGTCACGCTTCATACGCACCTTTCGGTGCGTGAGGACGCGCTCGACCTCTACGGGTTCCCCGATCCCACGGCGCGTGACGTGTTCGAGATCCTGCTGTCGGTCACCGGGGTCGGTCCAAAGCTCGCGCTGGCGGCGTTGAGCACGCTCGGGGCTGACGGGCTACGCCGTGCGGTCGTCACCGAGGACGTGAAGGCGCTCACGGTGATCCCCGGCGTGGGCCGTAAGGGCGCGCAACGCATGATCTTGGAGTTGCGTGAGCGACTTGGCAGCAATGGTCAGGGAGTTCCCGGCGACGCCTGTCCCGCCGGGCAGATCAACGGCGCTCGAGGCGAGGTGCTCGAGGCGCTCCTCGCCTTGGGCTACGCGACGGCCGAGGTGCAGCAGGCGGTCACGAGCTTGCCCGACGACCCCGGCGTACGCGTCGAGGACCTGCTCCGCACCGCGCTCCGCACCCTGGGGCGTCCCTGATGAACAACATGAACAACGAGGTGCTCTCTTCCGCGCGCGTCACCGAGGACGCTGAGCTTGAGACCAGCCTACGGCCACGGCGCTTGAGCGAGTTCGTGGGTCAGTCACGGGTGAAGGAGCAGCTCGAGTTGGTGCTGGAAGGGGCCCGCGGTCGCGGGAAGGCCGCCGACCATCTGCTGTTCAGTGGTCCGCCAGGCCTCGGGAAGACCTCTTTGGCCGGGATCGTGGCCGCCGAGATGGACGCGGACCTGCGGGCGACCAGCGGACCTGCCCTAGAGCGGGCGGGAGACCTGGCCGCCATCCTGTCGAACGTTGAGGCGGGCGATGTGTTGTTCATCGACGAGATTCACCGCCTCCCGCGCGCGGTGGAGGAGATCCTCTACCCGGCGATGGAGGACTTTACCCTTGACATCGTCGTGGGGAAGGGGCCTGGGGCGAAGGCGCTACGCCTCCCCCTTCCCGAGTTCACGCTGGTTGGCGCCACTACTCGGACCGGGCTCGTGACAAGCCCGTTGCGTGACCGGTTCGGGTTCGCCGCGCGCCTCGAGTTTTACACCGTGAGAGAGTTGGGAGGGATCATCCGGCGCAGCGCCGGCATCCTGGCGATCGAGATGGACGAGGCCGGCGCTGACGAGGTGGCGTGCCGCAGCCGTGGCACTCCCCGGATCGCCAACCGGCTGCTCAAGCGGGTCCGCGACTACGCCGAGGTACGGGCGGACGGGGTCGTGAACGCCCGGGTCGCCTGCGCGGCCCTGGATCTGTTCGAGGTCGACGCCCGAGGTCTGGACAAGCTCGACCGGTGGGTGTTGCTCGCACTGTGCAGGGACTTCGGTGGTGGGCCCGTGGGCCTGTCGACCCTGGCGGTGGCGGTGGGGGAGGAGCCGGACACCGTCGAAGACGTCGTCGAGCCGTTTCTCATCCAGCAAGGTCTCCTCGCGCGCACTCCCCGGGGCAGGATCGCCACTGACGGCGCCTTCGCTCACGTGGGGATCCCCCTCCCACAATCCCGGCTGTCCACCGGCGCGCTCTTCGACGCCTGAGCCATCCCGCGGGCCGCCGACCACGAAGCGGCCTCGGGTGGGTGCTATCGTAGGCCGCCGTTTGGCGATAGCGCGGTCATGGACGCGCGTGTTACTCCCTAACCACGACGCCCGTCTGAAGGCATTCATCCCATGGACCTTCCACTGTCAATCCTCGCGCAGCAGCCCGCTCCCGGTGGCGGCTTGCTCCAACTCGTCCCGTTCCTGCTCATCGCGGTGGTCTTCTATCTGCTGATCCTGCGCCCGCAACGTACGAGGGCGAAGCAGCAAAAGACGCTGATCGACTCCTTGGGCAACGGCGACCGGATCGTCACCATCGGCGGCCTGCACGGCACCATCCAGAGCGTCGACGACCAGACCATGAGGCTCGAGGTCGCGCCTGGCGTCGTCGTGACCTTCTCGAAGCAGGCAGTCGCGCGCCGGTTGGTCGATATCGACGATGAGGACTTCGAGCAGGCCGGAAGCGATTGAAGCGGCCATGGACCGGACGATAGGACTCGAGGGAGTGCCGGTCGGGGGCCGCACCAGGACCGGTGAGGAACGAGCGACCCCAGCGGTCTCCACTGGACGGGTTCGCATTCCCCTCCTGGACAAGGTCCGCTCGAGCGAGCGCGTGTCGGCGTTCATCCTCGCGGCCGACGAGTTCTTGGGCGCCCAGGGCTATACCGAGCACGGGTTGCGTCACGCCAACCTCGTGGGGAACATCGCGTTCAACGTCCTGACACATCTCGGCCATGATCACCGCGTCGCCGAGCTCGGAGCGGTGGCCGGCTATCTCCACGACATCGGCAACGTCGTGAGCCGCTCGTATCACGGGCAGATGTCCGCGGTGCTGGCCTACGATCTGTTGAAGGAGCTTGAGGTCCCCCCGTCGGACATCGCTCAGGTGCTCGCCGCGGTCGGCAACCACGAGGAGCGGTACGGCGACTCGGTGTCGCTCGTCAGCGCGGCGGTCATCTTGGCGGACAAATCGGACGTCCACCGCAGCCGCGTGCGGAAGGACGCCTCGATCGAGATGGACATCCACGACCGTGTGAACTACGCGGTCGAGGCATCGTTCTTGCGGGTTGACCCCCAGGCGGCGACGTTAACGTTGGAGTTGTCGATCGACACCTCGATCAGCCAGGTCTTGGAGTACTTCGAGATCTTCCTCGAGCGGATGATCATGTGCCGACGTGCCGCCCGGACGTTGGGATGCGACTTCAAGATCACCGTGAACACGGTGCAGATCCTTTAGCCACTAGCCAGGGGGACGCATATGGGCAAAGGAAAGCTCGTCGCGTTGCTGGTCGCCGTGTTGGTGACCGTGGGCGCGCTTTGGGGAACCATCCTCAGCCTTCGCCTAGAGCCTCAGCTTGGGCTCGATCTGCAGGGTGGGGTCAGTGCGATCCTCATCCCTGTCCAGGGTCAGGGCGCCGTCGACGAGGATGTCCTCGACCAGACCGTCTCCAACATCCGCCAGCGCGTCGACGCGCTCGGGGTCGCGGAGCCCGAGATCACCCGTCAAGGCAACACCATCCAGGTGCAGCTCCCCGGCATCGCCGACCAGGAGCAGGCCCGCGAGGTCATCGGTCGGACGGCGCAGCTGCAGTTCCGTCCCGTGCTCGAGGCGCTCGGGCCCGCTGAGGCTCGGGCGGGGGAGCCGGAGCCCGCAGCAGGAGCTGCGGATCCGGGCTTGGGCGCTGTCGACGCGTCCGGGCCTTGTGACCTGGAACAGCCCCGCGACCAGGAGGTCGTTCTTTGCCTGCGGCCCGACCCGGAGCCTGGGCAAGCGGAGACGACCGTGCCTGTATCTGAGTGGACCCGGTTGCGGCTGGGACCGGCTGAGGTGGTCGGCACGGATCTGGCCGACGCGCAAGCCGCTCCCGAACAGTCCGGCCTCGGCAACTGGGTCGTCGAGCTGACCCTCACCGATCAAGGCGCGGGGAAGTTCAAGGAGATCACCGGCAGGCTCGCCTGCGAGCCCTTCGGCGCGCCGGCCCGGCAGCTCGGGATCGTGCTGGACAACATCGTCGAGTCCGCCCCGCCCATCGGGGCGGACGTCCCTTGCAACCAGGGCATCGACCAAAACGCGATCATCACGGTCGGCGGAGGGCAACGTGAGGCGAAGAACCTCGCCGCGATCCTTCGGGCGGGCGCACTGCCGATACCGCTCGAGTTCGGAACCTTCCAGTCCGTGTCCCCGACACTCGGGAGCAGCTCGCTGCAGGCGGGGCTGGCGGCGGGGGCGATCGGCTTGGCGCTCGTCGCCGCCTACATGATCGCGCTCTACCGGGGGATCGGCGTCGCAACCATCACGGAGCTGGCCGTCTTCGGGCTCGTGGTGTATGGCACCCTGATCGTGCTCGGCAGTCTCGCGGGCTTCACGCTGACGCTCGCGGGTATCGCGGGGATCATCGTCTCGATCGGCATCGCCGCCGACTCGTCGATCATCTACCGGGAGCGTTACCGAGACGAGCTCCGCGCGGGCCGTACGGTGCGGACCGCCGCGGACACGGCGTTCAGCCGCGCGCTTCGCACCAACCTCACGGGCAACACGGTGTCGTTCCTCGCCGCCGCCGTGCTCTACCTGCTCGCGGTCGGGCCGGTGCGAGGATTCGCCTTCACGCTGGGGCTGTCGACCCTCATCGACACGCTGGTGTTCGCGACCTATACGCGAGCGGCGTTCGGGCTCATCGCCCGGAGCCCGAGGCTGGCGTCCTCACGGTTCATGGGGTTGAGGGCCGGGGTGGTTCACGCGTCGAACGGCGCGACGAAGCGGCCCCCGACAAGCGCGAAGGTGTAACGATGACCACCGACCACGCCGACCACCCCCACCCACCCACCCAAACGGACACCGCGCTCAACCGGCTGCTCACTGGCCGGAGCGCGATCGACTTCATCGGCCGGTCCCCCCTTTGGCTCCGGTTGACGCTGGTCGTCGTCGTGGCGTGCTTCACCACCCTGGCGTTGCGCGGCCTTAACTTCGGCATCGAGTTCACCGGCGGCAGCGCGTTCACCGTAGCCAACGCAACCAGGGACTTCACCGTCTCCGAGCTCAATCAGGCGCTGGAAGGCTTGGGCGTGCGTGGAGCGATTGTCCAGATCGTCGAGGGCGGGCAGGGAGCGATCGTCAACACTCCGGCAATCGCGGAGGTCGAAGGTCTGACCGAGACCGACGTGACCGCGGCCATCTCACGGGTCACGGGCGCTGCCCCGGATGCGATCGGCGTGAGCAGTGTGGGGCCTCGGTGGGGCGATCAGATCACGCGCCAGGCGATCCGCGCGCTGCTGGTCTTCCTGGTGTTGGTGGTGGGATACATCTCATTGCGTTTCGAGTGGCGGATGGCCGCCGCCGCCGTCGTGACGTTGCTACACGACATCCTCGTCACGGTTGGCGTCTACTCACTCAGCGGGTTCGAGGTGACTCCCGCGTCCGTCATCGCGTTTCTCACGATCCTCGGGTACTCGTTGTACGACACGGTGGTCGTCTTCGACCGCGTCGTGGAGGACACCGCCAGACTGTCGACGGGTGCGGCGGCAACCTACGGCGAGACCGCGAACCGCGCGCTGAACGAGGTGCTCGTCCGTTCGCTCTCGACCTCGGTCACGTCGATCCTGCCCGTCGGCTCGCTGCTGTTCATCGGCGCGAACCTGTTGGGGGCGGACACGCTGAGGGACCTCGCGCTGGCCTTGTTTGTCGGCATGGCGGTGGGCTCCTACTCCTCGGTGATCATCGCGACCCCGTTCCTCGTGTGGCTGAAAGAGAAGGAGCCCCGCTACGCGGAGCTGAAGCGACGGGTCGCGGCGCGCCGGCGGGGTGAGCCGCCACCAAAGGCTGCGCCGAGATCATCGCCCAAGGCTTCCCCCAAGACTTCCCCCAAGACTTCGCCAAGAGCGAACAAGCGCCCATCGAAGAAGGCCGGATCGCGCAAGCGCTGAGGTTCGGGATATGCGCCTTGAGTTGGACATGGCAATTCTCCACCGGTCGATCCGGGACATTCCCGATTTCCCAAAGGACGGGGTGGTATTCAAAGACATCACCCCCCTGCTCGCGGACCCCGCCGCGTTCTCCAGCGCCGTCGACGCGATCGTCGTGAGCTTCGGCCGGGGGACGATCGACAAGGTCGTCGGGATCGAGGCGCGCGGCTTCATCATCGCGGCCCCTGTGGCCTATCACTTCGGCGCGGGGTTCGTCCCCTTGCGCAAGAAGGGCAAGCTACCCTACGACACGCTGGCCGAGCATTACGAGCTGGAGTACGGCTCGGAGACCCTCGAGGTCCACGCCGACGCCTTCGCGCCGGGCGACCGCGTCCTCATCGTGGACGACGTGCTCGCGACAGGCGGCACGGCGAAGGCCGCGTGCTCGCTGATCGAAAAATGCAACGCCACCGTCGCCGGTCTCGCCTTCGTCATCGAGCTGAGCTTCCTGGGCGGCGCCGCCAAGATCCAAGGCTACGACTACATCAGCCTCGTCCAGTACTAAGCTGCGCTGGGCGACCCAACCGTTCGAGCGACAGGAGGACCGCTGATGGAACGCAGGGTGATCAACCCCTGGACCTGGCAGGACGAGCTCGGCTTCGTGCAGGCCAACGAGGTTACTGCGGCGTCCAGAACCCTGTACTGCGCGGGCCAGACCAGCGTGGATGAAAGCGGCACGCCCGTCCACGCCGGTGACATGGCGGCCCAGCTCGGAAAGGCGCTGGACAATCTAGAAGAGGTGCTGGCCGCCGCCGGGATGAGCCTAGCCGACGTCGTCCGGCTCAACGCGTACACACCACGGATATCGACGCGTACCTCGAGCACGCTGGCGTAGTGACCGCCAGGCTTGACGATTCCGGCTGCCGGTGCGCGGCGACCTTGCTGGGGGTGACGCGGCTCGCGTTCCCTCCACTGCTCGTGGAGCTGGAAGCCACCGCGGTGTCCTAAGTACCCTGGTACGCTCCCCTTACGCCATTCGCGCATCACCCGAATGGCCGACCTGGTGAGCGGACAGCAGCTGGTGTCGGGGTATGGTGGAGATGATTCCGCATTAGGCTGGGACGATCGCGGAGGCCGCCACGAACGCGGAAGAACGCCGCCTTGGGGACGCGCTACTAGATCCCCCTATCGACGCCGAACAGGCCGGTGTCGATAGCAGCGAGCTTGCGCGCGGCGGGAAGGTTGTCCATCTCGATCCTCCCTTGGTAACGCCGACGCGGTCGCGGCAGTCAGGCGTCAAGGCCGTACTTGCCCGGCTTCCCATGTTCGACCTTGGTCTGCACGTCCCCGACCGGTTACAGGCATTGATCACGACGCTGAGGCGGGATTCGCCGAAAGCCGACGTCAAGACTGTGTTGCGCGCCTACGAGGTCGCCGACGCGGCGCACGCGGGTCAGCAGCGCAAGTCCGGGGAGCCATTCATCATCCACCCGATCGGTGTTGCCGAGGTGCTTGCCGAGCTGGGGATGGACACGCCGACGATCTGCGCGGCGCTCCTCCACGACACCGTGGAGGACACGGAGATGACGATCGGCGACCTGGCGCGCGACTTTGGGGACGAGTGCGCGATGCTCGTCGACGGGGTCACGAAGCTTGACCGGTTGCAGGTCTCGAGCAAGGAGGAGCAGCAGGCCGAGTCGCTCCGCAAGATGCTCATGGCGATGGCGTCCGACTTCCGGGTACTCGTGATCAAGCTCGCGGACCGCCTGCACAACATGCGGACGATCCACCATAGGTCCCGGCCGGGCCAGAAGCGGACCGCCGAAGAGACGCTGGCGATCTACGCGCCGCTCGCTCACCGCCTCGGCATGCAGAACTTCCGGTGGGAGCTCGAGGACCTCGCGTTCGCGACGCTGCATCCCAAGCGTTACGACGAGATCAAGGCGATGGTCGCCGAGCGCCAGCCGCAACGGGACCTCTACCTCGGCTCGCTGGTGACCGAGGTAGAAGAGCGGCTGCGGGCGGTGAAGATCCGCGCGGAGGTGCGCGGCCGTCCGAAGCACTACTGGTCCATATACGAGAAGATGGTCATGCGGGGCAAGGAGTTCACCGAGATCTACGACCTTGTGGGAATCCGCGTGATCGTGGACTCGGTGAAGGACTGCTACGCCGCGCTTGGCACCTTGCACGCGATGTGGCGCCCGATTCCCGGGCGGTTCAAGGACTACATCGCGATGCCGAAGTTCAACCTCTACCAGTCGCTGCACACGACGGTCGTCGGCGCAGACGGGAAGCCCATGGAGGTGCAGATCCGTACCGCCGCCATGCACCGCACGGCCGAGTATGGGATCGCCGCTCACTGGAAGTACAAGCAGTCCCGCTCCAACGGAGGTGGGCGAGGCGCCGAGGTCGACTCCGAGGCGCAGTGGCTGTCGCAGATGCTCGACATGCAGGGCGACACGAAGGACTCCGCCGAGTTCATGCGCAACATGCGCCTGGACTTGTACGCCGACGAGGTGTTCGTGTTCACCCCCCAGGGTGACATCAAGGCGCTGCCGCGTGGGTCGACACCGGTCGACTTCGCCTATGCGATCCACACCGACGTCGGTCACCGCACGATCGGCGCGCGCGTGAACGGGCGGCTCGCCGCGTTGGAGTACGAGCTTCGCAACGGTGAGACGGTCGAGATCCTCACCTCGAAGGCCCCCGACGCGGGACCCTCTCGCGACTGGCTCGAGTTCGTCGGCTCGTCACGGGCGCGATCGAAGATCAAGCAGTGGTTCTCACGCGAGCGGCGCGTCGACGCGATCGAGAAGGGTCGCGACGAGCTCAAGCGGCAGCTCGCCAAACGCGGGCCGGGATGGAAGCGCCTGTTGGGCGCGCCAGAGCTGCGAGCGGTCGCCGAAGCCATGCGATATCAGGACTTGGAGGCGCTGTACCGCGCGGTGGGTGACGGGCACATCAGCGCCCCGGTCGTCGTGCAAGAGCTGGTGGCGCGCGTCGGTGAGGACGCCGGCCACCTGGATACGCCGCTCCCCGTCGAGCGCGAGCCGGTATTGCGGCCCTCGGACGCGGTCGTCGTGGAGAACACCCACAACGCGTGGATCACGCTCGCGCGGTGCTGCTCACCGGTCCCGTACGACCGGATCATCGGGTTCATCACCGCCGCGCGCGGCGTCTCCGTGCACCGTGGCGACTGTCCCAACGCCGAGGACCTCCGCAAAGATCCAGAGCGGCTCGTCCCGGTCCACTGGGACACCCGGACGCCCGCGACCTTCCGCGTCAATCTTCAGGTCGAGGCCCTCGACCGCAAACAGCTGCTCCGCGACATTTGCACGGTCCTCGGTGACCTGCAGGTCAACATCGTGTCGGCCCAGGTCACCACACAGCGGGATCGGATCGCTTTCCTGCGCTTCGCGTTCGAGCTCGCGGACATCGCGCATCTCGGCCACATCCTCGCCCAGGTTCGCCGGGTCGAGTCCGTGTTCGACGCCTACCGGATCGTCCCCCGCCCGAACTGATGCTTGGGATCCAGACGCGGTTCGTCGAGCGGTTCTCGCTGGGAATATGGCAGGCCAACTGTTACATCCTCGGCGACCTCGAGCTGGGAAAAGCCGTCGTCGTCGACCCGGGCCAGGGCGGCGATACCGCGGTGCGGGAGCGCCTCGCGGCCCGAGGCGTGACGTGCGAGGCCATCCTGCTCACCCACGGGCACCTCGATCATCTGTGGGCCGTTCCCGAGCTGGCGAGCGGGCTGGATGTGCCTGTCCTGCTCCACGCCGACGACCGCTGGATATGGGACGATCCCGCCGCCGCCTTCGGCAACCTGCCTCCAGGCGCGCTGAAAGCGCAGTTCGGTCTCGACTGGGACCCGCCGACCGAGCGCCTAGAGGGTCTGCGCGACGGGCAGACGCTGTCCTTCGCCGGCTACGCGTTCGAGGTTCGCCACACCCCAGGTCACACCCCGGGCTCATGCGTCTTCCTACTGACGGATACCGGCGAGGACGACCCTCTCCTCCTCTCCGGTGACCTCATCTTCGCCGGCTCAGTCGGCAGGACGGACTTCCCGAGAGGATCATGGGATCAGCAGATGGCCTCCATCACTCGCTCCGTGCTCCCCCTCGACGATGCCACCGTTATCGCCTCGGGCCACGGTCCCGAGACCACGGTCGGCAGGGAGCGAGCGACGAATCCGTTCTTACGCGACCTGGCCTGAGGCGACCTCACAGCTGGGTGCCCGTGGTCACTAACGCCGTGGTCATTGCGACCGCGACACCGATGGTGAGGCGGAAGGCCGTGCGAGGGTGGCCTTTCGCGCTCGCGATGACGACCGCAGTGAGGAGCGTGGCGCCCGTGGTCACAATGGCGAGCGTCCCGCGCGAGGGTGAGCCCTGAGGGCCGAGGGTCACGAACGCCCCCGCCGTGGCCAGCAATGTCACGGCGGCGGCGAGCGAGGCTGTTGGGCCCAGGCGTTGGGGGAGGCCACGGACGCCCGTGCGGGCGTCGGCTTCGAGATCGGGAAGCGTGTTCGTGAAGTGGGCTCCGGCGCCGAGGAAGCCGGCCGCGGCGATCGCCCAACCTCCAGGCACGCTTCTCGCGGGGCTCGCCAAGGTGACGAAGACCGGCAGCAGCGCGAACGAGAGCGCGTACGGCGCGACGCTCGCCGGTGTGCGCTTGAGACCGAGGTTGTATCCCCACGCCATACCGACCGCGAGGAGGTGGACCACCGTCGCGCGGATCCCGCAGGCCAACGAGAGCGCGGCGCAGGCTGCGAGCGCCACAAAGGCCGCCCGCCGCACCGTGTCGACCGGCAACGTCCCGCAGGCAAGCGGCTTGTCGGTACGCCCCGCCGCACGGTCGCGGCCAGCGTCCAACCAGTCGTTCGCCCAGCCGACCGACAGCTGCCCGGCCATGACCGCGGCGGCGACCCAGAGCGCGCCCGCTCCGATGCCGGTCGAGATCGCGAGCGCCGTCGTGATCCCGGTCACCGCGACGCAGGGCCCGATGTGCGCGCAGCGGATGAGGTCCATGGCGTGCATTCTCCCCGCCCGCTAAGGTCCCGTGGTCAACGAGAC
>JBOGED010000109.1:0-56357 GCA_050743625.1 Egibacteraceae bacterium | reverse complement strand
GCGCCGGTGCTGCCGCCACCACGGCGGCGGCGTGGCCGCTGTTGACCGGCGACGCGCCAGGGTGGGTGGCGCCCCTCGCGCTGACCGCCACGGTCACGGTCGCCCGCAAAGCGGCCAAGCGTGCCCGGCGGGCGGGGTTGATCCGCCCTGACCTCGACGCGCTCGAGGCGGTGCGCCGTGACGCTGCTCGCCTTGGTGGCGGTGCGTTCGTTGGCCTGGACGAGCTGGTAGGGGTGGTGCACGCTCCCGCCGAGTGCGCCGCCCTGGTGCTGGCCCCACCACGGGCCGGCAAGACCTCGGGGGTTGTCATCCCCACCGTGCTGTCCGCTCCCGGCGCGGTGCTGACCACGAGCACGAAACCGGACGTGCTGATCGCTACGGCGCGGGCGCGTTCCCGGTTCGGGCGGGTACTGCTGTTCGACCCCACCGGCCACGCCTCGGCCGGGCTGCCCGACGGGGTCGTGACATTGCGCTGGTCGCCGTTGGAGGCGGCCGGCTCGTGGGAGTCCGGGCGGCGGATCGCCCAGGCCATGGTCTACGCCTCGCCGGCCGCTAGGGGCACGCGGCACGAGTCGCACTGGACCTCCCGCTCGGCCGCGCTGCTGGGCCCGCTGCTGCACGCCGCCGCCAAGGCCAACCTGAGCATGCGCACCGTGGTGTCGTGGGTGCTGTCGGGCGACATCGACCAGCCCGAGCAGATCCTCCTCGACGCCGCCTGCGCAGGCGATCCTGACGCGCTGCTGGCCCGCGAGGTCCTTCAAGGGGTCCAGCGGGCGGCCACCGAAGAGCGCCAGTCCATCTGGTCGGCCACCTCCGACGTGATCGACGTCTACACCACCTCCCAGGCGCTGGACGCCGCCTCGGAGGTCAACTTCGACCCCGACCAGTTCGTCGACTCGCGCGACACTGTGTACATCGCCGCGGCCGCCGAGCAGCAGGCCTCGGTCGCCCCGCTGGTCGTGGCGTTGATCGAGGCGGTCCGCGACGCCCAGTACCGGCGGCACCGCGCCACCGTCGTGGCCGGGGACGACCCCGGCCTGCCCGTCTCCCTCGTGCTCGACGAGATCGCCAACGTCGCGCCGATCCACTCGCTGCCCGCGCTGGTGTCCGAGGCCGGCGGCCAAGGCCTGCACGTCCTCGCCGCCATCCAAGACCTGTCGCAGGTGCGCAGCCGCTGGGGGTCCGAGATCGCCGGGGGCTTCCTGTCCCTGTTCCAGCACGTGGTGGTGCTGGGCGGCATCCGCGATACCCGCACACTGGAGGCGCTCAGCGTCATCTGCGGGGAATGGGACCGCCCGCAAACTTCGACGTCGACCTCGTCTGGCCGCAAGGCGTGGACGGTCTGGTCGCGGGAGCACACCGAGTCGACCCCTCACTCGCATACCCGCCAACGCCGCCTCGTGCCCGGCGAGATCTACGCGCTGCCGCCAGGCCAGGCGCTGTACCTGTCCGGGTCGGGATGGCGGCTGCTCCAACTGGCGCCGCACTACACACACCAGCGCTGGCAGGCGGCGCTGACCGCCGCCCCCGAGCAGATCAAGGCGTGGCCGCAGCCGCCGTCCCCACCGGGCCGGCAGGTGCCCCAGCGCATCCCGATCGTTGATGACGATCCCCAAGGCGCAAACGGCGGCGGCCAGCGCCATCACACGACGCTGCGGCCCGCGCCCCGGCTGCGCCCGCCCTGCGAGTGGCATCTCGACGACGAAGGGGGACGGTCCCGATGACCACGCCGCCATTTCCCGCGCCGCTGTCGCGCCTGGACCGGACGCATGGGGTGTGCGATGAGCGAGCGTGAGCGGCGCTGGTCGGTCGCGGCGGTCGACGCTCGGCTGGCCGATCCCGACCGTGACCTGGACCTGCTCGCCGCAGATCTGGGGCTGCCCGCCGAGCCGGTGCGCTGTTTCGCCAAGGTCCGCGAGGTGCTGCTGGCCGGCCGCGCCGCGAGCCCAGGCCTGAGCCTGTCCGACTTGGCCGCCGCCCGCGTGGACGCCTGTGACGTCATCGCCTACCTGCAGGTCAGCGACCGGGTGCTCGAGCTGGCCCGTGACGAGCGCTGGCGGCTGTCCC
Organism: Egibacteraceae bacterium; assembly: GCA_050743625.1. Taxonomy (GTDB): domain Bacteria; phylum Actinomycetota; class Nitriliruptoria; order Euzebyales; family Egibacteraceae; genus JBOGED01. The sequence continues at coordinate 54,290 of JBOGED010000109.1, read as the reverse complement.
AACCCTCCCAGATCGGGGACCGCCCCCGAGGAGGCAGGTCGCTATGAGCCCGGTGCGTCACTATCGCATCGCGGTGCTGCTGCTGTCCGCCGCGCTGCTGGGCATGTGCGCCGGCCCCGAAAACCCTTCCGCTGCTGCCGCCAGCTGCGGCGGCCTCGGCGGCGTCCTGGCCAGGCTGCTCTCAATGCTGCTCGCCGGGCTCGCGGGTGCCCTGCTCGTCGGTGTGATGTGGACGCGGACAGCGCTGCGACGACGGCGTTACGACAGGCTGGCCGCCGTCGGCGGTTGGGGGCTACCGCGCCGTCCTCGCTCGGCGTGGGGGCGGTGGCCGTCATGAGTCCCGAGCCGTGGTTCATCGTCGCGGGGCTGCTGTTCATGCTCGCGATGATCGTCGGGCTCCTCGTGCTCGCGGTGATCGCCTGGCTTGCGCTGCACGCCGGCGCGGCGGTACTGACCTGGGGAGCCGCTCAACCGCCCGGCGCTGGCCGCTACCCGCCGGCATGGCCGGCCGACCCACGCTGGTACGGGCCGCCGCCCTACCCGCCACCGCCCGGCTGGGGCTATCCCCACCTCGAGCAGCCGCCGGTCGCGCGGGTCATCGACGTCCGCCGCACCGGCCAACCCGACCAGCCATGGCCACGCTGACCGCCCCGTATCGGACCTGACCAGGACCCGCGCCGCCAGCTGACAGCCGGGCGCCCGTGAGGGGTCGGCCTCATCTGAGCAAGGAGCATCTCGCCGTCATGACCGTCGACAACCACACCCCGCCGGCCAGCCAGCAACCCCCTCACGACGGGCCACAGCGGCCGGTCCTCATCCTCACTGTGCTCTCCTCGGACGGCGAGGGCCTGCAGGACCTCGCCGTAATCGCCTACCCCACGCCAACCCCAGGGTTGATGGTGCATCGCAGTCCCTGGACGCCACCGGCTGGACCGTCACCCACACCGTGACCGGGACCGCGGTCAGCCAGCGGTCCTGGCCGTCTCAACAGGCGGCCACCGCGCTGGCACAGCGGCTGGCGCCGCTAGCGGACTGGACCGCCGACGAGCGCCAGCTGTGCGCCTGCCTCGATCAGGACGGCAACGGCTCGGCCGGTCGTGTCCGACAGACCGCCGACACGCTGGCCGCCGAGCTCGGCCTGACCGCCCGCCGTGACCAGCCGCTTGCCGCCGACCGGACACGGCTGTCCCAGCTGCCCCATGACCGCGCCCAAGCCAGCCAGCCTCCTCAATCCCGCACACCGGCTCACGCCGGGGACACCGAGACCGCCTCATGACCGGCAGCCCTTCCGCCCGGGCGCGGGCTGTCCGCGGGTGCGCTGTCGGGCGTCTCGCCATCGGCGGGGCTTGGGGCGTTACGCCCCGCGGCGGCACCTCTATGGCTTGCGCCGCCCGACTGCCACGGCCGTCGAGGGTGGCGGTTCAGGTCTCGGCGCGGCGCCGGTTTCGTTCCGCACAGCGGAATGCAAGAGTGTGGTCGCTTGCTGTGGGGGTCTGGTAGTGGCCGCCAGCGTGGGCAAGCTGATCGTCGGCCGCAACGACGGCACCTATTATCTCGAGCGGGTTGCCACCGGAAAGCACGACTACTACACCGGCGAAGGCGAAGCGCCAGGACAGTGGGCGGGCAAGGGCGCACAAGCCCTCGGCCTTGACGGCGAAGTTCGCGCCGAGCAGTTCTTGGACGTGCTCGCCTGCCGCAACCCGCTAACGGGCGAGAAGCTCAAGGCCCGGCAGAACACCAAAGTGCTCGGGTTCGACGTCACGTTCTCCGTGCCCAAGAGCGTCTCTGCGCTGTACGCCATCGCCTGCGCCCTCGGAGACGAGCGGATCATCGACGCCATCGCCGCCACACACAACCAGGCCGTACTCGCGGGCATCGCCGAGCTGGAAGAATCCGCCTGCGTGGCCCGCCTGGGCACGGACGGGGTGGACCGCCAGCCGGGCATCGGGTTCATCGTCGCGACCTTCCGGCATCGCACCTCCCGCGCGGGCGACCCGCAGCTGCACACCCACTCGGTGATCGCCAACATCGTCCAAACCGCCGACGGGCGCGCGTCCGCCTACGACGGGACGCTGACCTACCGGCACTGCAAAGCCTCCGGATCCACCTACCTCGGCGCCCTCCGACACGGGCTGCGCGAACAACTCGGCGTCGACTGGGTCGAGCGCAACGGCCAGTGGGAGATTAACGGCATCCCCGTACAGCTGTGCCAGCTATGGTCCAAACGCCGCCAAGAGATCCAAGACCTCCTCGACGAGTGGGAACAGACCAGCGCCCGCGCGGCCCAGTTCGCCATGCTGGCCACACGGACCAAGAAACAACACCGCGACGCCGACCCCGGCCTGGCCACCCGCTGGGACCTCGAAGCCGGACAGGCCGGTCTGGACCTGCGGCAGGTCCTCAACACACTCAACCTGCAGCGTCAGGCGGGGTTGGAGCCGGTCGGCCTGACCGACGAGCAAGTCGTCGAGATCCTCGTCGGCCCTGAGGGGCTGACCGAGAAGGCCTGCGGGTTCGGCCGCCGCGACGTCCTCGTCACCGCAGAGCGACTCCTCGGCCCCGACGGCGCCACCCGCCAACGCCTAACCTCCATCGCCGACCGCCTCCTGGCCGACGAGCGGATCCTCGGCTTACTCAAACCCATCCAACGCAACGACGGCGAGATCATCACCGTCCGCGACCCCCACGGCAAGCCGATCCGGCGTGTCTGCACCGCCACCGAGCGCCGCTACACCACCACCGAGCTCCTCCAAGCCGAGCGGGAAGTCCTCTGGCGAGCAGAGCACGGCCGCGACCGCCACCTCGCCATCGTCGGCGACGACATCGTCGAGCGCATCCTTGCCCGCCACCCCGGCCTGGACGCCGATCAGGCGGCGATGGTGCGCGGGCTGTGCGCCTCCGGGAGCCTCGTAGAGGTCGTCGAGGGCCGCGCCGGCACCGGCAAGTCCTACGGCATCGGCGTCTACCGCCAAGCCCTCGAGGCCGTCGGGCACCGCGTGATCGGGCTCGCCCCGTCGGCCACCGCCGCCCATGTGCTCGGCGAATCCGCCGACATCGACCAAGTCGACACCGTTCACGGGCTGCTCGCTCGCCTGGACCACACCGGCTACCGGCTGCCGGCAGGCACCGTGATCGTGCTCGACGAGGCTGCCATGTGTGACACCCGCACCCTGCTGCGGCTGGTCCGCGCCGCCGACCATGTGGGCGTCAAGGTCGTTGCGGTGGGCGATGACCGGCAGATCCCCGCAGTCGACGCGGGCGGGCTGTTCACCGCCCTCGCCGACCGCATCGGGACGTTCGCGCTCACGGTCAACCACCGGTTCGTCGACCTCGCGCAGCGGGACGCCGCCGAGCAGGTCCGAGACCGCAACGCCGACGCCGCCATCACCGCCTACCACGATCTCGGTTTGCTACACGTGCGGCCTACCGTCGCCGCCTGCCACCAAGCGATGCTGGGCGACTGGCTGCACCTCGTCGAGGCCAGCCAGAGCGTGCGCATGCTGGCCGAGACCAACAAGATCGTCTCCGACCTCAACATCCAAGCCCGCCACGCCCTGCGCGCCCGCGGTGTCATCGCCAAGAGCGGGCACGCCTACACCGACCGCAACACCGGTCGCAAGCTCCGCCTCGCCATCGGCGACCGGGTCCGGCTCGGCCGCAACGACGCTCGCCTGGCCTGCCCCGACGGCCGCCGCGTCGAAGTCCGCAACGGCATGCAAGGCCGCGTGACCCGCACCACCCGCAGCGGGATCGAAATCCAACTCGACACCGAGCACGTCGCCGACGGGCAGCCCGATCTGCTCTTGCTCCCGGCCAGCTATGTCGCCGCGGACGTCGACTACGCCTACGCGCTGACCTGCAACAAGGCCCAAGGCGCCACCGTCGACTACGCGCTGTACCACCCCACCGACCGCGCCAGCGCCGAACGCGCCTACGTCGCCCTATCCCGCGGACGCATCAGCAACCGCATCTACGCGGTCGCTGGCGCCGGCTGGGAACAAGCCCTCGGCGCCACCCGCACCCACACCATCGCCTCCGACCAACACCCCGAGACCCAAGCCGCCCAGCGGCTGCGCGACCAGCGACGCGATACGTCCGCCGAGCGCGAACACCGCGCCCGCTCCATCAGCATGTGAGCGTCATCCTCAGGAGACCGACGTGAACCGGATACCCCTCGCCGAAGCAGCAGCACGGTACGCCGCTGCCAGTTGGGCTATCTTCCCCCTCCACGAGATCCGCGACGGCGCTTGCTCCTGCAGCGCCGGCCCGACCTGCGCCCACCCCGGACGACACCCCCGAACCCGCAACGGCCACCACGACGCCACCACCGATCGTGACACCGTCACCCGCTGGTGGCACCGCTGGTCCACCGCCAACCTCGCCACCCCCAACGGCAGCCCCTCCGGCCTGGCCGTCATCGACCTCGACGGCCCCGAAGGCGCCGCCACCTGGACCGCCCTAGAGAACAAACACGGCCACCTCGCCACCGCGGCCGCCCAGACGCCGCACGGACGCCACCTGTGGTACCGCATCCCCGAAAGACTCCTCGTGCCGCGACGCATCCGCGGCCTCGGCCCCGGCATCGACCTCCTCGGCAACGGCGGCTACACCCTCCTACCCCCCTCCCACGTACCCTGCCTCAAACCCGACCACCGCGCCGAACAACGCAGCTGCCACCAGCACTACACCTGGACCGACCAACGCAACCTCGCCGAGCTGCCGAGCTGGATCCCCCAACAACTCCCCCAGCGCGAACACGCACCCACAACCGCACCGCACGAAATCGGGCCGAACCAGCGACGCAACTACGGACAAACCGCACTCGACGGCGAGGTCGCCCGCGTCACGAACGCGCCCAAGGGGGGCCAGAACGACACCCTCAACTACGCCGCCTGGCGCCTCGGCCAACTGGCCGCCGCCGGAGAACTCGACCTCGACCAAGCCCGCACCGCCCTCCTACAAGCCGCCCACGACTGCGGCCACATCGCCAACGACGGCCTCGCCCACGCCACCCGCACCATCGAATCCGGCCTCACCGCCGGCTTGCAACAGCCGCGCACCCGCCCCCACCGCCTACACGAACTACGCGGTCGCATGCTATGAGCCTCAAGCCCGCTCCCTGCGTCACGCCCGACTTGCCCGGTTTCTTGCCAACGGCCGATGGAAGGAGCGATCATCGCGGCACCTTGTCGTGGGTGGCAGTCTTGGCGAACATTCGGCGTGAAGCGGATGACCGTGCTCATCGTCGAACCCGAAGCTGGCGAATGATCTCGAGGAGTTGTATCGCTGTGACGGCGCTTACCGTCACCATTCGCGCGGTAGCTGGCTCTGACCTCCAAGACCCGACTGGTCGGCGCTTGGGTAGCTCAATGACTCATCGATCTGCGCAGCCTCGGCTCCCGATCCCGGCAGAAACTCGCCATGCGCATGGGTAACGCCCGATCCGCGATTCCCGATACTAGAGCCATGCATGATACCGACCGAGCATGCTCTGACCGCTCTCTCTGCACGGCGTCAGCGTGATCAGCGTCGCTAGCTACATCGCAGCGCGCATCCGCACCGACCCGCCGGACGGTTTGCACGTGGTGCCTGGGAGCACGCCGGTAGTCGCGTTCGGCGATCTCGAGCGGGCGGACATCGCTACGCTCGGGATCAACCCGAGCTCTCAGGAGTTCCTTGACAGCAGTGGTCACCTGCTTAGCGGTGACCGGCGGCGCCTCGCAACGATGGAGTCCCTCCGCGCGCAGAGGCTGGTAGATCTCACGGATGAACAGACGGCCCAGGTCTATGAAGACTGCGCCGTCTACTTTCATCGCAACCCATATCGAAGGTTTTTCGACAAACTCGACGAGATACTGCAGAAAGGATTGGCTCGATCGTACTACAGCGGCTCGGCCTGCCATCTCGACCTTGTGCAGTGGGCCACCCATCCGGTCTGGAGTGGCCTCGACGGACGTGTACGACGACAGCTGCTCGAGGCCGACTCCGGTTTCCTCGGCGCGCAGCTGCAGCGGGAGGGCATCCAACTGCTGGTACTGAACGGCAAGAGCGTGATCGACCGGGTCAAGGCGCTGAACCTGGTCGACCTGGACGTGGTCGGCTCTACCCCGCTGGGTCACGAAGGACGTAGGGTCTCCTCGCTGGTGCGGGGCGAGGCGGTCGGAGGCGTGGCCGTGGTGGGGTGGACACTCAACGTCCCGGACCGCGCGTGCACAGCCGGCAACCGCCAGCGGCTGGTTGAGTGGCTGCGGACGCTGGATCTGCTCGGCCCACGATATCTGCCCCAGGCTGTCGTGCGGTCGAAGCGGGACTTGTACTCCCTGCTGTCAGAGTGGCTCGCGTCGTCCTCGGCACAGACGATTGGGGGGCCGGGTTACGGTCAACGAGCCCATGTATGGATCGAGCTGGCCGGCAGCCGAGTACGCCTGAACGCGGACACCACCCGGGCCGCAGCGGAGCGCTACGTCACGCATGCGCAAGCCAACGGCGTAGACGCGCCATGGACGGTGATCCCCAACCGGAGCGGACGCGTGAACAGGGTGTCGTTCGACGGGGCAGCGACGCCCGGCTGGTATGCGTACCTGACCACGGAGAACGATGGACTCATGCAGCTGTGAGATGTGGCTCCTGGCTGCTAATCACACAGTTCCCATCCCTGACAGGAAGGGACGAACGAACATGCGGGCGCTGTAGCGCCACAGGTCGCCGGGGACGTTGCGCATCAGAAGGCTGAAGGTCAAAGGATTGGAGTAGAGCGTTGCTCACGCTGCCGCAGCTCGAACGGCATCTCTTCGCCGCCGCCGACATCTTGCGCGGGAAGATGGACGCCTCGGAGTTCAAGGAGTACATCTTCGGCGCTCTGTTCCTGAAGCGGGCGTCTGACCAGTTCGCGGTCGAGCGTGAGCGCGTGCTGGCCGCAGAGCTCGACCGGGGGCGGACGCCCGCCGAGGCGCAAGCGCGGGCCGACGACGCAGACTTCTACGAGGCATTTTTCGTGCCGCCGTTGGCACGGTGGGAGTACCTGCGTGACGAGCTACACCACGGGGTCGGTGACGGGCTGAACAAGGCGTTGGCCGAACTGGAGCACGCCAATCCGGCGCTCGAGGGGGCCTTGCAGCACATCAACTTCACCCGCACGGTGGGTCAGTCGCGGGTCCCCGACAAGAAGTGGCGTGACCTGATCATGCACTTCTCGAAGGTGCGGCTGCGCAACGAGGACTTCGAGTTCCCCGACCTGCTCGGCGCCGCCTACGAGTACCTGATCCGCGACTTCGCCGACTCGGCCGGCAAGAAAGGTGGGGAGTTCTACACGCCCCGCTCGGTGGTGCGGATGATGGTGCGCCTCGTCGACCCACACGAGGGTATGAGCATCTACGACCCGTGTTCGGGGTCGGGCGGCATGCTGATCTACGCCCGCAACCACGTCGCCGAGTCGGGTGGCAACGCCACCAATATCGAGCTTGCCGGGCAAGAGTCCAGCGGTACGACGTGGTCGATCTCGAAGATGAACCTGTTGCTGCACGGAATCCGCGACGCCGACGTGCGCAACGAAGACACGTTGAGCAGTCCTCAGCATGTGCGCGGCGGCGAGCTGAAGCGGTTCGACCGGGTCATCACGAACCCGCCGTTCTCGCAGAACTATGACCGGCATGGCGTGAGGTATCCCGAGCGTTTCCAGTACGGCTGGACGCCAGAGGGCGGCAAGAAGGCGGACCTCATGTTCGTCCAGCACATGATCGCCGTGCTGAAACGAGATGGGCTCATCGCGACGGTCATGCCGCACGGGGTGCTGTTCCGAGGTGGCGCAGAGGGCGAGATCCGCCGGAGGATCATCGAGGACGACCTGCTCGACGCGGTGATCGGGGTGGGTCCGAACCTCTTCTACGGCACCGGCATCCCCGCCGCGATCCTGATCCTGCGCGCGAAGGGCTCCAAGCCGCCGACGCACAAGGGGCACGTGCTGTTCGTCAACGCCGACGCCGAGTACGAAGAGGGCCGGGCACAGAACTACCTGCGGCCCGAGCATGAGGAGAAGATCGTCTCCGCCTACCGCGCGTTCGCGGACATCGACGGCTTCGCTCGCGTCATCTCGATCGCGGAGCTGGCAGAGAACGCCTTCAACTGCAACATCCGCCGCTACGCCGACAACGCCCCGCCGCCGGAGCCCCACGACGTCCGTGCCCATCTGCACGGCGGCGTTCCCAAGACCGAGGTCAAGGCGAAGTCCGCCGACTTCGACGCTCATGGCATCGACGTCAACGAGTTCTTCGTCGAGCGCGACGTGGAGTATTGGGACTTCGCCGCCCTCGACGCGCCCGTCGCCGACCTTGTCGCTGTCAGAGGAGCCGCGCGTGAGCAACGGCTGCGCGACGCCTTCGCCGTCTGGTGGGAGCAAGCCGCCGTGCGCATCGTCGCGCTCGCCGACAGCGGCACGCTTAATGGCCTGCGCCACGAGCTGATCTCCAGCTTCGACCAGGCGGTCCAACCTGTCGGCCTCCTGGACCGCTTCCAAGCCACCGGCCTGGTCGCCCGCTGGTGGGACGAGGTCACGTTCGACCTGCAGACCATCGCCACCCGCGGGATCGCCGGCGTGGTGGACGGCTGGCTCGTGACCGCCGCCGCGGTCCACGAGGGAAGAAACGGGGCGACCCTCCCCGACCAGCCAATCATCGCCTCGCTGGTTCCTGACCTCTTACGCGAGCGCGAGGACCACCTCGCCACGGTCGCCGAGCTCGACGCCCTCGTCAGAACGACCGAACCAGGAGAGGACGACGAAGAGGCCGACGTCGAACCGGCACTGAGCCCCGCCGACCTGAAAACCGCGAAGGCGCAACGGACCGCATACAAGAAGAAGCTGAAGTCCTTGGAGGCGGCGCTCCTCACCGCTGCCTCCGCCGCCCGAGCCGCCCTGGACGAGAACCAACTCCAAGCCCTGGTGTTGACGATCCTGCGGGCCCGCCTCGCGGCCGCCATCGACCGCCGCGTCACCACCCACCGCCACCGCCTCGTCGACCACTACACCAACTGGTACGACAAGTACGCGGTGAACCTGCGAGAACTCGAAGCTCAGCGCGACGAAGCCGCCGCCAAGCTCGACCAGTACCTGAAGGATCTGGGGTATGGGTGATAAGGCGATCGTGCTAAGTCAATGCGGGACTTTACTCTCGGGTGGGACGCCCGACACGTCCGATACACGTTACTGGGGAGGAGGCATCCCTTGGATAACGGCCAGTTCAATAAAGTCTAAGTGCATCAGCTCATCCAAACGAACTCTGACTGCTGAGGGCTTGCGCATCGGCAGCCGAAAAGTTCCGAAGGGGAGCCTCATCTTCGTGGTCAGAGGAATGAGCCTAAAAAAAGAGTTCCGTATCGGCCTAACCACAGAGGTAGTTGCCTTTGGCCAGGACTGTAAGGCTCTAGTACCATGCTCAGGTATCGATTCACGCTATCTTTATTACGCACTAGAGGATCGCTCCGCTGAGATTCTCACCCTAGTCGATGAGGCTAGCCACGGCACGGGTCGGTTGCAAACCAAGCTTCTCTGCGCGCTCAAAATCAGGATGCCAAAGCTTGAAGAGCAGCGGCGCATTGTCGAGATTCTTGACACAGTTGACGACCAGACTCGCATCCTGGAACGCGCAATCATCAAGTTCGAAGCTGCGCTGCGTGGGCTACATCAACGGTTGTTCGGCAAAGTCACTTGGAACGGATGGCTCCCCACCACCCAATTGGGCAATCTTTTGATTGGCCGGCCCAAGAATGGCTACAGTCCTGTAGAGTCAAACAGTTGGCAGGGTGGTTATATGCTAGGCCTCGGCTGTCTGACCGCCGGGGGGTTTGCTCCATATCAGCTGAAAATGGCGCCAAGACCTGATGCGCGTTTGCGGTCCGCGCTGCTTCAGGACGGCGATCTTCTCCTTTCTCGCTCTAATACTGTACAGATGGTTGGTCTTGTCGGTCGCTATCGGAGTATTGGGTTTCCCTGCTATTATCCGGATTTGATGATGCGCCTGATACCCGGCCCGCGTATCGCCCCGGGCTATCTTGAACTTGCACTGCGCTCTGATCCGGCTCGTAGGCAGCTTCAGACCGCCGCCTCCGGAACATCTGGAAGCATGGTCAAAATTAGTGGGTCGGCAGTACTTCGGGTTGTAGTGCCTCGTCTAGGGCTGCCTTTACAACGCGCAACCGTCGCTCGTCTTGAGGCGGTCGCCAACGAGATTGCGGTCAAGCGGGCCGCGTTGGGTAAGCTTCGCTCGCTCCGCGCTGGCCTGGCTGCCGACCTGCTCTCCGGCCGTGTGCGGACGGTGGGGTCGTGAGCAGGTTGGAGTACGAGCTGGTCCAGAGGCCTCTCGAGGGGCAGCTCGAAGGTTTGGGTTGGACCGATGTCAAAGGCACGGACCTCGCTGGGCGCCAGTCGTTTCGGGAGGTGCTGCTGGAGGACCGGCTTCGCGAGGCTCTTCGTAGGATCAATCTCGACGACCACGGCCGGGAGTGGCTTGACGGGGGGCGGGTGGCGGTGGCGGTGTCGGCGTTGTCTTCGCTGTCGCCGGGGTTGAGGCTGCTCGAGGCGAACCGGGAGGCGACGGCGTTGCTCCTTGGTGGGGTGGTGGTGCCGGGGGTCGAGGGGTGGGATCAGGGGCGGTCGCGGACGGTCCATTTCATCGACTGGGAACACCTGGGGAACAACGACTTCCTGGCGATCAGCCAGTTTCGGGTTGACGAGCCCGGCGGGCACGCCAAGCCCTACATCGCGCCGGACGTGGTGCTGTTCGTGAACGGCATCCCGCTCGTGGTGGTGGAGTGCAAGGCACCGGGTCCGGAAGACGCAATGGCCGAGGCAATCCGCCAGCTCCGCAGGTACGCGAATCAGCGGCCCGAGATCGACACCGACGAGGGTAACGAGCGGCTGTTCTGGACGAACCAGTTCGTGGTCGCCACGACCGGCGAGGTCGCACGGGCCGGGACGATCACGTCGGGTCCTGAGCATTTCCTGGAGTGGAAAGACACCGCGCCGGTCGCCAAAGAGCAAGTCGCGGCTGCGCTCGGCAAGCCCGTGGAGCGGCTGACAAGCCAGGAGCTACTGGTGGCCGGGATGCTGCGGCCGGCCCATCTGCTCGACATCGTGCGGCACTTCACGCTGTTCATGGAGACGGACGGGCACGGCGTGAAGGCCGTGTGCCGCTACCAGCAGTTCCGCGCCGTGAGGCTCGCCGCAGAGCGGCTGAAGACCGGAGCGACCCGAGCGCGGGACGGGGAGGTCGACCGGCGGGGAGGGATCGTCTGGCACACGCAAGGGTCAGGAAAGTCGTTGACCATGGCGTTCTTGGTTCGGGTCATGCGTTCGAACCCGGCGCTGCGGCGGTTCAAGGTCGTGGTGGTCACCGACCGCACCGATCTGCAGGACCAGCTCGTCCCGACCGCGGAGCTCTCCGACGAGTCCGTGCTGGTGGCGAAGACCTCGAGGAAGCTGCGGGAGCTGCTGTCCCAGCCCGGGCCCGGGCTGGTCATGGCGATGATCCAGAAGTACCGCGACACCGCGACCAACGAAGCAGAGGCGCTGACCGACGACGCCGAGCCGCTCCCAGAGCTGAACACCGACGAGTCGATCCTCGTGCTGGTCGACGAGGCGCACCGGTCACATGGGTCCAAGCTGCACGCCAACCTGCTCGCCGCGCTGCCGAACGCGGCGCGGATCGGCTTCACGGGCACCCCTATCGTGATGGGGGCGCGGAAGAAGACCTACGAGATCTTCGGGTCGTTCATCGACCGGTACACGCTGTCCGAGTCCGAGGCGGATGGTTCGACTGTGCCGCTCCTGTACGAGGGCCGCACGGCCGAGGGCGCGGTCGCGGGGGCCGCGGGGATGGACGAGCTGTTCTTCCACTGGTTCGCCGGCCTGACGGAGGATCAGCGCGACGAGCTGCAGCAACACTACGCGACCGTCGCTGACGTGCTCGAGGCGCCGGAGCTGATCACCGCCAAATCCCGCGACCTGCTGGCCCACTACGTCTCCACGGTGATGCCGCAGCGGCTCAAAGGCATGGTGGTGGCGACGAGCCGCCTGGCGTGCGCCCGCTACCGCGAGGCGCTGCTGGCAGCTCGGGACGACTTGGTCACGCGGATCGAAACGCTGGACCCGGCGATCGTGCGGCTGACCGGCGACGCGATCGAGGATCTCGGCAGCGACGAGCGCCTCCTGATGCGGGTCCGCCCCCACCTTGATCTGTTACGCGAGCTCGAATTCGTGCCGGTCTTCTCGGGAGCGCACAACGACGACCCGACCTGGGCGCAATGGACCGACAAGCAGCGTCAGCGATCGCACACCGCGCGGTTCAAGAAGCCGCTCGGCCCGCCCGGCGAAGACTCCGACCCGCTCGCGCTGTTGATCGTGCAATCGATGCTGCTGACCGGGTTCGACGTTCCCATCGCGCAGGTGCTCTACCTCGACCGCCTGATCCGCGAGGCCGAGCTGCTCCAGGCCATTGCCCGCGTGAACCGTACCTCACGTGGCAAGGACCACGGCCTGGTCGTGGACTACTACGGCGTTGCCCGCCACCTCACCGAAGCCCTTGCGGCCTACACGTCGGACGACGTCGATGGCTCCCTGCGCAGCCTGAGCGACGAGATCGAACGGCTCGGCAGCCGCCACCAGCGGCTGCGCCAGTTCTTCGCCCAAGGTGGGATCGAGCCGGCAGACGACCCCGAGACGGTCGAGGCGTGCGTCGCGCTGCTCGAGGACGAGCGCCTGCGCGCGGCGTTCGACGTCGACCTCAAGCGCTTTCTCTCCTCCCTCGACATCGTGCTGCCCCGCCCCGAGGCGCGTCCCTTCATCCCGGACGCGAAGCGCTTCGCGGCGGTCCAAGTCGCGGTCCGCAGGCGCTACCGCGACCAGGACAGCGGCGGCTTCGACCCGTCGCTGTACCGCGAGAAGGTGCGCCAACTGGTCGACGAGCACATCACTGTGCTCGACCTTTCGCAGAAGATCCCGCCGGTTGCGATCACGGACGCCAGCTTCGCCGACACCCTCGCCGCGCTCCCGACCGACCGGGCGAAGGCCTCGGAGATGGAGCACGCCGCCCGCCACCACATTCGCACGTCCTTCGGCGAGGACCCCGCCCGCTACCAGAAGCTGTCCGAGCGGCTGGAGGAGATCCTCGACCGGTTCGGCCAGAACTGGGAGCAGCTCGCGCTCGCGTTGGACGAGCTGATCGAGGATGCCAAAGCCCCGCCGGGCGACGACGGCACGGGCCTCGACCCGGTCACGGAGGGCCCCTTCTACGGGCTGCTCGCCCAGGAGCTGCCCGAAGCGGACGTGGTCCACAGGGATGCGCTCGTCGCGCTCACCTACGACGCGGTGTCCCATGTCCGCGCGGAGATCCGCGGCGTCGGTTTCTGGTCGAGTGCGCACAAGCAGGATCAGCTGCGCGCTTGGATCAAGGTCCGCCTCGACCATAGCAACCTGTACCCCGCCCTCTCCACCTGCGACCGCCTCGCGACCGAGCTCGTCGATCTGGCCAAAGCCAACCACCACAAGCTGGTAGGCGGCTGATGGCGGTCGTTGCCCTGCCTGAGCGCCTCGACGTCGGAGACCTGACCTTCGCGGTCCAGCACCGGCCGAACCGGCGAACCCTGGAGATCACCGTCGAGCGTGACGCCTCGCTGTCGATCAAGGTCCCCGACGGGGTCTCCATTGATCAGATCGAGTCGTTCGTCGCGGCGAAGCGGCTGTGGATCTATCGCAAGCTGGCCGAGAAAGACGCGCTGCTCGGCCCGCCGGTCACCAAGACCTTTGTCACGGGTGAGGGCTTCGCCTACCTCGGCCGCAGCTACCGGCTCCTGCTCGTCGACGCACAGGAGCCCCCGGTCAAGCTGGAGCACGGCCGCTTCCGCCTTCGCCGTGACCAGGCCGCCTCCGGCCGGGAGATGCGCCGCTGGTACTGCGCCACCGGCGCGTCATGGCTGGCGCGACGGATCACCCCGTGGTCTCGTCGCGTGCTGGCCGGCGACATCGCGGTCGAGGTTTCGGACCTCGGCTATCGGTGGGGCTCCGCCGGAGCCAGCCCACGAGTGAACGTGCACTGGGCGGCATTGCAACTGCCCCCGACGCTGATCGACTACGTCCTGGTGCACGAACTCGTCCACGTGCTGGAGCCGAACCACACCGGCCGCTTCTGGCAGCTCGTCGCGCGCGCCCTGCCCGACTTCGAGGAGCGTAAAACGAAGCTCGCCGCCAGCGGCGCCGCCCTATGGCTCGGTGATACGAACCGAGACCGGTAGGGAGCCCGGCACGGGAGGTATTTGATCGACACCCGACAAACCGCCTATGTTCCATCGATGGCAATTGGTGCGGGACGCTCGTGACGGCTGGACGGATCCCTCCATGGCTACACCATGACGGACCTCCGTCGGGTGAAGGTCCGGGTCCCGACGGGCCACAGCCGGGTGAGGTGTACCACGTCGACACGGAGATCCTTAGTCACAAGGATGCGCATCGGGACAGCTACCGGCCGGTTGTGGTGGTGAAGGTGCATACCGACCTGAGGCTTGTCATGGTCTACACACGTACGAGCGATCTGAACGAGCCTGGCGTTCGCCATCCGAGAGACTTTGCCCTTGGCCTGAGCAAGGACGGGGTGTTCGGGCAGCGGCGGAACCAGTCGATCGACCTGGGCCTGTTCTGCTACCCACTGGTGATCCGGCGAGGAGCGCTCGACGAGGAGACGTTCTCCAAGGTGCGGGAAATGTGGGAGGGCGACTGATGGGCGCTTACCTGGAGCTGCGTGCCAACGGGTTCCTCGGCCCCGAGGGAGCCGCGCTGCTCTACGCCACCGTCCGCGACATGATCAAGGCCGATCGCGTCCCCCCCGAGGACGGGCCGCGCTGGACGGACGATGCCGTCCGGGAGGTCGCACATGACTTCCTCAGCGAGGAAGCGGGGCCGCGCAGGCTGGCCTCGCTGTACCTGCGGTCCTCGGACGACGACTCGCTCGCACGGCTGCTCCGCGAGGCCGTCCGCGCCTATCTTCGGGACCGCGCCCGGCGGCGCGACGTGGGGCCGCTGCGAAGACGGCTCGTCGATGTTCTCGCCTCCGCTCCGGAGCTTGTCGAAGTGGACGCTCGGTCCGGTCGCGCATGGACATTGCCGCAGCACGGCGGCAAGCCGCACTACCAAGGCCCGATCGATCCGCTCGTCGCTGCGGCATGGGCAGCTCCGGACATCCGCATCGTTCGCTGGCGCTCGGCCAGGCGCCGTGATCCTGTCGCTGACAGACCCTCGCTCACGGCGTTCGCGGTGGCCGTGCTGGGGGCCGCGGAGGCGCCGGTGCTCGTCGGGAACCTTGTCGAGGTGGCGGTCCGCCGGTTCGCGCTCGCCGCCCCCCCTCTCGTGGTCGCCCTCGACGACGAGCCGGCCGCGGACGAAGCGTCCGCCGAGCAGACCGCGCTGGCAGCCCTGACCGCTGCCGAGATTTGGAACCAGCTCACCCAGCGTGAGCGCACGATCCTGGCGCTTCACGACCGCACGGTCCGCGAGATCGGCGAGGAGATCGGCCTGGCCAAGAGCGCTGCCGCCGCGGCCAGGAACCGCCTGGACGAGCTGCTCACACGGGCTCTGGCGGACGACCTTGACGCCGAGGCGGTCTGGAGCCGGCTCCAAGAACTTGCCGCCGAGGACCGGACGGCCGGCACCGGTCCGTCGCCTAACCTTCCATGAGCGAGAGGAGCCTGGCATGGTCCCACCGCAAACGTTGCTCGGGCATGACGGCGACCTGGAACCGCCTGCCTCTGCCCCGCCACGGACCCTCGTTCCAGAACAGGTCCGCGCTGCCTTCGACCTCGGCTACGCGTTCGACCCCGTCCCACAAGCTCACCAGCTGTGGCGGCTCGAGTTCGAGGGGACGGTCTCGCTCGCCTATGTCTACGCGGTCGACCTCGACAGCCGAACGGCGCGCGTGTTCCCGGTCGGCGAAGACCCAGAACTGGCCGACGCCGCCACCGTCGCCGCAACGCCCGACGAGACGCCGCTCGTCCTGCCGCTCGGCATCTGGGTGGCGCTGGAGCGCAGCGTCCCGCTGGTCGTCTTCGACCGGCCCTTGAGGCCTGCGGCAGGCGCTGCGGATGAGGGCCTGGCCGCTGTCGACACGTCCGGGCTCGATGCCTCGGCGCCAGACCTGCGGGCGGCTGTAGAGGCGGTGCGCCGGTCGCTGCGCAGCGGGGAACCACTAGGCATACCCCCGTCCCGGGTCGGCCCACCCATCCTCTCCGAGCTGGATCCCCGGCTTGAGTACCGGTCGCTCCTGGCTGCAGAACTCGACCGGCTCGCCGACGTCGCTGAATTGCGCGCTGTCGAAACGTGCGACACGCACGAGCCTTCGCTCGCCCGACTGCTGCGCGACGCCGAACTCACCCCCGACGACCTGATGACACCCCTCGGGATCGGTCCTGCCGAAGCTCGGTGCCTGTTCCGTGACACCCTCCCGCTGCGTCCCGGTGAGGTCTCCGCAGTAGCCGACCTCGCCGGTGTCCCGGTCAAGCAGGTCCGTGACGCCGCTCCCAAACCCCGCGCATCGTTGCGCCTGAAGCTGCACGAGCCGCATCGGCGGCGCCAGATTCGTCGACACGCGGACGCCCGGAAGGTCAGTGAGGTGGACGCCCGCTGGGCGGCGCTCCGTTCCGTCATGGCCGCAGCGATGCGGACGTCCGAGCAAGGACGCCGCGACCCCGACTGGGACACCCTGCTCGACGACTTCTTCGCCACACCCGAGGGGTAGGTGCGCAGCGCCCACCCACGAGCGGGCGTCGAGCAGCATGCGCGGCGGCTGCTGGACAGCCTCGACCCCGACCTGCGGGAGGGGCTCAGCGTCGACCCGATCACGATCATCACCTCTCGGCTCGAGGTGGCGGTCCAGCTTCGTCCCGAGCGGAGCGGCACCGGGGACTGCCCGATCGACGGCAGCTACTTCCCCGACCCCCCGCAGATCTCTGTGGCGGAGTCGCTGAGCCGGCGACGGGTCAACTTCAGTGTCCTGCATGAGCTGGGCCATCATCTTCAAGCAAGCGACATCCTGCTCGCGGACATCCTGTGGCGCGAACCAGACGGGGGGATTGGGCTGGAGGAGGACGTCTCCGACACGTTCGCGGCTGAGGTACTCCTCCCCCAACGCCTGGTGGATGAGATCATCGACGATGCCGGTCCCACTGCCGCCGCTGTCGCCGAGCTGTTCGGGGCCACCCAGGCGTCGCGCGAGGCCTGCTGCGTCCGCGCTTCGCATCGTGTCCGCGGTCCTGGCTACGTCGTCCTGGCCGATCCCGACGGGACCATCCGTTTCGCCGCCCCCGCCAACCAGCGGTACCGCATCGCACCCGGAACACAGCAGGGCCGCACGCACCTGCTCGCCCGCGCCGGCCGCATGGGACAGGCGCGCGGTGAGTCCTCGCTCGCCTATTGGCACGGCAGCCGCACCCCGGCCTACCAGGCGAACGCCGTGTGCCGGGACGGCTACGTGTTCGCGGTCTTCGTCGCCGGCCGCCCGTCCTGGAGTAACC
This sequence comes from Egibacteraceae bacterium, assembly GCA_050743625.1. GTDB lineage: Bacteria > Actinomycetota > Nitriliruptoria > Euzebyales > Egibacteraceae > JBOGED01. Next base: position 36,743 of record JBOGED010000109.1, on the reverse strand, counting down.
TCTCGTCCCTCGCGAGCGACCGACCGGAGGGTGTCCACACCGTCTGCCCTTCGTGCGACGAGGAGTTCGAAGCGTTCGGCCCGCCGTGCGCCGCCTGCTCCGTCCACCGCTGCCAACGCTGCGGCAAGTGCGGATGCCTTTCGCCCGTCAAGCAGATGCAATGCGTCGGCTGCATGCTCACCAAGGCGATTACGCAGTTCGCCCCGGGAGAGCGCCAGTGCAACGACTGCCAAGCTTGACCGGACACAGCGTAAAGGTCCGACGCCTCTTTTCGGGTGAGCCAAGCAAATCACCCGAACCCTGGAGGACCTCATCGTGCCGCGAGCGATCTGGCGACAAAACACTGGAGGCGTCCAAGAGCGAGGCGCTGATCGCGGTCGATTCGTACAACCGCCCGCGCCAGTGCCGCAGTGTCGAGGCCTTCTTCATCCACATGCATCTGGCCTGGCAGTTGCTGCTACACGCTCGCCTCCGGCGAGAGGGGGTCGACTACCGGTACCGCGAACCCGGCAGCCGCCGGTTCGTGCGCGCCAACGGTGAGCCGAAGACCTGGGAGCTGGCCCGCTGCGTGGCACACCGTTGGCCCGACGCCAACGACCCGGTCCGCCGCAACCTCGAGCTGACCGTCGCCCTGCGGAACAAGATCGAGCACCGCTACATCGAAGGCGTCGACGTCGCCTCAGCCGGCTACGCGCAAGCGTCGCTGCTCAACTACGAACACGAACTGACCTCGACCTTCGGTGACACCCACAACCTTGCCGACAGCCTGCGCGTCCCCCTATTCATCGGCACCTTCACGACGCAAGGCGCCGAGCGCCTACGCAAGGCCAAGCGCTCGCTCCCGATGGACGTCCGCCACCTGATCGCCACCGCCGAGGAGGGGGTCGACGCTGATGTCCTCGAGGACCTGCGCTACGAATTCCGCATCCACCTCGTACCCAAGATCGGCCCGAAGACCGAGGCCGACCTGTCACTGACCTTCGTGCCGGAGGAGGGCCTCACCGAAGAAGAGCGAACCGTGCTCACCACCCTGGGACGAGCCGGCACTGTCATCTTGCGGGAACGCCAGCGGGGCGTCGCCAACTACGGCCTCATGCGGCCGAAAGACGCCGTGGCCGCAATCCAGCAGCAGATCCCGTACCGCTTCACCATGGGGACCTTCGTCCGCGCATGGAAGACGCTGAAAGTACGCCCAGCGCCGGGAAGCGCGCATCCCGAGCGCACCGACGAACGCTACTGCCTGTACGACGCGGCGAACCGGGTTTACGTCTACACCGAGGCCTTCGTCCGCAAACTCGCTCGTGACCTCGCCACGCCAAAGGGGTTTCGGGAGTTGTTCGGACAGGAACCGCAACTCACAGGAACGTTGAGTGATCACATAGAGGAATTGTGCGCTTGACTTAACGCCGAAGTTTAGGGATGTGTAGCTCTTTCGCTTGTGCACCGAACCAGTTCCTCTCCCGCCGGCATGAGTGGTCTACCAGCGGCCAAGTGTCTCCACAAAGAGACGAGTACGCCCGACGGCACAGCCGAGAGCAGACCGACTACCCACTTGAATCAAGCCTGTTGATGTCAGGCGTCGCACCATTTATCCAGACCGCCGCATGCGTCGCGTGTCGCGCTCGGCGTAGGGATCGAAGAGCAATGCGATCACGCGGTCGATGAGGATGCCCCCTCTCCGGATCGGCAACCGGCGAGCCGATACCCGGAATTGTCCGGGCACCAGGCCGGTTTGGCCAGTGTAATCGACGACCTCGTCGGATAAGACGGCGGCTAGCGGTGTTGAGTCGTCTATGGACTTATGTCTAGGGATGAAAGGGAGGCCGTGGCTGAGCGATTTCTGGACGCGGAGTCGCGGCCTTATCGCCTTATCATCTGTCGTCGGCCGTGCTTGGCGGCACGGTACCTGCTTGATCTCCACAGGTTTGAGCTGGGGTTCCAGCACAACCATGGCGGCAGGGCCAGCGGACAGCGTCACGACGCGGAGCGCGGTCGCCTCCGTGCTCGCGTCAAACTCGGCGACTAAGTCAAGGACGTCGTCCATCGTTGGTTGACGAGGGCATAACTCGATGAACGGTGTCCTGGGTAGCAAGAGTTCGGCGGCGCCATGATCGCATAACTGTTCTTCTTGGCGGCTCCACGACGTGTCGACGAGATCGTCGCTCTTCCGGCTGGGAGTTCCGGCCTCCATGAAGAAGGTGTGCAGGATGCCGTGCGCACAGCTGAACCGCTGCCGTCGTTCAGTGTCTGCCCTTCGGACGCGGATGACGAAGCGCTTGCCGTCCCAGGTAATCGTCTCCGCCTGCTCCTGATCGAGAACCTTGACCCGGGCATTGCGGAACGACGCGAGCACGTCGAGGTTCACGGGTACCCTGGCGTCTGCCGCATCGAGAAGGTCGGAACACAGCTGGGTGATGAGTACCGCCGCGTCGTTCCCGCCGTGCCGGGCAAGCAAGGCGGCCACTCTGGCGTCCGGCGTCGGACTACGTCTCATCGAGCGTGCGGCTTGCGACGATGGTGTCGTAGATCATCGCCCAGCGGCGCTTCGTTCGTGGCGGATCGCCGCGAAACCGAATGCTGGCGAGCATCTTCACGTCGGACTGCGGCAACTCCCGTTCGCGGGCAAACTCGAGGAGGCTCGGGTCGGGTACGGGTGAGTCGCCACCGCTCGGACGGATGTCGCGACCGAGTAGTTCGGCGATGGTGACATCGAGCGCGTCGGCGAGTCGGAGGAGGATTTCACCGCTCGGCCGCTTGCCCAAACCACCTTCGAGCTCGGAGATGTAGGCGGCTGACACCTTCGCCTTGCGGGCGAGGTCAGCTTGGGACATGCCCAGGTCCCTGCGGTACCGCCTGAGGCGATCCCCGACGCCGTTGTCGCCCACCACGCCTCCTTCGCTTCAGCGAAGTGTACGTCGGAGGCATTTGGACTTCAGCCATCGCAATCGCTATTATGCCATCGGAATTCCGAAATCGAGACAGGAGGGCCAGTGAGCACCACACCGCAGACCGAAACCCGCAGGTCGGCTCGGCCACGCGAGATCCAGGTCAAGGTCGACTACCTGCCGGCCGCCGCGCCCTTTCACGACCGCTTCGCCCCGGACGCCACGGCCGAGTCGGTCCGCACCGCGGCGATGGCGTTCTTCGGTGTCCAGGACCGGCAGGAGCGCGACACGTACCAGTACTTCCTGGAGTGTGGCGGCAACCGGATCACCGACACGGGCCAGCCGATCTCGCACCTCGTCGAGCACGGCCACCAACTCCATTGCCATCTCGTCGAGCAGATCACACCCGGAGCGGTCTAGTGACCGCACAGCCGTACCCCGCCATCGACATCTGGGAGTTAGGCTCGGCCGCCGTCGCCTCGTCGCTTGCGGCCGTCCAGCGCCCCGGACGCGACGGGAACGAGGGCGGCGTGTTCTGGGTTGGCACGCGTGACGCGACGTCGGTCATCCGCGCCGTCGTCATCCCCGCAGGGGACGGCGTCATCGAGGCGCCCAGCTTCTGGCGGGTCACCCCGGAGGTGTTCGGCGTGATCAGCGTGTGGGCTGCGGAGCGGGGCTGGAGCCTCCTCGGGATATGCCATATCCACGGCCATGGTGTACCCGCCCTATTGTCGATCCAAGATCGCAACCACCTCGTTCGCGTCCCCGGTGTCCTCGCTGTTGTGATCGGCTCGGCTGGATGCGACGAGGACCCGAATTTCTGGGGTTGGCATGTGTTCGAGACCAGCGTCTATCGTGAAATGCAAACCGAGGAGCGACAGCGCCGCCTACGACTCACCGACTCTGTAGGGGTTGAGGTCTGGGTCGCTGACCGGATGGACTGTCGGCGAACGGCAACTTCGTGATTGACGATCTGCGCCTCAGCCGTCCGCTACGTCTGGCGGTACAGATCACCCGCGACGACCCCGTCCGCATGCGGTCTCGGCTCGACAATGCTGTCGTCTTCATCCGGATGGCACCGGAGTTCGAGGGCAACGCCGACGCGGTCATCCTCTTCCAGTCGCTCACTGATCAGCTGAGTCGCTTCTGTGGCGCAGTCGTGATCTCCGGCCCGGCCGACGTCACTGCCACCTGCCTTGCGCGCGATCGTGAGGTTCACGGCACCACCGCGCGGGTTCGTGTCGAGATGCGCCGTCCAGACGCCGTGACCCTCGCCATTACCGTCGGGGCCGTAGCGCGTACCCCCGACGAAATCGTGACGTGTTCCGACGGCTGGGTCGGAAGGGTTTCCTCGATCGAGGGTGCTCGCCTTCTCGCCGCTTTCGCAAGCGCGAACCCGGTCGGCGCGCTGACGGCCGCCGCCCTAACAGCGGGCGAAGCCTTCCTTAAATTGATAGGCATTGACCGCAAGCCTCATGCGTTCGAGCTGTCCGCATGGACAGGCGAGTGTAGCCCGGTCCATAGTTTGTCAAGTGGACCGGGTTTGCCAATCATCCCCGCCATCGATGCCCTAGTGATCGGCTGCGGCAATGTCACGAATGGATGGGCTAAAGCGGTCCACGCTTTGCGACTTACCGGTAGTATCAACCTCGTGGATCGAGAATCTCTTGGCGAAGAGAACCTAGGTCCGTACGCCTTTGCTCGTCAAGACATGGTTGGCCAGCCAAAGACGTTAGTTCTCGCCGAGCAACTACAGCCCCGACTGAAGGTCGTCCGTCACGACGAAGAACTGCATCTCTTCGTTCCGAGAATCACTCGGTGGGATCTACCCATGCCGCCCTTGGTAATCAACGGTCTCGACAACATCGAGGCTCGTCACCTGGCCCAGCGCCTGTGGCCCGAGGTGCTTCTCGACATGGCAGCCGGGGGGACGACCAGCCAAGTCCTGATGCACTGCTCCGGCCAGGACGGGCAGTGCCTCCTAAGCGCGTTCGCGGGGCTTGATTCGGGAGGTGGATACGCGCGGAGGATCAAAGCGCTCACCGGTCTACGACCAGACAGGTTCCTCAACAACTTCAACACGCCGATCACCGTCAAGGACGTAGCTCTAGCCCCGCCCGAGCATCGAGCGAGGCTCGAAGAGGCACGCGAGGCCGGCCAGCTCATGTGCGGCTTCATCAACCGGACGAGCCTAACCACAGCGACGAATGGCGAGGACTTCGCGTCCGCTGCTCCCTTCGTCGGTTATCTCACTGGCGCCCGTGCTGCAGCGATCACCGTCAGCGTCCTTCAGCGGCAAGGTGCAGCCAGTGGTCTTCACTGGCAATACAACTTCATCAGCAACCGCGCCAGATCCGTGATCATGCGCTGCCCCGACACATGCGAATGCCGGGCAATCCGGCGTCGCCCAGCCTGACAGGCACTCACCCGCACGCGAACAGCAGATCACCCTGAACGGGCCGGCGTACGCCCCACACGATATTCATATACCTGTCGGACTGTCGCTCCTCATCGCCTTAGGTTTCTTTTCATCTAGCTACTACATAAGGTCCTCGAAGAGTCGATCCCTGGGCCAAGGAATCTCCTGTCGAGTTAGTCTTCAACCCGAGACCGAGCCAAGTGCGAGACTGAGATGAGGTGGCCCCCACAGGATTCGAAGTGATGCGAAGTTTGATGAGCAATTTCGGCGGCACTAGAAAGAATTCCCGCTTCTCATGTTCATGATGATTTAATTCTTGCCGGGAATCGTGACAAGAATAGACCGTGACCTCCCTGCTTCCCCGGATACGCCACCCCTCATTCACGGATGCGTCCACCCGCGGACCGTCGGACGGACAGCAACGGTAGACGGGTCCGCGTTGGCGCGGCCTGTGGCATCCGCTGCCGACTGATGCCAGCGGTTCCCATCGGTCACCGTCGGCACCTGCGACAAATACCTCGGTCCCCGAGTCGAGGCGGCGTTCTTACGCTCGCTGCTGCTCCCAGACGTTCGCCTGGAAGCGCTCGTCACCGCGGATCTCGCTCGCATGGCCGAGCTGGTCGAGCGCTACGCCGATCTTCGGCTTGGCGCCACCGACGCCTCGGTGATCGCCACCGCCGAGCGGCTCGGCATCACGACCCTGGCCACCATTGACCGCCGGAACTTCACCATCGTGCGCCCGAACCATGTCGAAGCTTTCGAACTCGTGCCCTGAGCGGGCTCGTCTGAGGCCCGCGACGATCCGACGAGGCATAATCCTGTATGCGGACGCACGAACGGCCGTTACACGCGATCCTCCCACAAAGCTCCGCAACACCATACTGGACGGGTTACGCTCGCCGCCGACCTGCAAAGACGCTGCTGAGCGCAGCGCTGGCGGTGATAGTGCTTCCAAGCTGGTGATGCGGGTTCGATTCCCGTCGCCCGCTCTCGTTCTGGTCTTGAGCTGCGGAAACACAGTGATGTTATCATGCTGCCAACCGGCGTACCAGGCAACCGGTCCGAGGCTGGTGATGCGGCCTCCCCGTCGGACATTTCCGGGAACCACCGCGCTGAACAGCGGAAATGGCTCTGGCGACAGACGTGTCGCGCGTTAGCACGGCGCTTGCGCAACACCATATTGGACAGGCCGCATTGGACAGCCGCGAATGGCTTCACCGCCACGCGAGGGCGTCAACCGTGGCCGATCACCGCCCGATGACGCTCAGCGGTCGCGGCTGATCCGTGCAGTCGACGGATGCGCGTTCGCCGAGTTCCCCCTGGGACGGCGACTGCAGTGCCGCCTACCCCGTGTTCGGCTGAGCAGACCGCCTCCAGCTGCCTATCGACCGCAACCCGCCGCCTTCGCCGCCCTCAGCAAGGCGGTCAGTCACCGACGTCTTGGATGTCTACGGCGCCGCAGCCAGTGGCTGACCCGGAGACCAGTTGGCAGACATCGCCACGGATGCGACGCCGTCGTACGGATCGCGAGCCTCCAGCCGAATGAGCGGGTGAGCGGGGTGTCAGTTCACAGCCGGGGCGCCCATCCGTCGTACCCGCAGCAGCCTCCAAGTGATTGACCTGCCGCTGTCAACGAGTACACTTGGCCCACTGTTCCCCGCCCTCCAGCCCTAGGCTGGACTGGCGGGGCCTTTCTTATCCGGAAGGCGCTGGCATAACGCGTGTTGTCGTCTTCATTGATTATCAGAACGTGTACATGCGAGCGCGCGAGGCGTTCGGGCTGGAAGGTGCTCCTCATTGGGAGGGGGCAGGTTGACCCCGCTCAGGGTCGGCGTTGAGCTGGCAGGCCGCGGGATGCCGGACGACAGCAGAATGCTGCAGGAGGTGCGGGTCTACAGAGGTCTGCCGGATGCCAGGCGTGATCCGCGCGGGAATGCGGCGTGTGTCCGACAATTGCAGTTTTGGTCAAGCCTTCCCGAGGTGACGCCGGTCAAGCGCCCCCTGCAGTACCCGCCCTGGGTAGCAGCCGGCCAGCGCGAGAGAAGGGTATCGACGTCCAGATCGCAGTTGACCTGGTCATGGGCGCCGTCAATGACGCCTACGATTGTGCAGTCGTTTTCTCCGCCGATACCGACCTGATCCCGGCTCTCGATGCCGCGGTCCAACTGAAGGGCTCCCACGCCGTGGAGGTGGCGACATGGCGGCCCGAAATTGGTCACGGTTCACGGATCAAAGCCAGTACGGGGAGGACCTGGTGCCACTATCTTGACCGTCACACGTATGAATCCATTGCAGATCTCCATGATTACAACAAACCACGTCCTCACAGCTGACGACAGCCGCACAGCGATTTATTCAGCGCTCAGCGCTCAAGACACGCTGTCAGCCAAACTGCTCTGATGCCCTCGACACCTATCAAAGCCATGTTTGATCGGTGATCGGTGAACACTACGTACCCTTGGAGGTCGCGTCGGCCGCTGACACCGCCGGAATTGAGCCAGCGCTGTCCGACGATCTCACCTGCAAGCCCGCTCTCGGTGAGTTCGTTGAGCATTTGGCGTGGCGGACGCCTCGGGGTCGGCCACTGCCGAGTGGCTCGATCTGGCGACGGTGGTCACGCTTGGCCATCGACGCTTCACCGTTGTGCGTCCCAACCACGTTGAGCACCTCGAGCTGGTGCCCTGAGCGGCTCGTCTAAGGCCCGCGACGGCCCGCCGGGCAAATGGCTACCTGAACGCGCGAACGGCCGTTACACGGGATCCGCCCCTGCGAAATTCGCAACACCATACTGTGCGAGTTACGCTCATCGCCGACCTGCAAAGCTGCTGGTGAGCGCAGCGCTGGCGGTGATAGTGCTTCCAAGTGCGGTGATGCGGGTTCGATTCCCGTCGCCCGCTCGGCACATGCTGAGCTGTGAAAACACAGTCATGTTACCACGCCGAGGGCAGGAATGCCAGTTCGCGGTCCGAAGGCTGGTGATGCGCTTGCCGTGCTGGACGTTCTGGACCGACTAGCGTTCTAACCAGCGGAAATGATGTTCGTCAGATTTGTCGCTGATCAGCACGGCGCTTCCACAACACCATACTGGACGCTGCGTAGCAGGTGTAGGCGGCGCGGTCGGCCGATACAGAACCCGTGGTCCCGCCCGTAGCCCCAGGCGAATGCGGCCGGCACTCGTCTCGTGGTCTTTGTGACTACCCTGGACTCGGCCACTCCGTCGAGCGACTGACCAACTGCGGCCAGGGGCGCACGTCTCCGCTCTTCCCGCCTCCGACTCCGGCTCTGGACACGACGAGGCCCTGATGGGTTTGCTCCATTTGAGAAGACGGAGAGCGCGACAGTCAGGGAGAGAGCCTCGCCTCAGCTTGGGGCAGGCCTCATGCTCTGTTGGTCCGGGCAGCTTGCAGGGTCTGAACGCCTCAGCGATGTACGCTGGCGTTAGCCCAGGGTAAAGGTGCAGAAGATGCGAGGAGGATATGAACAGCAGCGTGACCTCGTAGTGGAGGATTCGCTCATAGCGTTTACCGATCAGGGCGCAGCCCGACTGGCGGCCGTGACGATCCGGCAGTTGCGTTATTGGCAGGAAACCGGTCTGCTACGGCCCGGCACCTCGCAATCAGTGAGCCAGCGCAAAGTAGTCCGGCTGTACTCCTTCGATGAGCTTGTGGCGCTGCTGGTCATTGCACAGCTTCGCGATCAGTTCTCTCTGCAACTCATCCGCAAGATCGTCGCTCGCCTGCAGGATCAAGGCCAGGATCAAGGCTATGAGCGACCATTGTCGGAATTGCATTTCGCGACAGCCGGTGGAGAGATTTTCTTTCAGCACTCGGACGGAACTTGGGAGGGCAACCGGCAGCCTGATCAGATCGTTCTCGAGCATGTGCTACGTGTTGAGCCGCTGCGGGCGAAGGTGCGGCTCCACTCCCGGCATGGGCGTGATCCCGCAGCCGCCGGTCAGATTGAGCGCCGTCGCAGGATCATGGGCTCAAAGCCGGTGTTCGCCGGCACTCGGATGCCCGTATCAGCGCTGTTTCCCTATTTGCGGCGCGGCCACACCGTCGAGCAGGTTCTGGAGGCGTTTCCCCACCTAGAAGCGGCAGACGTTGAAGCCGCCCGCGCACAGCTGGCGGCTGCGGATTCCTCATAGGTGCGCTTTCTGCTCGACAACGACGTCGATGCGGCCGTAGGGCGTGTGCTGCGCACGGCCGGGCATCAATGCTGGACCGCGTTCGAGGCTGGGCTGGCTGGTGTTGCCGCAGCCGATGACGACGATCTGTCGGTGTACGCCCAGGAACACGAAGTGGTAGTCGTAACCCACGATCGGGAGTTCTCACGCCGCCGCATGGCGCACACCTTCGGTCGTCATTTGTGGCTAAGGTGCGAGCAACCCGACGCCTCCACGCTGGTCGGCGCTCACCTCGACGTGCTCATCCAAGCGCTGCAGACACGCTCCCAACTCGTCGTCACGCTCAGCCCCGGGTCCGGAGTACAAATTCACGCTCCGCGGTGGCAATAGTGCGGCCACTCCGCTCACGCGCAAAGAGCAGGTCGCCCCGAACCGCCGGCCCAGTCCGCTGCGGCGTTGACCCTGGCACGCATCCCGGCGGTAGACCAAGGAGGGCGCGAACCTCGCGGAGCGCGGTCTGAGACTCGCGCCGGTCCGTCGAGGCATAATACATACCCGGGTCCGCTAACGGCGTTTACACGCGATCCGCCCCTGAAAATTCGCATCACCATACTGTGCGAGTTACGCTCAACGCCGACCTGCAAACATGCTGGTGAGCACAGCGTTCAGGAGGATAGTGCTTCCAAGTGCGGTGATGCGGGTTCGATTCCCGTCGCCGCTCCATTCAGGGCGTCTTACCTGCGGAAACACGGTCATGATAGCCTGACCGGTCGACGAGGCCGCAGGTCAGGCCGCGAAGGCTGGTGATGCGCGCTCGCGATCATCGTTTCCAGCGGAACAGGCGTTTTGACCAGCAGAACGGCCTCGACAGCGAATCGTCCACGGTTAGCGCAGCGCTTCCGCAACACCATAATAGACAAGCCGCAACTGGCGCAGGAGGTCTAGAAGCCCGTCGAGATGCTTGATCTGCCACCGGTGACGATCAAGACAAGGGTTGTCCAGCGTAGGACCGCACCAGAGTTCATCTCATATGCGCTATGATCATCGGCGTACCGGGGATGAACGAAGTTGAGGTCCACGCGGAGGTCGAGCGCTGGCTCGACACCCTCAACGAGTCCGACTAAGGCCGCGTCGACGCGCTGCTCGAGCAGTGCCCGGGAGCTTCGAATGCCGTATAGCCGACCGCTGCGGGGAAGGACTGTTCGAGCTTCGAATCCGTCTGCGTGATGAGCAACGCTGAATCACGTATTGGTTCGCTCCCGATCAGCGCATAGTGCTACTGACCACATTTCCGAAGCAGTGCCAGAACGAGCAGCGCGAAATCGCGCGTACCCGTGCGGAAATACGCCGTTGTATTTCGGGAGGACAAGGCCAACTGACACAAGACACGAGTCGACCAAGTGAAAGCGTTCCTCCGCTATGTAGGGGATTGAAACAAGCCAGCACAGATTGCGATACTAATTAGGTAACCACATGAACGGGAGCGGGGATGCCAGCGCGCACAGCCGGTGGAGTGACCTCAAGACCCGTCGACTCGCGGAGATGAGCGAGGAGGATCGCGAGCGCTATGAAGCGGCATACGCTGAAGCCCATCGAGACCGCGAGCTCGGACAGCTGATCTACGATTTGCGCACCGAGGCGGGATTGACTTCAGACCGACCTGGCCGAGCGCATGGGCACGACGCAGTCCGCGATCTCCCGGCTCGAGGAAGGCGGAGGAGGCGCGCCCAAAATCGACACCCTTGTCCGCCTGGCCGCGGCGCTGGGCCGCTGGGCTGCGGATCAGTTTCCCCTACGGAGAAGACGATCCGGCAGTCGTGCTACACGAACCAGCCGAGTAACCCCGGCGAGATCGATGAGCGGCTTCCGCAGGTCCGCCTTAGAAGCCTGCAAGCACCCGTTGACGGCCGCAGCCGTCCCGAGGCGTTCATACCCTCTGATCCGCCAATGGCCCTTACACACAATCCCCCCTCGAAATCCGCAATACCATACGTACGAGTTGCGCTCAGCCGGGACCTGCGAACATGCTGGTGGGCACAGCGTTCAGGGTGATAGTGCTTCCAAGTGCGGTGATGCGGGTTCGATTCCCGTCGCCCGCTCTCTTTCAGCCTTTTACCTGCAAAGACGCTCATGGAGTATCCGTTGCTCAACGAGCGTACCAGGTGGCCGGTCCAAGCCCAATGCCCGGTATTTAAGAAGTCGCGCGGGTGACAGGCGGCGCTGGCCGTGTGCCGGGAAGGCGCAGCTCTTGTTCTTCGAGCACGCGCGTAACCTGCAGGGCACACTCGCCCGGACGGAGGAATCCTGCAGTGTGACCGGGCACTGGCGCCCCGTCCGCGTGCTGATGACCGTACCCGTATCCCCCGCGCGACCTCTAAGTCAGCAGTATTGGGCCTAAGCCTGGATCCACCGCTCCGGGCGCGGACAACGCAGGTTTCCTCCGGATCCTCAAGGATTGCCGCACTCTACGGGCTTCACCCGCCGAGTGACCTGCAACAATCCTGGAGCATGCGGAGGAAGTTGCGGCTGAGCGGTCGACGCAGGCTCCCTGGGCGCTGCCGACCGGTGGATTCAGGCTAGGGCTGGCGCTGGCGAATCACATGCGTGCCGTCATGCCGAACCATCACGGCTCGCCGGCGACGGTCTCGTGAGATCATTCCCGCGATTCACTCCGGCACTGAGGACTGTGGGCAACACCAACGTCCTGCGGAAGTACGGCGCGTTGAGCGCTACTCCTCGCGAGTCAACTCCTCAAGGAACTCGCGAGGAGTAACAATGCGCGCATCACCGACACACTTCAATTCGTCAGATGATGATCACCTGACACAAGCAGGTTGGCATGGGCTGCAGCGCCAGCGCGACAAGATAATCGTCATCGGGATCAGCCGTCACAGCCGGACACTCTTCGGGGTCCTCGACGAGCACCCGCGACGGCGATCAGCGCGGCAAGGAACTCATAGACCTGGTTCGCGTCGAAGAACCGAGCGAATCGCTTCCGCAAGAGCACATCGGTCAACTCCTCGAACAGCAGCCCAGCGGCCAGCTTTGGTGCCGCGCCCCGAGCACCCGCTCGCGGGGACCGTGTAGAGGAACGGGAGCACGAACAAACCCGACCGTCGCCACCGCGCCGGCCGGCCCGGTCCAGTACAAGGCGACCGCGACCCTCGCGGGCAGGATCGCGCAGATCCGCCCGTCCCACGTCCCTGCCCCACCGTACGGCATGTGCAGAGTGCACGTCGGTGCGGTGCACAACGCATGGCGAGTTCGTGCCCGCTGCACCAGGCGTGTCTCCGCAGCTCAGACGACACTAACGGCACGTTGCCAACGCCTCTCGGAGATCTGTCATGAGTCACATCGCATTGGGCACCGACCCTGTCCACCGTGGACCGTCGCCGACGCTGGCGGCGATTCGCTCGGCACTACGTCGAGATGGTCGTCGCGATGCTCGTCGGGATGGGCGTGCTCGGGACGCTGCTGCACGTCGCCCTCGCCGCTGCCGGGATCGCATACTCCGTGGCCCGGTACCCCGGGCTGGCGTCGTTCGAGATGGCGCTCACGATGTCGGTGGGGATGGCCGCCTGGATGCGGTACCGCGGTCACGGCTGGATCGGCATCCTGGAGATGTCGGGCGCCATGTTCGCTCTGCTGTGGCTGGGCGTCATGGCCGGCGAGTCCGTGACGATGTTCATGCACGTCGCGATGCTGCCGCTGATGCTCGTCGCCATGCTGGTCCGGCGCCACGAGTACATGGGCTGAGCCGCCCGTGACTCGGAAGCGTCCGAAGGAGATCTGATGAGTGACCGAATGGATTCTCGCGCGCCGCTCACGTCTCGACCTGAAGGCGCATCGGCCAGGATCTTGGACGTGCTCGCGACGCTCGGGCGCCGTTGGCCCACCTGGCTGGCCCTCGCGCTGGTGGCCCTCAACCTGGGCGAGGGCGGGTCGGACGACGAGGTGCGGATCTTATCCCTGTTCCTCTTGTTCTTGCCTTTCGAGTACCTAGTCATGGCCGCCGTGGGGCGACGTCGTGCCTCGTGGATAGTGGCCGTCGTGGGGACGGCGACCATGTTCGTCCTGTTGACGATGGGCGTGGCCGTGCCAGTCTTCGTCACCGCGGCGCTGATCATTCTGGTCTGGGGAGCCGTCCGCGGTCGCCTGAACAGGCCTGACACGTTCAGGGTTCAGGCGCTGGGGATGGTCGGATTCGGTGCGCTCGCGCTGGCCGGGCTGGCCGTGGATCCGGCTCTGGGCCGCTACCTGGTGGCGGCTGGCTGGTTCCTCCATGGCATCTGGGACCTCGTCTATTTCCGGGCTGACAAGGTTGTGGCGCGCTCCTATGCCGAGTGGTGTGGCGTCGTCGACGTACTGATCGCCGCCCAGCTGATCTTCCGGTTGTAGCCTGGCGGGCGCCATGCCCCCCGGGGCCCACACGGCCGCTAGGCAGGCCTAGGCCCAATAACGTTTACTTAGAGTTACAGCGGTGGTATTTTGTCGGGGATGCCACGCGCAGGACAGGTGAAACCCGACCGCGATCAGCGGTTGACCGATCATGTCGCGTTGGGTGTGTTGACGATGACGTTCCCGCCTGGGTTGATCGACGAGGTCTTGGCTGCCACGGGCCGGGTGGAGCAGCGCAGCCGTCTGTTGCCTGCTCGTATGGTCGTCTACTACGTGTTGGCGTTGGCGCTGTTCTCTCGGGACTCTTACGAGGAGGTTATGCGCTCGTTGGTCGAGGGCATGTCGTGGGCGTCGGGTTGGGCGCAGTCCTGGGACGTGCCGACCAAGGGCGCGATCTCCAAGGCCCGTGAGCGGTTGACGGCCGCCCCGCTGGTGGAGCTGTTCGCCCGGGCCTGCCTGCCGTTGGCGACCGCGGGCACGCCCGGGGCGTTCTACCGGGGCCTGCGGCTGATCAGCATCGACGGGACCACCCTGGATGTGGCCGACACGCCGGCCAACGACGCCGAGTTCGGCCGGCCACACAGCGGCCGCGGGGACGGCAAAGGCGCGTTCCCGCAGGTCCGGGTCGTGGCGTTGGGCGAGTGCGGCACGCATGCGGTGACCGCGGCGGCGGTGGGAGCCTACAAGACCGGGGAGGTGACCCTGGCCCGTGAGCTGCTGGGCTCGTTGGGGCCGGGAATGCTGTGCCTGGCCGACCGCAACTTCACCGGCTACCCGCTGTTCGCCGCGGCCGCCGCGACCGGCGCGCACCTGCTGTGGCGCGCCAAGACCGGCCTGAGGCTGCCTGTGCTGGAGCGCTACGCCGACGGGTCCTACCGTTCTGAGCTGGTGGCCGCGACCGACCGGCGCAGAGCGCGCCCGCTGGCGGTGCGGGTCATCGAGTACACGATCAACGACCGCGGGCGCCCGCAGGCCGAGCAAGGCCATTACCGGCTGGTCACGACCCTGTTGGACCCCGACCAGGCGCCCGCTGGCGAGTTGGCCGCCCTGTACGCCCAGCGCTGGGAGTTCGAAACTTTGCTGGACGAGCTGAAGACCCACCAGCGCGGCCCTCGGGTGGTGCTGCGCTCCAAGACCCCCGACGGGGTGACCCAGGAGGTCTACGGCCATCTATGCACCCACTACGCCATCCGCGCGCTGGCGCACACCGTGGCGGCCGAGGACGGCGTGGACTCCGACCGGATCTCGTTCACGCGCGCGCTCAACGCGGCCCGCCGCAGCGTCCGCGCCGGGCTGGGCACCGTGACCGCCCACCTCGCGACAGGGCTACGCCACGCGAAAGCCGAGATCTGCCGGCATCTGCTGCCCCCACGGCTCCACGCCGCCGGCCGGGTCGTGAAACGCAAGATGAGCAACTACGGCGTCAAACGCGCCGAGCACCGCTCCTGGCCGCCACCCGCACCCCCGAACAGGCCATCCGCATACTCGCACCACCCTAAGTAAACGTTATTGCGGCTAGCCCGGCGCAGAGGTTGGACGCGGCGGAAAAGGTTTGACTTCCGCGACTGCGCCTTTTCCTTCATTTGTAGTCCCTTGGGCGGAGCTCAAGGCTTGGTCGCGTCGTTGGATGAGCTTACGGACCGTCTCGATGACGTCATCGTCGGGAGAGACGCCCTGGTCGGCGTCCACGAGGTCGCTCAGCTCCCGCAGGACAAAGGCGACGTGCGTACGCACGGCGGCGGCGAAGTCGGCGAACTCCTTTGATTCGAGAATGGCCCGGGCAGCGGCCAGTACCTCATCAAACCCCTGGTTGCCGACCTTGGCTCCGAGAAGCCAGCCAGCAGCGAAGTTGGCGATTCCCATATCCGGCTCAGTTCTCGACGCTGGCTTCCAGGTGCAGATGTACCCGCACCTCGGGATAGATTCGCAGAATAGCCACGGTTGGCGGGGTAATGCCGAAGGGACGCATGTCAAGAATGTGCTCACCCTGCACGACCATGCGTCCCGGCTCTGGGAACGACACCGCCACCATCCCGGCCATCTTCCGAGTCACCCCGTGGAAGGTGAGTTCGCCGTTGACGTGGTAGCGGCCAGTGGCGCCGACAGGAGTGGTATCCCGCAACTCGACGATGGCGTTCGGGAACAGCCGGGCGTTGACCCGGCGTTTCAGCTCGGCGTCGTAAACCTGATTGCCCGATGTGAGTGTGTCGACCGGAACCCGAAACTGCGCGATCGGCGGTACCCGCACCAAGACGGTGTCATCGCCGACCTCAGCCTTGATCGAGCCCTGGATGCCTGTCGTTCCGAAGGTGATCGGCCCGGCATTAGAGCGGGCCATGAGCACGATAGCGGCGCGTTCAGGCGCTATTCGGAACGAGGCGGGGGCAACGTGCTTGTCCGTTCGCCTGGGCTCGCTCTCCGAACGCTGCACACCATTCCCGTTCGCTTTGCCGTTGCCGTCCACGGGCATCTCCTGATGGGAGGGACCTCGGCTCTCGAAGGCTTCTCCCCCACCGGGCTCGTGAGAGAAGATGGCGAGGAGATGACGGGCAGCTCGGGCAATCTCGGTCGCGTACCCGCGCTCGCGAAGCCCGACGACGCTGCGCTCAAGAAGTTGCGCCGTCCCAAGAATGAGATCGAGCGAGCCGCGCGGCTCGCCGCCTAGGCGGGCCTGCAGTTCGCTGTTGACCGGCCTGCGCGTGGTGATGTCCTGGGCGATGCCGCGCAGGCCGGCGACAACCACGGAGTCCGTGGGATCCAAAACGACCTCGGCTCGCCCGTGGAGGAGGCGCACTTCGCGGTCGGGACGCACGATGCGGTAATCGGCCTCGAAGGGTTGGAGCCCGAAGACGGCGGCGCTCATCGCGCTTCGTATTCTCTCTTGGTCGTCGGGGTGCACCAGGTGGAGGTGAGCCTCCAGGGTGCCAGCAAAGCCAGCCGGGTCAAGGCCATAGATGCGATGCAGCTCTTCCGACCACTGGACAGCGCCGGTACCGACGTCCCAGACCCATCCGCCTATGTTGGCGAGAGACTCGTTCTCGCGCAGGCGAACCTGGCTATCAGCCAGCGCCGCCTGTACCAGATGCTGCTCGGTAAGGTCCTTGGCGATGATGGATACCCCATGAACCTCGCCCTGGCGGTCCCGGACTGGCCACAGGTTTAGGGATACCGGCACCAGGACCGCGTCCTTGCGTCGAGCCTCGACCTCGAACAGCTCGACGGGCTCCCCGGCAAGCACGCATTCCAAGGCCATCCGGGCCTCGCCGTGTAAGTGTCCGGGAACGAGTGACACGCCGGCCAGTCCTACCGCCTCGTGGGCAGCGTAACCGTAAAGGCGTTCAGCACCAGGACTCCACGTCCGGATCACGCCTTGGTGATCGAGTGTGTAGACGCCATCGTTGATCGACATAAGGAGGGCACCAAGCCATCCCCAGGCCTTCTCGGCCGACTCCTCGGTGACGTCGCGCGCGACGGCCCTCGCGCCCATCACCCTTCCTCCGTTGCGGGTAGGGGAGACGACGAGTGACACGTCAAGGCGGGTACCGTCCTTACAAGCCATCGTCTCGACGGTGTTGATCCGCTCCCCCCGGCCGACCACGTCGAGGATGCGGGCGAAACCTGACGCTTGCTCGGGCGGAACCAGGACGGAGACCGGCCGGCCCAGGAGCTCGCTCCCCGGGTAGCCGAAAAGCGACTCCGCCCCAGCGCCCCAACTCACAATCGCGCCGTCTAGGGCAAGAAGAAAGGCGGCTACATGCGAACCAGCCATCACCAGCCTGTCCCTCCCGTCAACTTATGGCGTCTATCAGACTATCCATTGCGCCACCGCGATTGTTAGCCTCCATATCGGCGACCCAAGCAGGCATCAAGGTGGGCAGCAGAGACGCCATCGGATCTGCGGGTTCGTCGCGGCCATCGGCGCTTACATCGACGTCTGGAACCAGGGAGCTACGACTCGCGTCCGTCGTTGACTCGTGGCATCCCGGTCGCCCCATCGTGAGGCGGCACAGATACGTCCTGGGCTCCCCTCCCGCAGGCGGACACCGGTGTTATGCGGGGGAGCCCATGCCTGTGGCAAGCGGCTATGGCGGTCTCGACCATACACAGACACGCTCGGTGAACGTGCTTGTCAAGATGAGGTTGACATCATCGTCCAGGCAAAGGTTGCGGACGTTGCACGGAGGGTGAGGGTTTCGCGCCGGACCTGCCAGGTAGCCCTCCGGAACACGTGCGAGGGGCGCCGGTGGTGTTCGGACCGCTGCCGCCGGCCGCAGTCGGTAGCGTGGTCAACGACACTCACGTAGGTGCTCTTGCCGGCCTGCCTGGCCAGGTCTCGCGAAGGTCGCTGTTCAGAGAGGCTCGACGTCAACGTAGGCGTGCGAGACCTGAGCACCGTAGCCGATGTCGGTGAAGTCGGCCGTCAAGGTGGTCGCCGCGGTCGAGCTTCCGGGAGCGAGCTGCCGCCAGTACCCGTACTCGGTGTGGAGGGCGCCACCGATAACCTTGTCGCTCACCTTGGCCACGGCTCGGCACTCTCCGAGGTCGTTGAATACGCGGACCATCTGGCCGGACGTGATCTTGCGGGCTCGGCATCGATGGGGTTGATCGTGACCCACTGGGGGTCGCCCTCGATCCGAAGCTGCCGATCCATGTTGGCGTACTGGGAGTTGAGAAACGCGTGGCTCTTCGCGGTCACCAGCACGAGCGGGTATCCGCTCGTCGATGGTTCCTCGTACCCAGGGACGGGATCGACAGGTCCGCCGTCCTGGAATTCGTCGTACCCCTCACGGAAGACGGGAAGCACGTAGTCACCGAATTCAGCAGCCATGGACGAATAGAGCTCGACCTTACCCGAGGTGGTTGGGAAGTTCCCCTCCGCGTAGGGCGCGAAGATGTCCGGAGAGGGATAGTTCAGCTTCGCCCAGCCGTCGCGCTCGAGGCGCTCCATGGTGATGTCCCGCATGGCGGAAGCCGGCCAGTCCAGAGACTCCAGCGCCATCTCCTTGTCGCTGAGGTTGAACCACTCGTACTCGAAGCCCATCCCGGCGGCGAGTCTCCGGAAGAGTTCGGTGTTGGAGACAGCCTCGCCGAGTGGCTTGATGGCTGTCGTCGCCGGCAGCACGAGGTCGGCGTACAGAGAGGTGTCTGTGATGAAGTGGTCACTGACGACGGTGAAGAGGTCCTCGCGGCTCAGACCCTCGATGGTCTTATTCTGCTCTGGCGCCACGACGACAGGGTTGCCGTTGTAAACGAAGAGGGCCTTGATGGGGGGGATCAAGGCCCTC
The DNA here is from genome assembly GCA_050743625.1 of Egibacteraceae bacterium. Classification (GTDB taxonomy): domain Bacteria; phylum Actinomycetota; class Nitriliruptoria; order Euzebyales; family Egibacteraceae; genus JBOGED01. The sequence continues at coordinate 17,630 of JBOGED010000109.1, read as the reverse complement.
TCGAACTCTTGGCGCGCCGAGCATGCCCGCGAGTACGCCCATGTGCCAGCAGACATAGCGTTTCGGCTATGGCCCGTCTCTGGGAACTGGGCTTCACTGACGTCATGACCGAACACACGCTTCAGAAGACGACGTTGGTTCTCGGCGGCTCAGGCAAGACCGGCCGAAGGGTGGTGCAGCGGCTCACCACGCGTGGCGTCCCGGTCCGGATCGGTTCCCGCTCGGGCGAACCGCCATTCGACTGGGAGGACCAGGCCACATGGGCACCGGTGCTGTGCAGCGCGGCCTCGGTCTACGTCACGTACTACCCGGATGCAGGGTTCCCCGGGGCTGCCGACACGATTCGATCGTTCGCGAAACAGGCCGTGGAGTCGGGAGCTTGCCGGTTGGTGCTGCTGACCGGTCGGGGCGAGGAAGAGGCTCAACGCAGCGAGCAGGCGGTGCGGGACTCCGGCGCTGACTGGACGATCGTCCGGTCGAGTTTCTTCGCCCAGAACTTCAGTGAGGACGTCATGGTGGAGGCTGTCCGAGGCGGGGTCGTCGCACTCCCCGCAGGAGACGTGGCCGAGCCGTTCATCGACGTCGAAGACATCGCCGACGTCGTGGTCGCGGCGCTCATCGAGGATAGGCACGCCGGCCAACTCTACGAGGTGACCGGTCCACGGCTGCTGACCTTCGCCGACGCGGTAGCGGCAATCGCCAAGGCGTCCGGCCGTAAGGTCCGTTACCTGCCGGTCTCCCCCGAGCAATTCGCGTCCACGATGACCGAGCACGGCACGCCCGTCGAGTTCGCGACCTTGCTGACGGAGCTGTTCGTCACGGTCCTGGACGGTCGCAACGCCCACCTGTCCGACGGCGTCCAGCGCGCCCTCGCTCGGCAGCCCCGGGACTTCGCCGACTACGCGCGGGACGCCGCCGCCACAGGCGTCTGGGACGCGTAGGGACTCTTGGATCCTCGGAATCGCCTCAACAATGGTATTTCGGGTCCGGGCCTTTGTGGGTGGGTTGCGATGAGTGAGGTGCGCTGGGCGCTGCTTGGATCGCCGCTGGATTGCTCTGCCATGAATCGAGGCGAGGAACGAGGCCCTGCTGCCCTGCGCTCGGCGGGACTCGTCGGGAATCTGGGGATTGAGGATCGGGGCGATGTCCATGCGCTCCTGACCGACACGCGTCGCGATCCGGCGACAGGGATCGTCGGCTTCGCTCAGGTCCGCCGCGCGTGCGAACGGGTCCGGGATCAGGTCAGCGGCGTGCTCGCCGACGGGTTGCGGCCGTTGGTGGTTGGCGGCGACTGCAGCTTCCTCATCGGTGCTCTGGCAGGCGCCCGCCTCAGCATAGGCCGCGTTGGTCTGGCATTCCTGGACGGCCACCTCGACTGTCTGGATGGCAGCACATCACCGACCGGCGAGTGCGCCGACATGGACCTCGCCATCAGCTACGGGCACGGTCCCGTTGGACTCGTCGACCTGGCCGGTCCCCCACCGACCGTCAGTCCCGACGACGTCATCGCCGTTGGCTACCGGTCCAGCGACGGCATCGAGGAGCGTGTCGTCGACAAGCGGGCCGCGAGGATCTCAGCGGACGAGCTGAGGAGGCGTGGCGCGACCGTAGTTGGCGCGGACGTCGCTGAGCGAGTCGGTGAGATCGGCCGCTATTGGGTCCACCTCGACGTCGACGTCCTGGATGAGGCGGTCCTCCCGGCGGTCACCTATCCCCAGAGCGGCGGCATCGACTGGGAGGAGCTCGCCTCCCTTCTCCGCTCCGTACTCGCCGGTCCCGGGCTCATCGGACTCAGCGTTGCCGATCTCGTGCCGCCCCTCGATCCCAGCGGCACCTACACGAGTCGACTCACCGAGCTCCTCGTCGAAATGCTCTCGCCCTGATCGGCCGTCGCTGCGCCGAGCGTGACCGCGCGTCCTGCCGGCCTTTGATCGCGATCCAGAATGCGGGCGCCGCGTTGCAATCGCGGCGATGACGATCCTCCATTGGATCGCGTCCGCGGTCCCCGATAGGGGTTGTTCCTTCCGAGGTCGATGGGGATGCCCGTGGCGCACGATAAATCCAATCGCCGCCAGCCTGCCCACCAGCGCGGCAACGGTCTCGAACCCGGGCAGCGGCAGTCGCGTCACAGCGAAGCGCATCGAGAAGAATCACGCCACGCGCGAGGCCGAGCACGGCCAGTGAGCGCCAAGCCGGCGCGCCCCCTCCGGCCGGAAAGCTGCTCAACCGCTACCCCCGAGGCGGTCATAGAGCCCGACCTTCCCGAGGACCTCTTTCGTCGGCCGCGGCCGGGAGGTCAGCGAGCGCCAGACCTCGACGGTCTCGCGAACGGTCAGCGAGCCGGTGAAGCCGCCGCTCTGCAGCATCACCCCGGCGCGCGGGCGGACCGCGGCGCGGTCGCGAATCGGGTCCCGGCAGTGGGTCGCTGCAACCCTCAAGCACCTCGATCATGGTGGTCTCGCCTGCTCCGTTGGCGCCAAGCAGGCGCGAACAGCTCACCCCGCCAGATCTGCAGCGACACTCCCCGGACGGCCTCGACTGGCCGTAGCGGCGGCGCGCAAGGCCTACCCCGCAGTCACCAGTCGACCATGCGGATCGCATGGCTCACTCGTGCACACGCACGGTGCCGGGGCCGCGTGGGAGCCGCCATCTGTCACAATGTGGCGCGTGAAACGATCGACCGCGATCAGACATCTGATTGAGATGGCAGAGGTCGCCACAGAGCGGCTCGGCCTGCGTCAGACCAACATCGGATGGCCGCTGGAGCAGCTGTGGGTTTCCGGTGACCTACTCGGTTTGACCGACTCGCTTGATGCCGGTTCAGTCGTGCTCGTGTTGGACGTGCCGACCGAGGAGGTCCCATGGTTGGCACGGAACCCGCACGGCGAGTGGATCGGCGGGCAGCTGCGGTTGGGCAAGCGCCCAATGCGATGGTGCTATCGACCGCTGCTGTGGCCGGTATGGAACCACGAGCACCGGCGGCTTGTGCGGTACTGGTCCGCCGACGCGGGACTCGACGCGAACGTGATCGAGGGTCTGCGCAGCCGGCGGCTCGGGGAGCTCGCGGTGGTCGAGCCATCGACGGAGGAGCTCAGCAACCAGCTGCGTGAGGAGCTGGCGGTCTCACGCCGCCACCTCCGCGAAGTCCTCACCCACTACTGGGACTACGGGTGGCGCAGAGAACACAAAGCCTACGACCAGTCACCCGAGGACCACTTATGGCGCGCGGCTACGGCGGTGTCGGACATACAGGACGCGCTGGGCGAACTCGCCCGCGACGGGGGCTGACGCAAGCCATCAGCTGCCGCGCGACCAAATGGCTTCCAGATTTTCTGCGATGGACGCGGGAAGATGCCCTCACTCGGCGGGTGCCTGACGTGGAGCGCCGGCTTTCCCGCAAACCTCTGCGCGGGAAGGCCCCGCTCTTGCGCATATCAAGGTTGAAGTTCAAGGTCTACGGTGGTCTCTGGGTCGGGTGGACCGGCCCAGGATGGCGGTGCGGAGAGAGGGGTGCGAGCGCTTGGCCTGGTCGATCGCGGAGGTGGCGCGGGTGTCCGGGGTGACGTCCCGGACGCTGCGGCACTACGACGCGATCGGTCTGCTGCCGCCCGCCTGGGTGGCGGACAACGGGTGGCGCTACTACGAGCAGGAGCAGCTGTTGCGGCTGCAACGGATCCTGCTGCTGCGTGACCTGGGGCTGGGACTGGCCGCGATCGCCGAGATCATGGAGCAGCAGAGCCGCCACACCACGGTGGAGGTCCTGCGCCACCACCGCGACTGGCTGGTCGCCGAGCAGGAGCGGCTCGCACGCCTCGCGCACACCGTCGACCGCACGATCACCGACCTCGAAAAAGGAGAAGAGATGGCGCTCGAGACCATGTTCGAGGGCTTCGAGCACAACCCATATGAGGCGGAGGCGCGTGAGCGCTGGGGCGGCGACGCGGTCGACGACGCCTATAGGCGCATGGGAGCCTGGTCCGGATGACGCCGAGAAGGCACGCAGCGGCTACAGCCGCGTGCACGAGGGCCTAGCGCCCTTGCTGGCCGAGGGCGCGCCCGCGTCCGACGAGCGAGTACAGGAGCTGGTCGACCTGCACTTCCAGGTCATCAACCTGTTCTGGACGCCCAACGCCGAGGCCTACCGGGGCCTCGGGCAGATGTACGTCGATGACGAACGCTTCCGTCAGGCTATCGGCCAAGGCAACGACGCCCTGGTGACCTACCTGCGTGATGCGATGGCGGTCTACGCGGATCAGAGGCTGAGCTAAGGCTAATGGCCCGTCGCCGAAATTCCTTTAACGCCGGACCGCACATCGGACCCCCGAGCCCGGCGGTTGGGGCGAGCGGGTCGGTGTGTGGAGGATCGGCGCGATTCCGCGCGGATACTCCACGCAACTTGCGTCTTGCTCACGTTGCGTGAAGCCCGTCACAGCGTGTGAACTTGTCACAACTGTGAAGATCTCAACCACAGAGGAGCCCTAGGAAGGGAATAACGTTACGTTTTGTCTGACTTAGTGGTCCCTTCCGGAAATATCGTTACGTATCGAGGGCGGCACTGCGCCCTGCACGCAAGGCGCGCCGAGTGCGCATATCCGCAAGGCTCATATGTAAGCGAGGCGCAACGCCGCGAGCGGGGATGCGCGGCCGTCCGAATACCAACGGATTTACGGATGGGACCACTAAGTCGGAGTTAGGGTTCCACGAAGAAGGCCCCGCGTCCTGGCGGGCCTTCGGGTGAGCGACGCCTACGACCAACCCGCTACTTTGGGGTGGTCGAGCCCGGACGGCCCGACTTTGGCCGCGCCACCTGGAGAGCCCAGACCGGTGATGGAGTCCTCGAAGTACTCGGCGTTGATCGGTGTGAACTCTTGCCATTCGGCAGGGACGTCATCTTCGTAGAAGATCGCCTCGACAGGGCATGCGGGCTCGCATGCGCCGCAGTCCACGCATTCGTCCGGATGGATGTACAGCATCCGGTCACCCTCGTAGATGCAGTCCACCGGGCATTCCTCGATGCAGGCCCTGTCCTTCACATCGATGCAGGGCTCTGCGATGGTGTACGTCATCCCTTGCTCCTCCACGCGACCGGGCTACGGGTGACGGTGGTACACCCTCGGCCGCGGCTGATGCACGTTGAATGATGAGTCTCGAACATCAGGACTCCGTTTCGCCACAAGCGTAATGCCCCAACCCTCACACGTCACCTTCACATCCTCAGGGGAGCCTGCGCTCCGCCTGGAGGGCCAGCTGCACTGTCCCGCCCCTGGGACTGCGGCGGGCGGAGCGTGCCTGCTGCTCCCCCCTCACCCGATGTTCGGCGGCAGCATGGAAACGTGGCTTCTCTTGCGGGTCGCGACGCGGTTGTCGTCCGAAGGTTGGACGGTGCTGCGAGTAAATTTCCGCGGTATGGGAGCGTCCGAGGGTGAGAGCACTGACGGCTCCGGCGAGGTATTCGACGCCCTCGGCGCGCTGTCATTCCTTGAGAAGGCGACCGATTGCAGTCCAAGGCCTGACGCCGAAGGCCGGCTGGCTGTGGTCGGCTGGAGCTTCGGCGCCCTCGTGGGACTGCTCCTCGCAGAGCACGAAGCCCCGGTGACTGACTGGATAGGCATCGGCCCACCCACGCGGCGCCTGAACGCCCTTGCGATCACCGACCCTCCGTACCGCGCGTTACCAGGATGGCGGGCGCACCGCTCGGTCATCGTCGGGGAGTTCGACCAGCTGTACCCTCCGGGCTCGGTGGCCGTTCTTGATCCCGATGTCGTTCACGTCGTGCCCGGCGCCGACCACTTCATGGCCGATCGTGACGATGAGGTGGCGGACGTCGTGTCCCGAGCCCTCCGCCGCAAGTCCGGCGAGTGAGACGCCATGCGCGGCCGATATACCGTGAGAATCACGCCCGCTGACGTCGGCCAGCGCGTGACGATCAGGACCCGCACGCACGCTCCAGAAGGCCAACCCTCGACCACCGACGTCCTTGGCGTCCTGCGCTCATGGGATAAGGGCGTTCTCCGGGTCGAGCGGCGGGATGGCCGCGTCGAGGAGATCCCAGAGGCCGACCTGCTGGCGGCCAAAGTGATCCCCAGCGCGTAGGAAAGCTCACCCTTTCTCCCGTTTCCCATGCCCGTGGTGTGGCTAGACTGCGTTTTTCCTGATTGAGTGAGGCGGCGGTTACCTTGAGTGAGGAGCGCAGGTTGACTCAGCTGGATGAGCTTCCCGCAATCCCGGCGGGACAGGTCGCCCCCGGGACGCATTCGCTGGAGCGAAAGAGGATCGCCCTGCAGCAGCAGACGTGGCCACAATGTGACCCCCTGCTCATGCAAGCGCTCATCTGGCTTAGCCGAGCATTCAACGCCGCGGCCAACGGGCAGGCTGAGGCCTTACGGCCTTTCGGCCTGTCTCCAAGCGCCTTCAACGTGCTGATGGCCCTTCACAACACCCCCGGCCACACGCTCGAGCCTTGCCAGCTTGCCGAGCGGCTGCTGGTCAGCCGTCCGTCGATCACAGGGCTCCTCGACACGTTGCAGACGAAACTGTTGATCGAGCGGATGCCTCATCCCGATGACCGCCGGCGCGTGATCGTCTCGCTTACGCCAGCGGGGCAGTCGGCGCTCGAAGGGGCCTTCGAGGACCACTATCGCGAACAACAAGCCCTGTTCGAGGACTTGACCACTCGCGAGCTCTCCACCCTTGTGGTGCTCTTGCGCCGAGTCAAAGGCGCCGTTCCCGCCCACCTCCACGACTAGGCGCCGTCGAAGATCCGCGATCCAAGGGGCGTTAAGGGGCATTCTGAAGGCATGCTCCACGTAATCAACTCAGGCAAGAGGTGGGTGCGCCGTGGCTGACCACGCGGGCCCACCGGCTCAGGGAGGGACACAACGCTTCACGCACACCGGGCCACCGACCTGGGCCGAGACCGATCCACCGCATGGAAGGGATGAGCGCTCACCCCGGCATCCTCGGCGGGACCCCCAACCATCGCGCCGGGCCAGGCCGCAGGACGAGCGCACACCCACCCGCCGCGCGAGCCACCTGCCATCGCAGGGTTGGCGTCGTTGGTTGTCCCAAATTACGGGTGGAGTGGTCCGCCCAGGGCCGAGCCAATCTGAGCTTCGGGCCCGCCATCTGGTCAGCTGCCTCACCCGATCCGTCGACGGCAGCCGTGTCATCGCGGTCGTCTCGAGCAAAGGAGGCGTGGGGAAGACGACCACCGCGGCCAACCTCGGGCATACCTTTGCCGCCTTCCGAGCTGACCGTGTGATCGCGTTGGACGCGAACCCCGACTCCGCTGGCCTGGCGTACCGGATCAAGCGTGAGACGGCGGCGGGAGTCAACGAGCTGCTGTCGGGCCTCGCCGGAGACCGCGTCCACGGTTACCAGGACATCCGGCTGTTCACCTCACAGGCGACGAGCCGTCTTGAGGTGCTCTCCTCGCCTGATGACCCGCGCGTGTCGAGGACCCTCGAAACCCGGGACTACCTGCGAGTCCTCGACACGCTGCGGCAGTACTTCACCGTCATCCTCGCCGATTGTGGCACCGGAAGCCTCGGCCTTCTCACCCAGGGAATCATCCAAACCGCCGACCAACTCGTCGTGGTGACCGCCCCGAGCATCGACGCCGCGCGAACCAACAGCGCAATGCTGTCCTGGCTGGCCGATCGAGGGCACGCCCGGCTTGTCGAGGACGCGGTAGTGGTGATGAACGGTATCCCACCACGGATGGGTCCCGTCAACCTCCCCGCGATTGAGCGGCACTTCGCGCAGCGTGTCCGGACCGTGGTGCGCATTCCCTGGGACACACACCTCGAAACCGGCGCACGGACCGCCCTGGAGGATCTCGCACCGGCCACCCGGGACGCCTATCTCCATCTCGCCGCCTCGGTCGCCGACGGATTCCGCTCACAGGAGAGGCACCCCCGGGCGCACTAGTCCGCACTAGATAATTTTGTTCACATCCATAGTGTACAAAAGTCTGTGTAAGGGCTAGTCTGTTCACTGCTGAGGCGCCATTTCAATTACGAGTAAAGGAGGCGCGCGTGACCTATTTGCCCCATGAGGCGCTCGTGCGCCGTGCGGTGCGAGATTACCAACACACCCTTCGCGTCTCTCGCGCACAGTGGATCGTCGCCGCTGGACTACCAGCACCGACCAGCTCGAGCCGGTCCCGCTACGGAGCCCGGTTGCGGACGACCGCGGCACTCGGGGTCGCGAGCGCGCTGCTCGTCGCTCCCTCAGCGGCCGCGAGCGCGTCCACTGTGCAACCGGCTGCCGGGATCCCCGAGGACCAACCCGCGCCAGCCACCGGCATCCCCGAGGACCAGCCACCTCCAAGCGAGGCTTTGGGGAGCCTTGGGCTGGAGGAAGTTGCTTCTGCCATCGACGGCTCCTCCTTCGAGCCGTTGACGTTCGACGAGACCGCTCCACAAGAACCGGGATTGGGAGAAGGACCCGAAGCCGCGGGCAATCCACCCGCCGAGGCACCACGACTCGAATATGGCGACGAGGCGGAGGCTCAAGCGACCGATGAGCTCCCCTCATCGATGGACACGAGCGCTGGCTACGTTGCGGTGCCACCACATCCAATGGGAGCCCCAACTCCGGTTGCGGCTCCGGATTCAAAGGCGGCGCCGGCTCCAGTTGCAGCGCCGGTTGCAGCGCCCGCTCAGGCTCCGGTTGCGGCTTCGGCTGCAACGCAGGTTGCGGCGCCGGCTGCGGCGCCGGCTGCGGCGCCGGCTCAGGCTCGTGTTGCGGCGCCAGCGCTGGATCATCGACAGGATGTCAAGGCAACGCCGACAGCCGGTTGGTCCTACGAGGTCCAGGCAGGTGACAGCCTCTGGCGTATCGGCGAGCGGCTGGAGCCGAGTCTGTCGGACGCCGACGTCGACCGCACCTGGCGCGTGGTCTACGAGGTGAACAAGCAGGTACTCGGCCCGGACCCGGACCTTATTCACCCTGGCCAGATTCTGGAGATACCCACGCGGGTCACGGAGTCGGGGTAATGACGGGGAACGCTCGTCTGAAGCCTCCACCGCCAGACGTCGCTGACCGGTGGATCGACGAACCCGCGCCTTCCAAGCCCAGTTTGCGAGGGCGGGTCGGCGCTGGGGTCGGCCAGGCGCGGCACCACGGGCGTGGCGGTCGTTGGATCGTATGGCTGGCACGCATGGCGTTGTGGGCGGTCTTGGGACTGCTGGTCCTGCTCGGAGCCCGGGCCTTGTTGTCTCCGGTCCCTTCGACGACCGCTCCGGCCCCTCAACCCTCGGCCTCGGAACCGGCCTTCCCGGTTCAGGCCGCCGAGGCCTTCGCCGTGCGCTTCGCAAGCGTCTACCTGGAGTGGGATTCAAGCGATCCACGAACCAGAGCTGAACGACTCGCGGCATACGTGCCGGACGGCGCCGACCAACAGCTGGGTTGGGGAGGAAACGGAAAGCAGGTTGCCGTGCTGATCCTCCCCGTGCGGACCACCATCATCTCGGAGAGGTCGGCCGTCGTGACCGTCGCCGCCGAGGTGACGGGCGTCAGCGCGCCGCGCTGGGTCCACCTCTCCGTGCCGGTGTACACGGACGGGCGGGGACGCTTCGCCGTCACCGATATTCCCGCGCTCGTGCCCGCGCCTGGCGAGGCCGCCGCGCCGCATCCTCGTATCCAGGCCTCCGACAGCGAGCTGGCGGACGCGCTGCGTGAGCCGCTCACGGCATTCTTCCGCGGGTATGCCGGTGGCGGGCAGGGCGAACTCAAGTACCTGCTCGCTCCGGGGGTCGACGTAGGGACCCTGGGCGGCACGGTTCGCTTTGAGAGCCTACGGCTGTCGGTGCCGGAGGGCGGTGATCGTCGTGACGTGACCGCCGAGGTGCGCTGGGCCGACCCTGTGACCCAATCGACGTTTACACAGACCTACCAGGTGACCATGGCCCAAGGCCAAGACGGCCGCTGGTATATCGAACAGCTCGGCGCGCACCCAGCCGCCACTTCACAACGAAACCAGGAGAAGTAGTCAAATGGACACCACCGCGCTCGCTAACGGCATTCGTGAGTTCTTCGGCCCGCTGTTCTTTGTGCTGGTCGCGGTTCTGGGTATCTTCATGCTCGCGAAGGTTCAGATCACGCGTTTCTTCCAGCTCGTGCTCCTCGCCACCCTCGTCGCGGTCCTGCTCTACTTCCCCGGCTTCATCCGAGCCTGGGCCGAGGACATCGCAGACCTGCTCCCCGGCGACAGCAGCACGGACATCGACAGCGACTTCGCGGTCGATTGATGGGGCTGGACATCGGAAGAACGCACCTGCCCTAAGCACCTGCCTAATACGACAAGGTTCGGTCGCTGCAATGTACCTGCCTACCTATACGTCCATCTGGAAGATCGAACGGCGTCTCTACAAGCTGTATGACTGGGTACTGCCCATGCCGATCTCGATCACCCAGACCGCGGTGTTCGGGTCCACGCTCGCGTTGTGGGCATGGCTTCTCCAGGCGTTTGGAGTTCCCGCCCAGGCGAACACCGGCTGGTTGTTCCTCCTCCCGCCAGGGTTCGCGGCGTGGGCGTCAGGACGCCCGCTGATCGAGGAGAAACGACCGCACGAGCTGGTGACGTCGCAGGTCCGCTATGTGCTAGAGCCACGCCAGCTCCACCGACTGACCGAGCGACGCGAGTCGGAGCACGTGCGGTTCTTCGGCAACGTGTGGACACCGAGGTCCCGTTGATCTCTCACAGAACAAGCCGGACCCGGCTGCCGTTGAGGTACCTCGACGACAAGATCCTCCTGTCGGAGACCACGAGCTGGGCCTACTTCGCCTTGCCGACCATCAGCTACGAGTTTCTCGGGGAGGGCCGCCGGATCGCGCTCGCCCAAGGCATCGCGAACGCGATCGCGGGGCTGCGGGATGCGGACTGTCATCTTCTCGTCGTTCCCCGCGAGGAGCGGATCGCCGAGTGGGCCGACAGCCTTGACCGTTCGGTCACCCGCCCCTCCCCTGGCTGGGCCGACTACTTGGGGATGCTCCAGGCTCATCTCGCGGAAGAGGACCTGACACGCAAGCAGGTCTATCTGGGCGTACAGCTCGGGCGTCGCCAAGGCAGCATGCGCGCGCCCTGGGTTCGCCGTGCCGAGCAGGCGGCGGGGATCGAAGACCTGTCCGTCCGGGATCGTGAGATCGCCGACTGGCACCGCCGCGCCGACAGCATCCGCCGGGTTCTCAGTGTCGGGGACCTGCGGGCGCGCCACGCCACGAGCGACGAGGTGCGCTGGCTCATCCAGCGATGCCTCCACAGAGGGCTACCCGAGCCGCCAGCGTCCGCCGCGGGCAAACGACGGTGGGGCGCGGGTGAGCTCGAGGCACTCGCGGAAGGTCTCGTAGTCAACGGGCACCGGATGCTCCGCCTCGACCAGCTTCACGGGAGTCGCTGGCTCGCGTTCCTCGCGCTCGCCCGCTTCCCGGACCAGCTGCCGTTCCCAGGGGGGGAATGGCTCTACCACTTCACGATGCTCGACTTCCCGGTCGAGGTATCCATGCGGATGAGGCTGCTCTCCGCACGCCGCGCCGCCGCCGACGTCGGCCGCAAGCTCGCCGAGGCATATGACCAGGAGCGCCACATCGCCGAGACCGGCGCCGAAGTGCCGCTGGTGCTGTCCGAGCAGCTCGAAGGCGCCCGCGCGTTGGACCACCAGCTCAAGAAGAATCGAGAGCCGTTGGTCTACGTCTGGCCCCGGCTTGTCGTCACGGGTAACAGCCCAGACGAGCTTTCCGCACGAGCCGAGCAGCTGATCGAGCAGTACCGCGACCTGGGCATCGACTGCGTCTGGCCAACCGGTGACCAGCTGAGCCTGTTCATGGAGGGGATGCCCGGCGATCGCGTGCGCGTCAAGGCCTACGAGCAGAAGCAGCACGTCCTCACGGTTGCGGGTGGGATGTTCGTCGCCACCAGCGACCTCGGCGACCATACCGGTCCCTACATCGCACAGACGACGGGAGCGACGCGGGCCGCCGTCCACTTCGATCCTTTGCGCGCGGCGCAATACGACCGGCCGACCGCGATCACGATTACGGGAGAGCCCGGCGGCGGGAAGACCGTGCTCGCTGACCTGCTCGCATATCAGCTCGCGCTCCGGGGCGCGTGGGTTCACGTGATCGATCCGAAGGGAGACACCGCGGCGCTTACTGGGCTGCCGGGGCTCGGCAAGACGCGGCTCCTGGAGGTGTCCAGCGGAGATGCGGGGCTGCTCGACCCATTCACCCTCGCGGAGAACCCCGAGCAAGCCGCGTCGTTGGCGACCGAGACACTCCGTCTCCTGCTTCCCCCCGACGCCGGCTTCATCCGCGAAGGCGCGCTCCTCACGGTATGCCAGGCGGTTGCCGGCGAGCCGGCTCCCAGCCTGCGCAAGGTCGTGGACCAGCTCGCCCAGCATCCCGACGCCGAGGCCCGCGACATCGGCGCGATGCTCCAGGCGGTGGCCGCGCATCCCCTCGCCCGGCTGTGCTTCGCGCCTCACGTCCACGCGCCTATGGTTCCTGACGAGCAGCTCACCGTGATCCAGGTGGCGGGTCTGTCGCTACCCGAGCCCGGCCGGAACCGCCGAGACCAAGGCTGGCCAGAGCGGCTGTCGGTTGCGGTGATGTTCCTCATCACCGATTTCATCAAGCGGCTCGCACAGCGTCGGGACCCGAACCAACCCAAGGCGATCATCGTCGACGAGGCATGGGTGCTGACGGCGACATCCCAGGGCCGGCAGCTGATCGAAAGCTTGGCCCGGATGGGGAGGCGTCACAACACCGTCGTCATGCTCGTCTCGCAGAACGCCGACGACTTCCTCTCGGAGAAGGTGCGCAACTGTGTGTCCGCGAAGTTTGCCTTCCGGTCGACGGATGACACCGAGGCTGCGGCCGTACTGGGCCTGCTCGGTGTGGAAGACAACGCGGCGCACGTGGCGGAGGTTCGCTCCCTGCGCAACGGCGAGTGCATCTTCGCCGACCTGGACGGCAGGGTCGGCACCGTCGCGATCGATCTGGTCAGCGCCGAGCTCCTGAGCGCGTTCGACTCCACGCCGAAGCCACTAGACCACTCGGGGACACGCGAGCTGGAGTGGACACGATGAGCATGAAGGTTGGTAGGTGAGTGTCCGTCAGCGGTTTGGATCGACAGCGCTGGTCATGGCAGCACTGTCGATCATCGTGCTCGCGGGTCCTGCTCGCGGCCAGGTCCCGCTCCCGTTCGGAAACCCGATCGAGGCGCCGCGCCCCGTGGTCGTGGGATCAGGCGTCGATGAGCTGATAGGGCTCGAGGGCCAAGCGGAGAGCACCTGGCTGGGTACGTACGGGACTGGTCCCTACGGACTCAGCTCTCACCTCGGCCTGACGGATCTTGAGCATCAGGTTCAAGGGCAATGGGCGGCCTATCTGTGGTCGCTGGTCACCTGGATCGCGAGGGTACTCGTCGCGCTGATGACCTGGGCGTTCACTGTGGACCTGTTCGCACCGCTGAGCGGCGTGATCGACGGGATCGTCGGCGCGCTGTCGATCTCGGTCTGGCAGCCGCTCATCATCCCGACCATCATCATGGCGGGTATCTGGGGCGCGTGGCGTGGAATCGTGCGCCGGGAGATCAGCACACTCGCCCAGGGCTGGGTGTGGATGCTGGCCGCGATCGCCACCGGCATCTTCTTCTTCACTCAGCCCTCGTCGATCGCGACCGCGGTGAACACGTTCACGGCGAAGGTCTCCCACTCCGCGCTCAGCGCGGTGGCGGCGGTCGATCCTGGGCTGTGCCAGCAAGGTCAAGGAAAGTGCCTGACTGGTACCGCGCACCTCGCGGAGGTGACGGACCGGCTCTGGTACCTCTACGTCGTCAAGCCCTACGTGGTGATGGAGTTCGGCGACGGCGACCTCGAAGAGCCTTACCTTCGAAGGCTTCTCGACGCGAAGACGGTCACTCGTGACGACCTCGTGTCTGTCGGGCAGGGCAGGGCGACGCCGGACGCGCTCGTGGAAGCGAAAGCGGAGCAGTATCGAGCCCTGGCCGAGGATCTCCGCGACGAGGGCGACGCGTTCGAATGGTTCACCGGCAAGCGCAACTACGAGCGGGGGATGATCGCGGGGATGGCGCTCGTCGCGGTGCTCGTCGGAGGCATCGTCCTCGGGGTGATCGCCTCGGGAGTGCTGCTCGCCCAGATCGGTCTCCTGCTCGCGTTCCTCGTCGCGCCCGTGTTCCTCGCGCTTGGCATCCACCCCGGTATCGGGCGGGTGATCGCCATCCGCTGGGGCCAGCTCTCGATTGGCATGGTGATCAAGCGGATCGGGCTGTCCATCCTGCTCGCGATCCTGCTCGTCGTGTCCGGCAGCATCATGACCGCGGCCGACAGCGCCGGCGGCTGGTACACCGCGGTGATCCTCCACGTGCTGCTGGGAGTAGCCGCCTTGCTGTATCGCAAGCCCTTCCTCGGCCTCCTCGCCCTCGCTGCCCCCACCGCTCCCCCGTTGCCTGGTGTAGATCTGCGCGAGCGCGCGGCAACCCTGCGGACGGCTCTCGGCCTGAGCTTCGCCTACGCGATCGGCCGCCAAGCGGTCATGGCGAAGAGCGTCTCCTTCCTCACCTCGCCTCGTAAGCGTCCTCCGCCAGCGACTCCGAGCGGCCCTACCAGCCCCGGCGGCGGCGGTCCCGGCGGAGGCGGTGGCCCCGGCGGAGGCGGTGGCCCTGTGGACCCCGGCGGCGGCGGTCGCTCGCTGCCAGGATCCGGTGGACGCCGCCCCCTGACGGGGGGACCTGCGACCCCGACCGGTGAAAGCGCCGGTGACCCGGGCTCCGGGGGTGCCTCGAGCCCGCCGACGCGGCCCGGGGTCTCGTCCGGCAGGTCAGTTCCGGGTGTCAGCATGTGGCCCGGCGGGAGTGAGACGGCGCCTGCCGGCGATGGGCGCGCAAACGGCAACGCTGCCCACCAACGGCCAGAGCCAGGCTCCCGCGCCTCCGAACCCTCCCGTCGCGACCTTCACGTGCCCTATCACCGTGACGAGCAGCAGCGCATCGTCGAGCCGCAACGAAACCGGCGCCGCCCCACTCCCGCCGAGCGGATGCAGGCTGAGCGGGCACGAGACGAGCCATGAACCGCTGGCTGGATCGGCTCACGCTCAGCCAGCGCAAGCTGGTGTTCGTCGGGGTAGCGGTGACCCTCGTCGGCCTCGGCGCGTTCTCGTTCCGGCTGGCTCCTCCTCCCCCGCCGGGAGCCGCCGCTACCCCTAAGCCATTGCCTCCCACGGCGCAGGATGTTGCCCGCGACCTCGTCGTGGTCGAGGGTCAACAGGCCGACGGGGCGGCCACCATCCTCTCGGAGGGCGACATCGCCGCCGCCCAGGCGGTCGCGGAACGCTTCGCCGTCGAGTACGCCACGCGCCGCTGGGACGAGCCGCCACCCGCGCGGATCGCCCGGATGAGTGACCTCATGAGCGCCGATCTGGCGACCGCCTTCTCGTCGGACTCCGGCGTGGCCGCCCTGGAGCAGGAGCGCAGTGCCATCCGGGAGATCGCGGAGGGACGGCTGGAGTTCTCCTATCCCCAGACGATCTCGCGGGACCGGGTGGTCTTCACGATCGTCGTGTTCCAGACGGTGTCAAGCACCCAGGGGACGCACGCGCGGCGACCGTCCTACCAGATCGTGGTCGCACCACTCGATAGCGGCTGGCGGGTCGTGGACCTGGTGGCCTGACGCATGTCCATCTATCCCCCTGAGCTTGTCATCGATGTCGAGGTCATCCCCGATGACGACGTCGCCCCCGATGGCAATGTCAGCACGCCGACCCCGCGCCCGCCCTCCCCGAGAGGCGAGCCCGACGGCGACAGCGCTCGCCTCACACGCCGGGCGCTGCTGATTGGCGGGGCGGTCGCGGTGGGCGGCTTTGCGACGTTCGTCGCGGCCTCGACCGGGGTGATGCGCGCGATCTCGCAGCTCGCTGGCAACGGAGGAGTCGCCCAGCCGACGGCGCTCGCCCTCGGAGAGATACCCGTCGAGTACCTCCAGCTCTATATGGCGTCCGCGGAGCGCTGGAGCCCCGGGCTCTCGTGGACCGTGCTGGCCGCGATCGGCTGGGTCGAGACCCGCCACGGCTCACACCCGACAATGATCTCCTCGGTTGGCGCGCAAGGGCCGATGCAGTTCATGCCAGCCACCTGGGCGGCGTACGGCATCGACGCGGACGGCGACGGCGTGGCCAATGTCTGGAGCCCCGCCGATGCCATCGCCGGCGCGGCCAACTACCTGTACGCGAGCGGCGCCGGCAACCCCGCGACGTTACGCCAGGCGATCTGGCATTACAACCATGACTGGGAGTACGTCGACATGGTGCTCGCGAAGGCCGCCCAGTACGGCTCAGCCGCCGCCAACGGGATCCCGATCACCATCGCGGGAGTCACCGGCAACCCCGCCGCGCTTCTCGGCAATCCCCGTGTCACCATGCCCGCGCGCGCCGCGGCCGACCTGGTCGATCCCCGCATGGATCCACGGGTGATCGCGTTGCTCGAAGCGATCGCGCAGGCACATGCCTACAACATCGTCGTCCTCGCCACGGGCCACAGCCTCTGCGTGGGTGGAGGCAACGCCGCCCCCTGCAACGTCAGCAACCACGCGATGTACCGGGCGGTGGACATCTCCCCTGTCGACGGCGCGATCGTCGGCGCGAACAACCCCGGCGCACTCGCGGTCGTCCAGTGGCTCGCCTCGCTCCAGGGCCCCCTGCGCCCAAGCGAAGTAGGCAGCCCCTGGCGGATCCCCTCCCCAGGCCACTTCACCGACCGCTTCCACCAACGCCACATCCACATCGGCTACGACACCCCAGCTTGAGCGCGCGCCGCTGACGGACCTTGGGCTGGCATCTGACCGAACTCCGATTTGGGGGCGCATGCTCCCCCAAATCGGAGTTGGGGCGCGTAGAACGGTATGGAGATGTTGATCGTCGAGCGGATGGGTCCCGACGCCTGGGAGCGCGTGTGCGCCATTCGGATGCGCGCGCTTCGGGACTCACCGGACGCGTTCTGGACTACCGCTGCTGAAGAGGCGGCTATGACGCCCGGCGAGTGGCGTCGGCGGCTCGAACGATCGGGCGCCGCTACCTTCGTCGCGTACCGCGCTGGCGCCGACGTGGGGCTCGCGGCCGGAGCACCTCACCACCAGCAGGAGGGTGACGCGGGCCTGTACGGGATGTGGGTCGCACCAGAAGCTCGTGGCATCGGCGCAGGGGTCGCGCTTATCAGCAGCGTCGCCCAGTGGGCGCGTGGTGCCGGCTATCAATCACTGCGCCTGGACGTCGGGGATGCGAACACACCCGCGGTTCGGCTCTATGAGCGGATGGGTTTCATGCCGACCGGCGTGACCGCGACCTTCCCGCAGCCAAGGGCACACATCACCGAACATGAACGCCTGCTCGATCTTTCGGCGGCACTTCGCCGTACTGTGCAGGTTGAGTCCGGTATACCGGACTAACTCCAATGCCACCAATTTAGGGTCTTGAGTCAAGCGTTGCTTTTGCGCGCGTACGCGCAAAACAGACACGCGCGGGCAGCGGGCAACATCGAGACGGCGATGCGCGGAGACTGGGACCCCTATGGGCCAGCCCGGCGCGTCGGTCGCCTACGCCTGGATCTGGATCCACCG
>JBOGED010000108.1:0-2724 GCA_050743625.1 Egibacteraceae bacterium | reverse complement strand
ACGATGTTCTTTCTCGGGCTGCTCTACGTCGTGTTCGTCGCCGGCCTCGCCGCCGTCAACACGCAATACTTCGTGCCCGCCCTGTTGATCGCCTGCGGCATCCTCGCCTTCCAGTACTTCGCCAGCGACCGGATCGCGCTGTTCGCGATGCACGCGCGCGAGGTGACTCCGCAAGAGGAGCCGAGGCTGCACGGCGTCATCGACCGGCTCTGCGCGCTCGCGGACATGCCGAAGCCGCGCGTGGCCATCGCGGAGAGCGACATGCCGAATGCCTTCGCGACTGGCCGCGATCCCAGCCACGCGGTCGTCTGCGCGACGACCGGCCTGATGCGGCGGCTCGACGAGCCTGAGCTGGAGGCTGTCCTCGCCCACGAGCTGTCCCACGTCGCCCATCGCGACGTGGCGGTCATGACGATCGCGGGCTTCCTCGGGATCGCCGCGGGCCTGATCACCCGCTTCGCCTACTACTCAGGCCTGTTCGGCGGGTTCGGGCGCCGGGATGACCGGGAGGGCGGCGTCCCCGTCGTGCTCATCGTGATGCTCGTCTCGGCGGTCGTGTACGCCGTGAGCTTCCTGCTCACCAGGGCGCTGTCCCGGTACCGGGAGCTGTCCGCCGACCGCGGCGCCGCCGTCCTTACCGGCCGGCCCTCCACGCTGGCATCCGCGCTGGTGAAGGTCAGCGGCGAGATGAGCAAGATCCCCACCAACGATCTCCGCAGCGCCGAGCCGCTCAACGCGTTCTTCTTCGCCCCGGCTCTTGCGAAGGGGAAGGGCTCCAGCCTCTCCTCGCTACTCGCGAGCCACCCACCCCTGGAGCGCCGCCTCGAGCAGCTCGCCAAGATCGAGAAGCAGATGGGCGTGGGGTAGGTCATGGCTCGGTGGATGGATACCCTCCTGGGCCGGACAAAGCCCAAGCAGTCGAACTTGGACGCGCTGTTCGGGTTGACCAGCGCGGCGGTGACGCTGGAGGCCAGGTTGGGTTTGCGGTCCACGGGTGAGGCGGCGGTCAGCTACAAGCCCGCGTCCGGCGCGGGGTTCAGCGCGACGGGCGACGAGCTGGCGGAGCTGGTCCGCTTCGGCGCGCAGCAATCAGAATCGGAGCTGAGGGTCAGCGACGACACCTTCGGCTACCGGTGGATCGCGCTGGCCGATCCCGACCTCGAGGACCTCGTCACGACGATCCACCTCGCGAACAGCACGCTCGAGAGCCGCGGGTTCGGCACCCAGCTGCTCTGCTCCGTGTTCGGCTTCGCTGGCGAGTCGGGCGAGCGCCCCTGCCATCTCGTCTACCTCTACAAGCGCGGCACGTTCTACCCCTTCGCCCCCCGCGACGGCCAGCGCCGCGACAACGAGGTCGAGCTGCAGGTCCGCTCCGCCCTAGCCGACGAGCTGCCCATCGAGCAGGACCTCACCCGCTGGTTCGCCCTGTGGGGCCTCCCCTTGGGCGCCACCTAACGGAAGCGGATCGACCCGGTGACCGAGGACGAGATCATAGAGTTCGTGGGCGGCATGGCCGGGGTTGTGGCGGTCACGGCTGACGAGGCTAGCGGAGCGCCGGAGGTGGCCTGGGGAGACACGTTCTTCTTCTATGACCCGGACGGCGATGTGCCCACCAACAGGAGACAGCCGTTCGCGACCATAGTGACGAAGGACTACCAAGGCTTCGACACTGCCTCGCAGCTGGACCGGCCGGGTGTGTTCCGCCTCAACATCTCCGTGACCCGGGACGCTTTCCGAGAGCTGGTCGGCTATACGCCTGCCGCGCACAAGGGGTCTTCGGCCGACGTTGACTACACCGCGACGGACCGGCTCCTACCGCATCCTGTGTACGCGCCTCAGTCGTGGCTCTGCGTCTTGAACCCTGGCAACGAAACCGACGCTCAGGTGCGGTTCCTGCTGAAGGAGGCGTGGAATCGGGCCGCCGAGCGTCATACGCGGCGAAGCTGATACACCCGCTCGTTCGCCCTCTGGGCCCCCCCTTGGGCGCCACCTAACGGAAGCGGCACGTACGTTTGCGCGTACACTCATCGCATGGCTACTCGGATTCTCCCCAAGACCGAAGTCCGCGACCGCATCCGTCAAGAGCTGGCGGAGCTCGGCGATGACTCCCTCGTGATCACAGAACGTGGACGCCCGCTCGCCGTGGTGGTTTCCGTCGAGCGCTGGAATGAGCTCCAGCAACAGCTCGAGGACCTCGCGGACGCGGTAGCCGTCCTGGAGCATCGGCTCGCTCCTGACGCCGGCCAGCCAGCGGAGCAGGTGTTCGCCTCGATCGAGCGAGAGTGGGCCAATGTTCACGGTCCGAGTCGGCAGACGGGCTGAGCGAGGCCTGCAGAGGATTCGCCAGGGTGATCCCAGAGGCTACGAGCGAGTCGTCGCCGCGATGACGTCACTCGCCAGTGATCCTCGCCCCATGGGCGCGACGAAGCTCAAAGACTTCGAGCCAGCCGCCTGGAGAGTCCGTGTGGGCCAGTATCGGATCGTGTATGAGATCCGTGACGACGCCCTCCTCATCCTCGTCGTGAATGTGGCCCCTAAGGGTGAGGTCTACCGCTGACGACCCTCTCGGCCAGGAGCCTCTCAGGCGCTCCCAGTCGGTGACCGTTGTGTCGAAAGCGGCGAGCTCGGCGCGGCCTAGGCGTAGTGGTCGACGAACTCGTCGCCGAAGGCCTTGCGAGCGAAGGGTTTGGCGGCCAGCGGTCGGTGGTTTGTGCTGGATCGCGG
>JBOGED010000107.1:0-22837 GCA_050743625.1 Egibacteraceae bacterium | reverse complement strand
ACCCGCGCGCGCGCCCGGCCCGGCTGCGCGCGGCCGAATGCATCGCCAGCACGCCAGTCCAGTCCCGACCGGGGGGGTCCTAGATGTCCGCCGTCGCACCGTCGCGCCTGTCCAAGAGCTCCCAGCCACAAGGTCGCGGGGCCGCGAACCTACGCGTCGTCGTCCCGGCTCGCGACTCACGGCGCTGTATCGCCATGCTGCTGGTCGTGGCCTCGCTCGGCGTGTTCGGTGTGGTGTCGTTGAACGCGCTGGCGGCCGAGTCCGCATTCGAAGCGCAGAAGCTAGAGCAAGAGGTCTCGGATCTTTCTGTCCGCTACGAGGAGCTGACGGCAGAGGTGGCCACCTTGGAGGCGCCCGCGCGGGTTTCCCGGATCGCCGTCGAGAACCTCGGCATGGTTCCCGCAGACGACCCGGGCTACCTGTTGGTCCGCGGGTGACCACCTCACGGCGCCGTGGGCGTCGCGCTCCGCCTCCACGTACGCGCCGTCCCCCGCCTCGTCGCCGTAGCTCGACCGTTCCGACCGCATCAGCCCGGCGAGCGCCTGCGCGCAGCCTCCCCGTCCAGTCCCGGCGGCCAGCCCGGTCAGGCTCAGCGGTCTCGGGACCGGTAGAGACGCTGTTCGCGGCCGTCGCCGCGGACTGCGGGCGGGCGATCGCACGGGCGCGGAGCGGGCGCCGGCTTGCGGGGATCCTCGTCGTCTACCTCGCGCTCGTCGCGCTGATGTCGATGCGGCTCGTCAGCGTCCAGGTCGTATCGGCGGCAGAGTATCGAGGGCTGGCGCAACGCCAGACTCAACGGGAGCTGGAGATTCCCGCCCCGCGCGGGCGCATCCTCGACCGGAATGGCGAGCCCTTCGCCATGTCACTCGCGGCCTCGACGATCTACGCCAACCCAAGGCTGCTCCGCACGGCCGCCGCGCAGGACCCCTCGATCAGCGCGACGACCGTGGCCACACAGCTCGCCCCTGTGCTCGACATGCCGGTCGACGAGCTGGTCGCGGAGCTTGAGAAGGATCAGGGCTTCGTCTATCTCGGTCCTCGCCAGCGCCCACGCCAGGTTGGCGAGCAGGTCACCGCGCTGAAACTCCCGGGCATCGGCGTCCTGGAGGAGCCGGTACGGATGTACCCGAGCGGTCCAGTGGCCGCGCAGGTCGTCGGGTTTGTCGGGATAGACAACATCGGGCTTGCGGGTCTGGAGAGCCAGTACGACCGCGTGCTCGGTGGCCAACCCGGCCGGCTGTGGCTCGAGCGCGCGCCGGGTGGCGTGACGATCAACACGGCTCCTCGGGAGGTCCTGCCCGCCGCCCCGGGCGCCGATCTCGTGCTTACCCTGGACCGCCAGCTGCAGCACCTGACCGAGCAGTCGCTCGCCGACGGGGTCAGGCGGTACGGAGCGCGAGGCGGGTCGGCGGTGGTGCTGGACGTCCGGACGGGCGAGATCCTGGCGCTTGCCTCCTACCCCGGCTACACCCCCGACGCCATCGGCGAAGCCGCGCCGTACGAGCGGCGCAACCGCTCGGTGACCGACATGTTCGAGCCCGGGAGCGTGAACAAGCTCGTCACGCTGGCGGCGGCGTTGGAGGAGGGCGTCGTGCGCCCCGACACCTCGTTTTCCGTGCCGAGCACGTACCGGCTGGGTCCCGAGACCTACCACGACGCGGTCAGGCACCAAGAAGAGACGTACACGGTCGGCGAGATCATGGAGCGCTCCTCGAACGTCGGGACGATCAAGATCGCGCAGAAGCTGGGACCCGCTCGGCTCCACGACTACCTGACGCGGTTCGGCATCGGTCAGATGACTGGCCTGGGCTTTCCCGGAGAGACACCTGGCCTTCTCGCCCCCGTCGACGAGTGGTCGGCCTCCAGCTTGCCGACCATCGCCATCGGCCAGGGTGTGGCGGCCAGCCTTGTCCAGGTAGCGCAAGGGTTTGCGGTCATCGCGTCCGGTGGCGAATGGGTCCAGCCGTCACTGGTGCGGGGCCGTCTCGGTGAGGACGGGAAGGTCCATCAGATCGCGAAACAAGCGCACCGGCGCGTCGTCTCCCCGCAAACCGCGCGCGCGGTGACCGAGATGCTGGTCCGGGTCGTCGAAGGGGATCACGGCACCGGAGGTCATGCCGCCGTCACTGGCTACCGCGTCGCGGGCAAGACCGGTACCGCGCAAAAGCCGTCCGAGACCCGCCGCGGGTACGAGCCGGGGGCGTTCATCGGGTCGTTCGTGGGGTTCGCGCCCGCCGAGAACCCCACGCTTGTCGTCGCCGTGATGCTCGACGAGCCACATCCCTACTACGGTGGCTTGTCGGCCGCTCCGGTCTTCAGCGAGATCATGCGGTTCGGGCTCGCCAACCGGCGCGTACCCCCGTCCCAGCCGACCCCCGAGCCCGACCCGGCGGCCATGCAGGTGATGGAGACGACGATCGAGACCTTCACGGCCGCATCCGAGATGGCATCCACCAGGTCGGAGCCCCCGGGCTGAAGTCCCAGCCGCCTTTTCCTGCACTGAGATGAGAATCGGCGGCACGTCGCCCGGTTTGCCGAATTTTTGCCTTAAGGCCTGGGCAGGAATAACGTTGTGGTTTGTCCTGGTTCGGTCTGACCGTCGCGGTCAGCAGCCGGCGTGTTGTGTGCGGGATATCGGCGGTATTGAGGCTGTCGCAAATCGAGGCGCGTGGCGGTGAGCGCAGGCCAACCGTCGAAGGCCTGTAGGCCGCCCTGGGCCAGTCACACCGCAGCTTTCCTCCGTATCCGGAGGAAAACTGCAGGTCAGGCTCGCTCGGTCAAGCTTGAGGCGCGACTTTCCCTCGTATCCGGAGGAAAACTGCAGGTCAGGCTCGAGCACCCCGACCGGCGGTACCGCGAATTCAACAACAGCCTGTACTCCGCCGATATCCCGCACACAACACACGCCTGGCAGGCGGGTGTGCGATTACGGGCGGATGCGCCCGAGCAGGCACATCACACCGGGAACGCCGCGAGGCGAGCTGGTGGGCGGTTGCGGTCGGAAACAGCAACGCTATTTATGCCCAGCCCCATAGCGTCCATGCCGCCTGCATCGCCATTCGGCGACGGCCGCGCAGCAAGTGGACCGTTACGCCTTGGTGGACGGTGGGCGGCGCACCGACTTCGCGAGGAGTTGGGCGGCGCGGAGGTCGGGGGCGGGGAGGAAGTGGGTGTAGACGCGGAGGGTGGTGGTGCCGGCGCCGTGGCAGAGGCGGGGCAGGTCACGGAGGTCGACGCCGTTGGTGAGCATCTCGGTGGTGGCGGAGGCTTGCGGAGGGTGACCTTGATGCCGAGGCGGTTGGATAGCGCTCTGAGTCTGGCCGTGACTGAGTCTGGCATCAGGGGTTCGTTGCCGGTCGGGGTGGGGGAGAAGACATAGCCGTCTGGGAGCACCTCGACGCCGCATGTGGCCGCCCGTTCCTCGCAGTGCCCCCGGTGCTCGGCGAGGATTTCGGCGGTGGCTTTGTCGAGGGCGACGCGGCGGGCTTGGTGGGTCTTGGTGTCCTTGTCCAGCGTTTGCCCGTCGCGGTGGGCGATGCTGCGGGAGATGAGGAGGAATCCGGCGTCGGGCGGACGTGGGTCCAGCGCAGAGCGCAGAGCTCGCCGCGGCGGGCGCCGGTGACCATGGCGACCCATAGCAGGGTGCCGAGGTCGGGGTCGCGCTCCCAGGCGGCGGTGAGGAACCGCTCGACCTCCCGTGGCGTCGGAGGAGCCACCTCTTGGTGTGTGTAGCGGGGGATGGTGGCTTGCTCGGCGGGGTTGGGATCCATCCCCATTTGACGGCCAGGCCGAGGGCGGCGCGGATGATGAAGTGGACCTGTCGGACGGTCATGGCAGCCAGCGGTTGACCCTTGGCTCCGCCGCGCTTGCGGAGCTCGGTGTAGAAGCGGTCGAGGGTCTCGACGTCGATCTTGCGGACTGGGATGGAGCCGAGGGCGGGGCGGATCTTGCTCTTGATGTAGCTCTGGTAGGTGTGACGGGTCGTCAGCTCCAGCTCGGCGGTCTCGAGCCAGCGCCACCCGCGCCCGCGCCGCGCGAGCGCTCGCCGTGGGCACACCACCACCGACCGCAGTCACGGGCCGTCCCCGGGTGCGACCAGGGACCGGTAGCCGGGATGGTTGGCCAGCAGCGCGGGATGCGCGCCGGTGGCCACGACCGTGCCGTCCTCGACGAAGACGACTCGGTCACAGGCGGCGAGGACGGTTGGGCTGACCGTCAATAGGATCGTGGTCCGGCCCACGCGGGCGGCGGCCAGCTGCGCGACGAGACGGGCCTCGGTAACGGTGTCCAGCGCGCTGGTCGGGTCGTCGAGGACGAGCACCGGCGCCTCGGCCGCTACGGCACGCGCGACCACAACCCGCTGTCGCTGCCAACCTGACAGGACAGGCCGCGCTCCCCCACCAGCTCGGTGAGCCCACCCGGGCGGGCCGCCAGCTCCTCGGCGGCCCGCGGCGAGCGCGCCGGCAAGCTGGTCGCCGGGGTAACCGCGGCCGTCGAGGAGTTGCGCGCCAAGCTGCCGGTCGACCCGGCCACGGTCGAGGTGGCGCTCGTCTACCTCGGCGATGCCAGCGAGTTTCTCATCCAGACACTACGCTCGTTCCAGGGCAAGCTGCTCGAGCGCGTCGGGCTCGGTCGGCCTGCCGCGCAGCGGGACTCCTCGACCGACCGTGTCCGCTTGTCGACCGAAGAGCTGGAGCGGGTCGCCGGCGACGTGATCCTGGTGGCCACCGAGGACGAGGCCGGCCTCGGCGTCCTCGCCGGCAACCCAGTGTGGCAAAACCTGGACACGGTCCAGCGGGGCGACGTGCACCAGGTCCCCGGGTTCCTGTGGCTCACCGGCGGCAGCGCCCTGGCCGCCCACGCCATGCTCGACGACCTCCGGCGCATCTTCACCTGACCACCGATACCCCTGAAAGCCAATGGGTGCGGCTCTTCTGAAGTGACTTCAACGCTGCGTGGGGATGAGGTTGTCAGCGTCGCGTTGGGCGTGTGACCGGCCTGTTTCCAAGCGGGCACGGGCTGCCTCGGTGGGGGTGACGTCGATTCGCGTGCGGGAGTCCAGTGGCGTTCCCGTCCTTCGGGGCGCGGTTTTGCCGCACTACACTTTCTGGACGTTTACCGGACATATAGTCCGGTAACGTCCAGAAAACTCACCGACACCGCTCTGGCCGGCCAGCCAGCGGCATCGAACCTGCGGTTACAGGCGTATGCAGGGTGTTGCAAAATGCCTGTGTCGCGCTGCCGGAGTTGACCCGGAATCCTGCACTGTGCAGGATTCAGCCCAAATATGGGCCTAACTCTGCACAATGGCGTGCCGCGAGCGGGCATCTTGGCGCATTGTGCAGACTTTTGCCGGTATTTCGGCAGAACTCTGCACAATGCAGCATCGGCGCCTCGATTCTGCACCAGCCTGTATGCGCCCGTAACCGCGCTCGGCGCCTACCAAGACCCCAAAGTTGGCGGCATTGCCCCGACTGCGGCAGTGAGGCACCGCTGTTTATTTCAGCTGCTCGGCGCGAGGGCGAGGGCGCAGCGACGTCACTCCAGGAGAGCTGCACCCAAAGCCAATGCCATGACCGCCATCGCGCCGCTCGAACACCCCGCTGCGCCGACAATCGTTGACGGCACCCGCCGCGAGTTCCTAGCCGGCGCCAGCCTCAGCCTGCTGCTGCTCACCGGCTTCGGCGAGGACGGCGGCGACCAGCAGGCTCAGACCCGCACTATTCGGCATGAACTGGGTGAGAGCAAGGCGCCGATCCGCGCGGAGCGCATCGTCACGACCGACTACGACACGACCGCGACGATGCTCGCGTTGGGGCGCCCAGCCTGTAGGCGCGAAAGACCTCACCTTGCCGTTGGACTACCTGCGCGGCCGGACCGCGGGTAATCGAGTCGGTCGGCGAGGCCGGGCTCGAGCTCGAAAGGGTCTTCACGCTTATGCCCGACCTCATCATCGGTCCCACTGACAGCGTCGAGGACGCATACGACGAACTCCAGCAGATCGCGCCGACCGTCGCCCTGGGCGGCAATGACTGGCGCGGCAACCTGCGACTCGTCGCTGACGCCAGCGGCCGGAGGGATCGCGCCGAGCAGATCATCGCCGATCACGACGCTCGCGTGCGGGATCCGCGCCGCCGGTTGGCGACACAGGCGACCGGAACCGTGAGCATCCTGCGCCCGTTCCAGGACGGGACATTCACGATCTACGGGCGGCGAACATCCTACGCCGGCACGGTACTCGAAGAACTGGGACTCGAGCGGCCCAGCTCCGAGGACGGCACGGAGGACCAAGTCTCCGATGGCTTCGAACGGGTCGGGGAGTTCGGCGCTGCCGACGTCCTGTTCGTGATCGTAGGCTTCGTCGGTGCTGGGGTCACCGGTCGTGAGCTCGACCCGCTGGCTGAGGATCCCTGTGGCAACGGGTTGCCAGCGGTCCGTGCCGGCCGCGTCTACCTGGCCTACCCGGCGTACTGGATCGAATCGAACCCCTTCGCGATCGACGGCGTCCTCGATGACGTCGAGCGCCACCTGCTCGCGTCGTGAACCCGGGTCTCGACCCGCGAACCGCTCCAGTGGCCGGGGAGCCCAGAGGTGCGCGATGCCGTCGCCGGTCGAGGGCCGCGACGACTCACGTCAAGCCACAACGTGACCTTGCCGTGGGTGCTCGAGCTCGGCGTCGTCCCGCTCGCAGCCGGTGGGTCCCCCGGTACCTACGACGGCTGACCGGCGCTCCAGCCCGAGCTGGACGCCTGGGAGCGGACAAGGTCCAGGCACACAGCCGCGACGAACCCAACTACGAGCTCCCAGAATGCGGAGCGGACTTCCACGACCCAAGTGATTCAGTTATCCTTACTTGAGTAGTGGGTGAAAGGTCGAGCGCGTTGCGGGCCACGACGGACCAGGCCCTTCACCCCTACGGTGCGTACCGCTTGTGCTGGGCAGCTCGTGCGGACGCTGCGATGCTGGCCCTGAGATGGTCAGACGGGAGAGGATTGCGATGAACGGCAGCCTGCTGCGCTATCCCCACATCGCGGAGGATCTTACCCGCCGAGAGCTCGTTATCGGCCTGGCCGCCGCCGGCCTGCTCGCGGCCTGCGGCAGCGACGGCGACGCTGGCGCTTCAGGTGACGACCCTGGGTTCCCCCGTTCCGTCGATCACGAGCTGGGCCGGACGGTCATCAAAGCACCGCCGGAGCGGATCGGCGCCGTCACCGACGGCGCCGAGCTGCAAACGCTGCTGGCGCTCGGGTACCTCCGGTGGGCTACGGCGCCCGGGGCCCCTACTACCAGCACCGATGGTGGGTGTTGCCAAGCGGCAGATCGCCTTCTACGGGTCGACGCCGAACTACGCGTTTCAATTCGACGACCTTGGCTTTGAAGGCACGACAGCCGCGCTCGGCGAGCGCCTGAAGGCGGGCGATCGCGAGGGCATGGCCGCCGTGATCGCCGACGAGATGCTCGATCACTTCGCAGTCGTCTGCCCATGGGGCGAACTCGCCGATCGCCTTGTCGACCGCTACCAAGGGATAGCTGCCCGCGTGGTCATGTACCTCGGTGAAGAGGCGATCAGGACCAACGACCATGCGTTGGCACGCTGGGGAGAAGTCGCCGCCGCCGTACGCCGAGCACCAGGGTAATCGGGATCGATAGCCGGGCTGGTGTAGCTCAGGAAGTAAAGGGCCTGGTGGTGCTTGCCAGCCAGTCAGCAGACAGCGGCCAGCCTTGTCCGTACTATCGGTGAGCCGGAGTTGGCGACGATAGCTGCCGACCGCTCCCTCGAGGTGCTGGCCGGCATGACCTCAAATGAACAGGGGTCGCGACGGGATAGGTGGGTCATGAGCGGGTCGATGTTCCGGCGATGCACGGATCCTTTGCGCTGCCGTCGGGCTGCTTGTCGCCGTCCAACGACCGCCGACTCTATGGTGCGCCACGCGATCGATGACTTCGCGGTGATCGCGAGGTCCATACAGCAACCAGCAACATCGACCCGGAGGTGAGAAGTGGGAGCAATACACGTGCACGAGTTCATGAGCCTCGACGGCGTGATCGACGCGCCGACATGGACGTTCGACTACGGCTTTCTCCCCCAGATGGGAGAGGCTATCGGCGCGGTCACGGAAGGTTGCGGAGGTATCCTGCTCGGGCGCACGACCTACGAGGTGTTCGAGCCGGCGTGGTCGACACGGACCGTGGAGGATGATCCGGGGGCGCCGTTCTTCAACGACACCACCAAATACGTCGTATCCGCGACGCTGGAGACTGCGACGTGGAGGAACTCGAAGATCATCGGGCCGTACGACCCCGCCGCGATCCGCAGCCTGAAGGACGAGGTCGACGGCGACCTCTACGTCAGCGGCAGCGGCACGCTGGTCCGAGCGATGCTCGTGGACGGCCTGGTCGACGAGCTGCATCTGTTCGTCTACCCGCTCACCCGCGGCCTCGGTCCGCGGCTCTTCCCTGAGCAAGCCGCGCCCGGCAAGCTGTCGCTTGCGGCCTGTGAGTCGTACGAGAACGGTGTGGTCTACTTGGCCTACCGACCGCAGGCGTGACGCCGCCGCGTCAGCAAAGCCGCAGCGACGCCACGAGCGCGTAGACGCGCAGATGGTGGGCGGGTGGGCAGCTCAGCCCAGTCGAGCTGCAGCACCTGGCCGGGGCATAGCTCGTGGGCGGGGGTCGCAGCTCGCGGGCGACGATTGACGGGGTCGACCGAGGCCTTGTCGCCCGCCTTGCGCAGGGCTCGGTCAGGCGCGGTGCCTTGATCTGTGGCCATTCGCCCAGCACCTGCCGCATCAACGGTCCGAAGGGATCCAGGTCCGCGCCCTGCGATGACCACCGGTCGCGCGGCTCAAGGTGTCGTGCTCTGGGGGGAAAGTCCAGCTGTCCTCCGGCGAGCATGGTCTAAGTCGGCACACATTCGCCGCCGGGGACACGTCGCCCTGCGGTGGCATCAGCCGTGGCGACACGGCCTGGATGGCGTCCTGCCGCAGTGGAGCTTGACCCCACCCGACGCCGGCGAGGGAGACGGACTGATGCCGCTCCTGATCGAGTGGGACGATACGCCACATCCGTCGGAAGGTGCCGCGAGCGGCCTGCACCTGTTGTCCTTCACCGGGGATGCACACCGAGACGGGTCCGGCGCCGGCGCCGCGCTGCCGTCCACGCCGATGTGCGGCACGATTCGCACCAACACAGTCGCCAGGAGGATCCGATGCGCACCTTCGCCAAAGTCGTCGCCGCGCTCGCCGCGGTGTTCTATCTGGCGTCCGGGCTCTGGGCGTTCATCGCACCGGAGTCGTGGGCCGAGAATGTCGCAGGCTTCCCGCCGTACAACGAACACCTGGTGCACGATCTCGGCGTGTTCGGGATCGCGCTGGGTGTCGCGGCGCTGGCAGGCCTGCTGCTGTCCGATCCGTTGGTCGCCGCGCTCGCCGCCGTCGCTGCGGGCTCGCTGCTGCACGGTGTCTCGCACATCATGGACCAAGAAATGGGTGGCAGGCCGAGCGATCCGTGGTCCGTCAGCGCGATGGGTGTCATCGCGCTGCTCGCGTTCCTGGCGGCCCTTATGGCACGAGGCGAGGGGTCCGGGCGGCGATCTCGTGGAGAAGCGCCTCCCGGCCCGAACCGGTAACGGCGTCGTGCCGCCGGATCGGCGGCGCACCCGCTTGAGGCGGACGCACCGGAGCGGCCATCTGATCACCCCCGATCTCCGGCTTCACCCGGTTCCGCGGGCCAACAAGGGCTAATACTCTTTGATCGCCGACATGACAATGCCGGTGATGAGCGCTCGGAGGTGTTCGCCCATCGGCAGCGTTCTTGCTCGGTAGAGGAGTCGGAGAAGGCCGATCCGCTCGAAATATCGGAGGTTGGATTCGGCGTATCCACGATCAAAGAGTTCATCGAGTAACCGCTCATGCGGCCACTGGGGGCCAGCCCTCACGCGGTTGAGCGCCAGCAGCCAACCGGCATCAAATCCCTCGAAGCTTCCTCCTATCTCCTCCCAGTCGAGGAACTTGAGTCCGGAAGCCGTGACAAGAAGGTTTTGTGCACCGAGATCGCCGTGTGCAACCGTGAAGCGGCCGATGGGCGCGAAGGATGTGAGGTCCTTCAGCAGGGAACTGATCAGCGTGTCCGTAGGCAACTCCGCGAATCGCTTGAGCCACAGCTGGCCCACATCCCAGGTCGGGACGATCCCAGCGCGGTCGCGTAGCAGCGTCAGCTGATTGAGGACGGTGCACCACACCCGGTCCCAGTCAGTGTCGTCCGGATGTGGAGTCCGACCCTCGACGTAGTTGAAGAGTCCGTACCAGGACTCGCCATGCTCGAGAGCGGCGACGAACCCGGGGAAGGGTGAGGACGAGAGCGCGACAAGCTCAGCGAAGACGACCGAACATTGGTGGGGGTCATGGTCTAAGGACATCCGCTTCACGACGACCCGGCGCGCGTCCGTCTCGGCGATCCAGGTCCGCCCGTTGCGGCCGACCGGGGTGACTCGGTGAATCGCTCCAACCGTCTGCCTGATCTGTATCAGCACCGCCGCCGGTACCATGCTGGTGGCAGATGTGCTCGTCATGACCGTTTCGTGTAGGCCGGGAGCCGTTGCCACACCGCGAAGAGGTTGCCGAGACCGTGCATGAGCATCGTGAGTACGAGAGACTGTGAGGTCACCAGAGCGAGGCCGAGCACGATCCCGTCGAGGAAGATCAACGCGGTTTGTACGGCCCGATACCGCAGGTGCAGCAAGGCGAATGCCGCGGCGGTGACGAGGACGGCGGCGGCTGCGCCAAGACGTGTAGCCATCCGCTGGAGGAGCAGCCCTCGAAAGACCAGCTCCTCTGCGATCGGTGCCAAGATGACGATGGTGACCGTGCGGAGCACAAGCCGCCCTACCGGCTGCCGCTCCCAGCGGGTCGGTGATGGCACCCCTAGCCGGATGCTGACGACCTCCGTGGCACCGATCCAGCCCGTCCAGGCGATGAGCCATGCGAGCCCTTGCCACCACGCCGGCCAGCGCAGGAGGAGATCGTCACCCGGCGATATCCCGCGAACAGCGCTGACCGCGACGACAACTCCACCTCCTATGGTGATGAGGAGCGCCTGACCGAGATAGCTCCGCTCGCCCCTCATCGGAGCCGGGTTGGCATCCTCGAGTGCCGGTGGTTCACCTGGCACCCTTGATCTCAGCGAGCCGGTTCTCTACCGAGGCAACGACGGAGGGGAGTACCTGGCGTGATCGGAACAGCTCGAGCATCCGCTGCTCGGCGTCGACGGCGAGGTGTGTCGAACCGGCATCGACCGCGGAGGTGGCGAACATGTCCACCACTTTGCGCATATTGATGTGTCCTATCGTGTCGGCCAAGGCGGCCTCGTGTTGCAATACGACGGGTGCAAGCTCAGCGATGACCCGGTCCGGCTCCGGCTCGAGGACTCGGGCGGCGGTAGTTCTTGTCCCAACGAGCGTGACCGGGCGCGCCAAGGCTCTCACACGAGTGGTGGCGAGATGGAGCGCGACCGGGTGCCGTGGGTCTAGCCGAGAGCGCACCCAGTCAAGCTTGTCGTTCACGTCCTCCATAACCCGTGTACCGCCCACGTACAGCACGCGACCCACCCGCGCGTCAAACAGCTCTTGGACGGCCGCCGCTTCAGGTGACGGTGCACGCACGGCCAGATTCATGGCCGCCGTCGCTACGCTGCCGTCCAAGTTGGTGTAACGCATCGAGATCCGGTATCGACCTGGGCGCTTAAACGGGAAGCCAGAGCGACCGACCGTCAGGTCTACCGCGGCGTAAAGGGGGTTGCCGCCGGGCTCAAGCCTCCGCTGCTCCCAGGCGATGCGGGTGCTGACAAGCGGGATGTAGCGTTGGCGGATCCTCTCAGGCCCGGTAATCACGACCTCCACGAGGCCGTCACTGGGGTTGAGATTGGCGTACACGGGCACCGGTTCTGACCCGACGTTCCGGAGACGGAGTTCGACGACGACGGGCTCTCCGAGTTCGAACTGCCACTTGCGGGCGCGGACAGCGAGCTCTAGGCGGCGATCCCTGCCGGCCGAGCCCGCCCTCTCGTGGCCACGAGCGCGTGGCGGGCCTCCCATCTGAACGTCGCGATCAGGCGCGTGGCGGAGGAACAACAGCTCTTGCCTGGTGAAGCTGAAGGTGAACCTCTGGTAGAACCAGCTGGCATTCGCACCCTGGTCGGGCATCGCGTTGTTGGGATAGTTCATCCAGGTCAAGGCCTGTCGCCGGCGACCTGGTCGCATCCACGGGGGTGGGTCCCAGCGGCGCCGTGAGCGCGGCTCGAAGGCATGGGGAAGATTGAACACGTGACCGAGCTCGTGCACGGTCGTAAAGAGAAGCTCTCGCTGCGCGGCAGCGATCGAGGGAGGGTTCATCTCAACATAGCCGCCGTGCGGGGAAAAGAAGTACTCGCACCCAGTGAACACCGCGACACCCTGGCGATCGATGCCGCCCCGCTCATCGAGGTTGGCATCGAACATCAGCCCACCAAGTCGCTTCCTCTCCGCCTTGACTGCGAAGAACAACCAGGCCTTCCACTGCGGGCGGTTGCCGAAAGCCTCCCAGTGCCTTTCCATCGAGTCGTGGAGTTCAATGGAGTTCCATGCGTGGTCTTCGCCTGCTTGGCTGGTGTCCACCACGTCCCGGTCCTGAGCCAGGCGCGTGAGGCGAATGCCAGCCTCCGCGAAGGCGGCTTCAAAGGTCAGCTTGCGAGGAGCAAGGCGGGTGGGGCGGTCTGGATGGCTGTCTGTGGCATAGGGCTCGAGCGGCGGGGCGCCGTCCTCAACATCGACGTCGATCTCCACCTTCCTAAACCACTGTGATCGTCGCTGGGCGACGAAGGAGACGGATTCCCCGGTTCCCGACAAGCGCTCCAGTACCCCCTCGGCCACGACTCGACCCTCATGCCGTCTCACCCTCAATCGCAGCCGCTCGAAGGCGGCCGAGGCGCCGGGCCAGTCCAGCGAAAAGCCGGTCACGTCGAGCTCACGGGCGTCGGCCACCCACTCGTCACGTGTCACCTGACCGATGAAGTGCGCTGCCGCATTGCCACCGCGCACTGTCCCGCTCACCACACCGAGCGGTTTGGCGCCATCGATATCGATGTGCAGCCTCAGCCGCTGCGCCGGCACCTCTCCATGCGAGGCCACGACCGCCGTGTAGCGTCCGCTCCACTCAGGTTCTCGTCCGGACTGGGGCATCGGACACCTCCTCCTCCGACGCACAGTCGGGCCTCAGCGCCTCAAGGCTGGGCAGGGGTCCGAGCTGCGCTCGCGCGTGGACGTACGCCTCGCGAGCCTCACCGCCGAACCGTGCGGAAGCGCAGCGCGCGCTCACGAAGCGATCAGCCCACACTCCACCTGAGTCGGGTGAGTCGGGGAACTCCGCAAGCCAGTCCCGTAGCCAGGGCAACGCCAGGCCAGGGCGGCCCCAGTCACGGCACACGCGCGCAAGCTGCCGGAGTCGCGGCCCGGCGAACTCTCCCCACAGCGCCTTCGATTCAGGCGCGATCGCCAGCCGAAACGCCTCCAAAAAGTCTCCGTCAAGGCGGCTGCGCTCCACTCGGAGATAAAGAGTGCCCGGTGACTCGAGGCCTTCCTGCCGCAACGACTGCAAGCCCTGTCGCAGGAGGTCGGATTCCCCTTCACGGGCGAGGAACTCCAGGCACGCAACGCGGGAGCCGAGCGTTGCGCGGCCACGCGCGGCCATCGCGACCCGGACGGAGAAGTCCTTCACCTCGGCGATCTCTTCGGGATTGCAGGGGGCGCCAGTCACCGAGGCCAGGTGACGGATGTCAACGCCCGCCATGAATCGCTCCAACGGCGTGCGCACACCGAGGAAGACCAGGGACCGCAGCGTCTCGCCGTGGGATACGTCGGTCGATGCGGTACCGGCGATCGCCTCGCGTAACCGGGGGACATCCGCCATGTGCAGGGCGAAGATCTCCTCCCAGGAGAGACAGGTCAGCGGTGCGATCTGACCGAGCAAGCCGCGGAGCGCGGCACCTTCCGCAGGGTTGGAATCGCCGTGGTCCGAAGCGCCCCCGCGGGCGGCGTACGTCGCATCAAGGGCCTCGATCAGCAGCGCCTCGTAGGCTGGACCAACCCGGGCGGGATGAAACCGCGCGGCCCGCGCCCGGCAGTCGTCCGCATCTGGAGGGTCGGCCAGCAACCTCTCGATGGTGTCCGCCAAACCTTCGGGGTCGACGTCCATGCCGAGCTCTGCGTCCTCGACCGGCACGCACGCCCGGCTGTCTCCGACCGTTTCCGGCAGCCCGTCCCAGCGATTCGCAAGGACCGGGACGCCCATCTGCATCGCCTCCACCGCTGCCTTGCCGAAGGATTCCTCGACGGAGACCGAAAGATTGAGAAGCAGGCGACCGTAGGCGAGGAAGTCGGCCCTCGCTTGGTCACCCTTGACCTCGTCGACCAGCTCCACCTGATCGTCCAAGCGGAGGCGACGGATCTTCGCTGCCAGGGAACGCGCGTAAGCGGAGCGTCCTCCGTGACTCGGGTCGTCCAGGGGCCCCGCGATCCGTAGCGTGGGGGTACGGACGTGCCGCCCGCGCAACACCGCCATCGTCTCGACTTGCCGGTGGAGGAGCTTGGAAGGATGGATGCGGCTGAGGCTGACGAGGTGCGCTGGTGAATATGCTGCGGCCGGCGGCAACGGGGGCATGGGGTGAGGGACGACTTGGATGTATTCGCTAATCTCGGGGCAGAGATAGTGGATAATTTCACGGGCGCTTTGGGTCGGGGCAACGATTCGGTCGCCGGGTCGCAGCAGCGGCCGTAGCAGGACCCACTCCAGTGCGTAGGCTCCAGGAGCGTGCGCAATGAGAAGAAGCCGGATTGGTGCTCTTGCCAGGTTGCGTAGGTGAATCAGCGAGGGAGCCAGCGGGATGGCGTGGTGGTCGGGACACAAGAAGTCGTACCCGCGAGTGACCGCCCAGAACTGCTGTGACAATTGTCGCAGTACGCTGGGAGTGGGAGCCCGGTCGAATACGGCGTCGAGCCATCTCAGCAACGGCACCTCACGAATGCTCACCCAATCTGACAGACCGCGAACCAGGTTTGCGTCGAACGTTCGAGCACTCACCAATCTGGCTGGAAGCGTAGGACGCAGTATCTGTATCATCAAGCGATCATTCGGTGAGGAATTCTTCGTCACCTACCATCTCGGCGAGGAGCCGGAGGAGGGATCGGCGCGCCATCCTGGCTCGCAGCAGCTCCATCTTGAGGTTGCCCTCGGTGTGGAAGCCTGCCTCTTCGCACCACCGTGAGATGTCGGAGCCAGGGCGGATGTCGCTCCATTCCAGATGCTCCGCGAAGAGTTCTTGGAGCGAGAGGCGCCACTGTTCGACCTCGATCGACTCCACGCCCGTCTCCCGCAACAAGCGCTCCTGTGCGGCAGCAAGTCGCGCTCTGTCGGTATAGCGGTCTCGAAGGCGTAGCTCGTCCAGCAGCGTCTTCGTGTTGCGGTCCATCCAACGGGCCATCAGAAGCCATTGCTGCAGCCGGCGGCAGAGGGCTACCTCGGCCATCAGCGCAGCGAACTCCGTCGCTGTCAGATCGTTGCGATCGAGCCACGACTGAAATGCGTCATCATCCAAGAGCTCGTGACGCTCCCGGAAACGTCCGGTTTCGGCCTCGATGTCTTCTGCGCCCACGGCGACGTCGAGTAACCGCGCCATCATCGCAACCAGCATCCGATTCTGTGCGTGAAAGTTCAGATCCTGGTAATCGGGGTCGAACAGCGCGGCGTGGTAGACAATAGCTTCGAGCGGGACTTCGACCCCATCATGAGACACGAGCCGGTCACGATTGTAGAGCGTATCGAACTGCGAGGTCCGGGCTAGCGTTGGCCCGTCCGGCGTCGGCTCTACAGGCTGATCGCGGATGGTTTCAAGGAGCGCGATAGCGTCATTTGCCTTGAGATCGACATAGCCGGTCCTCAGGAACGCGGCAAGCTTGGTCAACCCGTCGGGATGCATTCCCGCATCCGCGGCCCGCCGCAAAACCTCCGCAAAGGTTCGCTCGCTGAAGTGAATCTGTTTCGCGATCCGAGTGAGGAGGGCGCATTGGTTGTGGTCGATCACGCCCTGCCGCTCTGCGAAGCACAGCGTGGCCCGCACGTTCACCATCGGCTCCGATAGTCTCTGGTAGCCACTTTCCGCCGGGCCGTGCGCGAGCGCGACCTCATCGTCATCAAGCAACTCACCTGTGGCATACATCCGGTAAATCTCGCCAACGCCGACCATGCCCATGGGAGCCGTCTCGGCTGCTCGCAGGGCCCCCATGCTGCTCGCGCCGTAGACCCGAATCCCCTGTTCCAGCGCATAGAGGATCTCCTTGTGCCACACAGAGAGCGCCTGCATGAACATCCCGTCGATGAGACCGATGACATCCGGACGGAAATTGACGGCAACGCTCAGAAGGTCGGCCTGTCTGGCAGGCGGCAGGTACCGCGCGGGAAGGATCTGTTGCGCCTCAGCCAGGGGAAGAGACGGACCGAGGAAGATGACCGCGTTCAAGCAAGCTCCTGACGAACCGGTCGGCCCGCCGACCAGGGGCATAGAAATCGAACATGTAGCCCTCGAGGCCAGGCACGAGAACCTTGACCACGTGAATTGGGAAGTCCGCGCGACTCAGGTCGAGCACGACGATGTGTTCGATACCCGCGGCGCGAAGGTTTCGAAGAGCGCACAGCGTGTCGCCTTCAAAGGTCGGCGTGGCGGTCGAAACGCGGTCTCGGGCGTCGACCGTTGGCCGGAGGGTCCGCATGCGAGCAACCATGCTGCGGCCGTCGTCGCGCTGCAAGCGCAGGTAGCTGTGGCGGAATACATCATCACGTGAACCCGCGATGTAGATGAGCCTACTCTGGACCGCTTCGGTGAGCGCCCGAATCATGGCGATCTCGGGATCCAGATGTGCGCCGTAACCACAATAGACGCCGAGTTGGCGTATCAGCAGGTCGTAGACGTAGGCCATGTACACCGGCACGGCGGTGTCGACGGTGCAGTCGAAAAGGACCACGCCGATCTGCGCCTGCCGGAGACGCTCCAACAACTCCTGGACGAGGGAATGCTCGATCGTCTCGGGGTCGACCACTGGCGGGGGGCGACGGATTCGCTCCCATGCGACTCGATGGCAGGTGACCGCGTCACGCTCGATGACCTCGAAGAGTGCGGCATTGACCGCTTCCAGAAACGTATTTCCCGAGGCAAGACCGTTCGACGACAGCTGAAAGGTGTGCAGCTCGTGGATTCGGTGGGGACCAAGCGCCATGTGAACCATGGCCAGGGGGACGACGATCTCGACCTGCTGGAGAAGATCCCACCCGTGCGTCCACGTATATGGCCAGCGCTCGCTGAAGATCGCGTGCTTCGTGAGTGGGAGCTGCTCTCGAGGAATGGGCTGCCATCCCTGGGATTCCAGATCGGCGTAGGGCATCCGTACCGTCGGCAGAGCGCACTCCTCGGCATGGAATAGCTCTATCGCCTCCATAGCACCGGATGCGAGGGCCGCCTCGGTCGTGAATCCCTTTCCCGAGCTAGTGGAAAGCGTATTGCTATTCGGTCGAATGGCCAGCGTGACAGGGATGCCGATTCGGTCGAGCCCGGTGATGTCCGCCAGCCTCGTCAGCCCCGCGGTGTCGAATGATGGTCGGATTCGCGCCAATGTCTCGGCAGGGGCGCAGCTTCGCTGGGTGCCCCGCCAGAAGCGCTTGGTTCCTTGATGCGCGCGACCACGGTAGTAGACAGCTTCTGCCGTTTGGATGGCCGGGTTCATGATGTTAGCTCATGCGCTTAGGCGCCGAACTGCGGCCAAGCCCTGGGAGCGCAAATCAAGGCGCGTTCAGAGGGCGGCCAGAGCCCCAGCAGCGGCAGTTGCGACGGCCGCAACCCACTCGACTGCACGAGCCTCGGGATCGCCCACCGCATCGTACGCGTCGGCCGGAGTACAGAGCTCTTTGATGTCGTCGATCAGCTCTCGCCGGCTCACCAACCTGTCGCCCAGCTGAAGGTCCTCGCGACGGATCACTTCCTGCTTCTCCGACCCGCGCGCATCAAGCAGCGCGTTCAAGAACTCAGGATCGTCTGCTGCCTTGCGAATAAGCTCTTTGATGTCCTCTCTGGCCACGATGTCCCTCCTCATCGCCGAGCAGACACGCCCGTCTCGCGAGGTGCCCGCACACCCTTCTGCACCCACAGCAAGAGAGTGACGCACCTTCAGCCGCTCGTCAAGTCCGCAAAAAGAAGCGGAAACCATCCTAAGCCGTGAATAAGCGCACATCACGGTTAAGCGCGGGCGTTGTGGATCGCATCCTCGGCGTCCTCGCGGACCTCAACGAAGCGCCCGAACCGGAATCCGACGACGAGGACGAGAGAAACGTGTGACCAAAATATGACCACGAGAGGGCTTCCGCCGACCTCGTCAGCCAACCCGCATCGAGAGCCGCTGGTCAGAGCTGGTGTCGGTGGGGGGACTTGACCCATACGCCTATGCCGTGCTGCGGGCGGAACTCCTGCTGAGTTGAGTCAGCGCCATCGGTTCAAGTTCGCGTGGGCGACCGCCGCGCCCTCCACCGGTCTACTGGGCGATGGCCTCTTGGTCGTCAGAGTCCGCCGACTCGCCGGTGAGCTCGTCGAGGTGTAGACGGACCTCGGGCTGTCCGGGGAAGCGGGCGACGAGCTCGAGCTCCCCGCCCATGGCCTCGACGTAGGACCGGAGCGTCGAGACCAGCACGTCTGTTTGGCGCTCGATTCGTGAGATCTCCGGTTGGGGCTTCCCCAGCGTCTTGGCCAATTGCGTCTGCGTCAGTTGTCGAGCACGGCGCAGCTGAGCCAGGGAGGCGTGATAGGCCTCGATCTCACCCTGTGCCTTCTCGTCAGCGGCGCGAGCGCGCTGTTCATGATCGGGGTGCCGCTCGAGCTCGGCGCGCAGTCTGCTCCATGGCTTGGTGCTCGGCATCGTCCCCTCCTACGTCAGTCCTTCGTCGCGTAGCTCTGCGAGGTAGCGCTCGTACAGCTGCTCGGCGCGCGGGATTGCGTGCCGGTACCACGTTTGCCATGCGCCGCTCTTGTCGCCGCCGAGTAGCAGGATCGCGGTCCGGCGGGGATCGAAGACGAACAAAGCTCTCAAGTAGGCTCCCTCGCTGTCGCAGCGCAGTTCCTTGAGGTTGTGCAGCCGTGAGCCCTGGATGCGATCCACGTGTGGCCGTCCCAAGGTCGGACCCTGGGCTTCGAGCAAACGGACGACGGCATCGAAGTCCTCTTGCTGAGCAACGGTGAGGGTGACCCACCAGGCCTCGAACTCGTCTGTGTACTCAACTTGGTACCCCACCGCGTTAGTATATGCTCAACTCTATATCAGCCGAGTTCCTTGCGCGGCAGGCTCGACTGCCCAATTGACTGCCTACCGGCCGGACGAGCGTGCACAGCCGCAACCTCACACGGATTTCCTCGAGGCGCTGACCTCCACAGATGCATCGTGGGATACGGCTGCGGACGGGTGCTGTCGGAGCTTGGAAACCGAACGAGTCGGGGAACCGCCATTGCCAGACAAAGACACGATTGCTGAGCTGTGCCAGCAGGTCGAGCGCGCGGTGGCCGACGCCGCACCTCAAGAGTTGAAACGGGCTGGTCCACGCCATGGTCGACAAGATCACTGTGGAATCCCGGGCATGCATACAGCCCTTTTTCGTCACACCCACGGTTCGTACGCTTACCGCTCAGCGGAGGCGGACGGGAATCGAACCCGCCAAGCCGGGTGTGCCGGCTTCGTCGGTTTTGAAGACCGGGGGGCCCACCAGGAACCCAGACGCCTCCATTTGGAAGAGAATCGTAGCGCTGAGATGAGCGTGTTCGGGTAGGCGCATGGCGTATTGTGCAGAAAAGAGCCGGCGGGCGGGGTGGCCCGGGCGCCGTCAGAGGTGGGGAGGTGGGGCGGGCGGGGGGCGTGGGGATGGGTAGCCTGGCGGGATGGGTGGGCTGATCGACTGGCATGGGGAGTTGCCGCGGCTGCGGCGGCCGATGTTGTTGACGGCGTTGGAAGGGTTCGTCGACTCGGGGGCGGCGGCGTCTACGGCGGGGCTGTTCTTGCGTCACCGGTGGAAGTCGGAGGTGGTCGCGACGTTCGACCGGGATGCGTTCATCGACTTCCGCGCTCGGCGGCCAAGCGTCGTGGTCAGCGGCGGGGTGGTACGACGGGTCGAGTGGCCGGAGATTGAACTGCTGGTGGCGACGCTCGATGGCCCGCATGACGCGCTGCTGCTGATGGGTTACGAGCCGGACATGGGTTGGGAAGCGTTCTGTGACACCGTGGCCAAGCTCTGTGAGCAGACCGGTGTCGAGCGGATGATCAGCCTCGGCGCGTACCCGGCGGCCGTGCCGCACACGCGCCCCGTTCGTATCCTTCACGCAGTGAACATGGCGGCAGAGGACCTCCCTACCGATTTGCCAGCCGCACCGGACTATACGGGGCCGATAGGGATTGGGACGATGCTCCAAGATGCGCTCGCCAGCGTGGA
Source organism: Egibacteraceae bacterium (assembly GCA_050743625.1). Classification (GTDB taxonomy): domain Bacteria; phylum Actinomycetota; class Nitriliruptoria; order Euzebyales; family Egibacteraceae; genus JBOGED01. Next base: position 2,294 of record JBOGED010000107.1, on the reverse strand, counting down.
CATCCCCGCGATCGGGCTGTGGGCGGAGATCCCGCACTACATCGCGACGTCGCCGAACCCCTCGGGAGCATTGGCGCTTGCTCAGGCGGTGGCGGGTATGTTCGGTACCGTCATCGACACGACCGAGCTGGAGGCCGCGTCGAAGCTTCACATCGAACAGGTTGGACGGGCCGTCGCCGAGCACGAGGATGCCCGTCACATGGTCAAGGCCCTCGAGGTCCACGTCGATCTGGGCGACGAGGACGACGGTCTGCCGACTGGCGAGGACATCGCCGCCGAGATCGAGCGCTTCTTCCGCCAGCAACCCGGCTAAGTGCCTGGGTGGGAATAACGTTGCCATTTGCGGCGGTCTCGCACAAGAAGGTCACCCGCCGCGTCACACAACGTCGCCAACCGGTGTCATCGTCGCGGTCCCGGCGTAGCTCAACGGCGTGACCGCACCAGGCTTCGGCGCGGTGAGAGGACAGCCGGCGTCCTTGGCGAGGGTGGTGGCCGAAGGATGCGCGGTGATCCGTGCTCAGTGACGATGCGCGGTGCTGGACGTGCGCGGTGCCCCGGTCGAGCCGGTGTTGACGCGTCCAGGCGTCGTCCCTGTCTACAGAAGTGTCCGCTGACCCGCGGACGAGGGCCGACCGACGTCCCACGTTCGGAACTCCGGCTGCCCACCGACCGCGCCGAAGCCTTTCGTCGCCGGTTGCTCACGCATCGACGACGAGATCAGTGGTCCAGTTGAGCTGTTGCAGTTGCAGGTCGAGCGCGCGGCGTTCCGCCGCGAGCCGGTCGGCCTCGTCGCGTAACTCCTTTACGTCGAGTGTCGCAACCTCGCGGATCTCGGACAGGCCGTACCGCCGCATCCGCTCACCGGCGTGCCCGGCGGCCTCCTTGAGAAGTCGGGCGCGGGCACCCAACTCCTCCCGTCGAGCCAGCGCCTCGGTGACCGTCGTGCCGTCGGCCATGCGTGTCGCCGCGTTGGTGGTGTTCACCGCGACGATCAGCCGCCGGATCCGGGCCAGGACGCGGTCGGCCTCGTCGAGTAGGTCGCTCGGGTCCTCGGCCGGGACCTCACCGTCTTGAACACGAGCGTTCTCGGCAATGCGCCGCTTGAGATCGGCCAAGCGCTGTTGCGCGTCAGCGCGCTCAGCGAGTGCTTCCGCAAGTAACATAATATTCCTCACCTCTTTTCGTCATTGGCATACAAAGGCATAGATAAATACGCGAGAGGGCACGCGTGGGCGTGACGATGAAAGCGCAGCTCAGCGCTCAGGATTTGGCTACGGCGTAAGCGAAGGATTCACACACGCCGCGCAGCGATCCAGGCGGCCCTTGGCCTGCCGAGATCGAGTAAAGAGTCGTGCGTGCGTGTGCATGTTCATCAGAGTGAACCCGTTTCGAGGATCTGTCAATAACGCGGGTCAGGCAACGATGGGCTCCCCGGACGAGCGGGGGAAGGGGCAGGTTCGCGTACTCACGCGTACCATGTCTACCGGTTGAATCCCGCAGACCCGGGCGTGAGGGGACACCATGATCGACAGGCGGCACCACGGCGAGGTCGCGTTGGTGACCGGAGCCAACAAGGGCATCGGGAGGGAGATCGCCCGGCGCCTGGCCGCCGAGGGTATGACCGTCTACCTCGGCAGCCGAGACGAGGAGCGCGGCCGAACGGCGGCCCTCCAGCTCGCGAGCGGCGAGGAGGCTGATGTCCGGTTCCTACGGCTTGACGTGACCGATCAAGCGCAGATCGACGCCGCGGTCAGGCGCGTCGACGAGGAGTGCGGCAAGCTCGACGCGCTGGTCAACAACGCCGGCGTCGTCGTCGAGTGGGACACCACCGTCACGGAGGTGACCCTAGAGAAGGTACGGCGCACCTACGACGTCAACGTGTTTGGCGTGATCGCGATGACGCGCGCGTGCCTCCCGCTGCTGCGCCGCTCGGCACAGGCGCGGGTGGTGAACGTGTCCAGCTCGCTCGGTTCGCTCACGCTGATGAGCGATACCGAGCACCTGATCTCGAGTGTCGGCCTGCTCGCGTACAGCTCTTCGAAGACCGCGCTGAACGCGGTCACGGTGCTCTACGCGAATGCGCTGCGAGAGGTCCGCATTCGTGTCAACGCGGCCGATCCCGGCTACGTGGCCACTGATCTCAACGGTCACCGCGGGTATCTGACCGTCGAGCAGGGCGCCGACCTGCCGGTCAAGCTCGCGCTCGGGGAGGTCGAGACCCCGACTGGAGCCTTTATCGGTCACGACGGCAGCTCGCCGGAGGCGGTCCTGCCCTGGTGACATGCGCTGGAAGG
>JBOGED010000106.1:0-4052 GCA_050743625.1 Egibacteraceae bacterium | reverse complement strand
AATACATCGCCTCTCGGTCGGCTCGGTTGAAAGCGGCAGTGCCGGCGAGGAACATCTGGCCGGCGCCGCTTGGGTTCAGCACGGACTGGCGCACGAAGTCGCCGTAGGAAAGCCCGCTGACGCGCTCGACGATGCGCCCGAGTAGACAGTAACCGAAATTCGAGTAGGCGTACTGTGTGCCCGGATCCGCCCCGAGGGGCTGGTTGTCAAGGGTCCACGAGATCAGCGCAGCTTGGCCGAGCGTCGGCTGTTGGAACATCGGATCGTTCGCATCATTCGTCCAGCCTCCCGCCGAGTGCTCGAGCAGATGTTGGAGGGTGATGGCACGGAGCCGCGCGCTGTAGGGCTGTGTTCCGAAGGTAGCGCCGAGAAGGGCGCCCGAGCCGAACACCCTGTCGGTCGGCGCGAGCCTGTTCTGCTGGATGAGTAGGTGAACAGCAGTTGACGTGATCGGCTTGGCGACACTTGCGATGCGGAAGCGATGGTTCGGCGTGACGATCTCGCGGGTGATGCGGTTGGCGTAGCCGAAGGCCCGCGTGGCGCGGATCGAGCCGTTTCGCGCCAGGGCGAACGAGAATCCTGGAACGGCCCATTTTTGCATGAAGGGCACGACGAGGCTGTTCGCGGCGTCAGCGGTGAGATTGGCTTCCGGCGTGGCCTCCCAGATTGTCGTGTAGCGGGCCGAGGCGCCGTCGCTGAAGCCACTCAGGTCAACGAGGCGCAGGCCCGCCCGCACGTTGGTGTCGAAATCATCCTGATAGGCGCTGTGCGGAAGGCCGTGCTTCGCGCGTACCGGATGTCCGGGCGACTGCTCCCAGATGCCGGCGTAGCGGTTCTGGCCGCCGATCGTGTAGCCGACGGCACGGACGAGCCGGAAGCCGCGCGCGTTCTGCGCGTCGAACTCGCGCTGGTACGCCTCGGCCGTCAGGCCGTGCCGCGCCGCCCACGCCGGTCCGGCATAGCGGTCCCAGATGCAGGCGAATCGCTCACCGCCCGCATCCTCGTAGGGGGACACGCAGCGCAGCCTGAAGCCCTCGCGCGAGAGGTCGTTGAACAGGGCCTGGTACTCGGGCCCCGTCAGCCCATGTCGCGCGATCCATTGCAGGCCCTGCTCCTGTTCCCATATCGCGCTGAACAAGACCTGCCCTCCCGAACGGAATATCGAGAGATCAACCGGCCGAAAGCCCTGGCCGCTGAGCGTCGTGATCGCCGTCTGATACTCAGCTACAGAGATTCCGTGGCGCGCCTGCCAGTCGCTGCCGCCCTGGTTGTTCCAGATGCTGGCGAAGCGCGACCCGCCCCCGAGCGCGTAGCCCGTGATCTTGACCATCCGGTACCCGCGGCTTGTCAGCTGATTGAACATTGTCTGATGCTCAGTGGCATCCAGGCCGTGCCGCCCTTGCCAGTCTGTCACGATCATGTGCCAACTCCAGGATGTAAAAGTATTCGGACCTGAGTTCCCGTCAGCGACCCGATGAAATGTGCCATCCCAATCGCGCTATCGCTGGCCTTCGGTAGTAAGAGAGCTGAGCGACCTCTCGAAAATACATGCGCCCCGAAAATGATCTGCAGGATCTTGTGCCCTCTGACGAAGAGGCTGTTTGGCGCCACCCATTTAGGGATCTACTGCGCGCTGTCGGCGAAGTTATCGCAATGGTCTACGACAACAGATTCGACAGCAACACCGCGTACCGTCGCAGCACGAACCAGGCCTCGTGACCGGGGGTGCCACCGCGGGGTCGCGGGGGACCGCGACGTACAGGGTGGGTCCGGTACCGGGTGGGGCCGCGCGTCGAAGATCGCGTCGAACTCCGCGTCGTAGTCCCGGGGAAAGAGCACGGTGTGGTGGGCGAGCCCCTCGATGCGTATATTTACCGGCAGATGAGGTGAAGCGCCGGAACCGGGGGAGGTCGGACAGTTGCCGCCGTCTGGGTCAGGGCAGGGGCTGGCCGAGCGGGATCGGGCGCGCGAGGCGATCCGCGCGGTGGTGCGCGGGCGTGGAGCGCGGCTCAAGGGCCTGACCGGGAACGGCATGGTCGCGGCGCTGGTCGCCGCGACGCTCGCACCAATCGCGACGGGACCTGAGCCGGCGCAGGCGCTCGTGGCCCTGCTGGGGGCGGCCGGTGGCGGGTACATCAGCGAGTTCGTCAAGGGCGCGATCGAACGGCTGCGAAGCCAGGACGGCAGCGGTCTGAGGTCTCCAGCCGAGGTGCAGCGGGAGCTGGAGCGGGCGCTGCTGGCCAGCCTGCAGGCTCACGACGAGCGGGCGGCCGGGTTGCGCGCCGACGCCGCGGCGTTGCTCGAGTCCGTGCAGGGTGTGCAGGCGGCGCTGGAGGCGGCCTCCGACGACGTCCAACTCGCGTTGACCAACGCGTTCACCCAGCTCGGCGGGTCGTTCGCCGAGTTCGGGTGGATGCTCGACGAGTCGCTGCAGACGCTGACGGCGATCCAGCGGACGCAGCGCCTCCACACCGACCTGGCCCGCCAGACGCTCGTCGAGATCCGCTTGCTCGGCCAGCACCAAGCCGCTCCGACCACGCGGGACGAGCCGGCCGAGGGCGGGGAGCTCTGCCCATACATGGGTTGGCGGCCTTCCAGGCCGAGGATGCCCAGTGGTTCTTCGGTCGCCAGCGGCTGGTCGTCGAGCTGGTCGTGCGGTTGTCGGAGGCGCCGTTCCTCGCGGTGGTCGGCCCGTCGGGGTCCGGCAAGTCCTCGGCGCTGCGCGCGGGGCTGATGCCCGCCGTCCGCGACGGCGCGCTGCCCGGAGCCGACGTGTGGGCCACGATCCTGATCACCCCGGGCGCGCATCCGGTGGAGGAGTTGGCCGTCCAGCTGGGTAAGCAGTGCGGTGCGTCCGCCAGGTCGCTGCTGGGCGATTGGCGGGCCGAGCCGGCCTGGCTGCGGCTGGCGGGCCGCCAGGCGCTGGTCGACGCGCCCGCCGGGGCGCGGCTGCTGTTGATGGTCGACCAGTTCGAGGAGGTCTTCACCCTATGCCGCGACGAGGACGAGCGGCGAGGGCTCATCCACGCGCTGGCTGGCCTGGCCGGCGAGGCTGACAGCCAGGCGATCGTGGTGCTCGGCATCCGCGCCGACTTCTACGCGCGCTGCGCGGAGTACCCCGAGCTGGTCGAGGTGATCCAGGACCGACAGGTGCTGGTCGGCCCGATGACGCCCGTGGAGTCGCGGGAGGCGATCACCGGTCCCGCGGCCCGCGCCGGGCTGATCTTGGAGCCAGGCCTGATCGAGACGGTGCTTGCCGATCTGGGTGAGGCTCCGGGGTCGTTGCCGCTGCTGTCGCACGCGCTGTACGAGACGTGGCACCGCCGACGTGGCGACACGCTGACGCTGGAGGGCTACCGGGACGCGGGCGGGATCCGCAAGGCGATCGGCCGGACCGCTGACACGGTATATGCCCGGCTGGATGCTGGGCAGCAGCGCATGGCCAAGGGCGTGTTCCTGCGGTTGATCGCGCTGGGTGAGGGCACCGAGGACACCCGCCGCCGCGCCGAGCGGGCGGAGCTGCTCGACGGGGACGCCGCCACGGTAGAGGCTGTGCTGGACCGGCTGGCTCAGGCACGATTGGTCATCCTCGACCAGGACAGCGCCCAGGTCGCCCACGAGGCGCTGATCCGCGAGTGGCCGACCCTGCGGGGATGGCTGGCAGAGGACCGCGAGGGGCTGCGCATCCACCGGCGCCTCACCGAGGCGGCCGACGAGTGGGAAACGCTCGGCCGTGACCCTGGCGCGCTGTACCGGGGAGCGCGGCTGGCCGCCGCCCGCGAGTGGGCCTCCGGCCGCGAGGAGCGGCTGAACGAGCGGGAGCGCGCATTCCTGGCCGAGAGTAATGGCCGGGAACGGGACGAGCTGAGGGCGGCCCGCCGCCGCATCCTCCGGCTCCGCGCCTTAGGGGCTGGGCAGGAATAACGTTGTGGTTTGTCCTGGTTCGGTCTGACCGTCGCGGTCAGCGGTCGGCGTGTTGTGTGCGGGATATCGGCGGTATTGAGGCTGTCGCAATCGAGGCGCGTGGCTGTGAGCGCAGGCCAACCGTCGAA
>JBOGED010000105.1:0-2623 GCA_050743625.1 Egibacteraceae bacterium | reverse complement strand
CGCGCTGGCGCGCAAAAACAGCGGGCCAATAGGTGTTGTGGGTGTCCCGAGATCCCTTGGTCTGCGGCTTTGCGCGTACGCGCGCAAAAGCAACGCTTGACTCAAGACCCTAAATTGGTGGCATTGGCGGTAGCCGCGCGACGAACCGCTCCAGCGTCGCTTGGTCCTGCTCGTTGATGAGCTCCATCGCGTCGCGAGCCACCATCCGCCACCTCCAGCCGGAAAAAACCTCCTCCCGCTCATTCTGGAGGCGGGGCCTCTAAAGGTCAGCGCGGCGGGCGCGGTATTTCAGGAACTGGCGGAGGACCAGCAGGGAGATGATGCCCACGAGCTGGCCTCCCGCGACGATGCGGTTGACGTCTACGGCTGGCTGCCAGCGCACCTGGTCGCCGTGGACCACGTAGACCCCGGCCGGCTTGGCGATCAGCCCGAAGCCGCCGCCCTCCTGCTCAGGCTGGGCTTTCCCGCCTCCGGCGCCGCCGAGCACCGTGGCGACGGGGATCACCGTGACCCCGCCGCGCTCGTACGGGTCGCCGAACACGCGCCGCACGGTCATCGCGTCGCGCGCTGACGTGGTCATATCGGATAGGTCCATATCATGCCCTCCCGTTCGCGGTTGCCTTCCCGTTACGGTGTACCGCATGGTAGGTGGCGATGAGGGTCGCGCGGTGACCGGCGAGCAGGCGCCGCCAGAGGTCGCGTTCGTCCTGGGCGGCGGCGGGGTGCTCGGCGCGCACGAGGTGGGGATGCTGCAGGCGCTCCTCGCGGCGGGGATCTTCCCCGACCTCGTCGTCGGCACGTCGGTCGGGGCGATCAACGGAGCCGTCATCGCCACGGACCCCACGCCCAAGGCGGTCGCCCACCTTGTCGATCTGTGGGTCGGCATCGGTGAGCGGGACGTGTTCGGGGGATCGTTGCTCACGCGGATCGGCACGATCGCCCGGACGAAGACGCATCTCCATTCCAACGACAGCCTGCGGGAGCTGCTCCTGCGGTACCTACCCGTGCCGCGGATCGAAGACCTCACGGTGCCGTTCCAGTGCGTGGCGGCCTCGGTGGAGCGTGCGAGCGCGCACTGGTTCACCCGTGGTCCCCTCGTCGAGGCGGTCCTCGCGTCGGCGGCGGTGCCAGGCCTTTTACCCCCGGTCGAGATCGGCGGTGAGCACTTCCTCGACGGCGGTCTGGTGAACTCGATCCCCGTGGACCGTGCGGTCGCCCTCGGGGCGCGCACCATCTACGTCCTGCAGGTCGGGCGGATCGAGCAGCCCCTCGAGCCACCGTCACGGCCGTGGGATGTCGGCCTCGTCGCGTTCGAGATCGCTCGCCGGCACCGGTTCGTCGAGCAGATGCGCGCGTTGCCCGACGACGTGACCGTGCACGTGCTGCCAACCGGCGACCCGCCGCGGAACGACTTCTCGCAGCTGCGTTACCGCGACTTCTCACGGGTCGCCGAACGGATCGCTCAGGCCTATGAGGCGTCAGGCGCCTACCTCGCCGAACTCGATCAGACCGGATGAGCGCGGAGCGCGAGCGCGTCCACCGCGCGGAGCGCGAGCGCGTCTCGGAGGGATCCTCATGAGCATCCTGCTGCGGTCGCGGGCCTTGCGGCGGCTGCTCACCATCCCTGCCGTCCTCCTCATGCTCGTGCTCGTCGTGAGCACCGTGCCGTTGTGGATCCTCGTGGCCGTAGCACTGTCGCCGTTGCTCCCAGGCCGATGGCGTCCCCTGCGGTTCGCGTGGTTTGCGTTGCTGTGGCTGGGACTCGAGGTCGGCGCCATCACCACGCTCGGCTGGCTGTGGCTGGTGCACGGCGCAGGCAGGCGGCTCGGAAGCCCCGCGGCGGTCGAGGCGCACTATCGCCTCCTCGAGCGGCTGCTCGGCTGGCTGAGCCGGAGCGCAAAACGCCTCTTTTCCGTACGGATCGGGCTCGAGAACGCCGTGCTGCCCGTGCGCGAGCAGGCTGCTGCCCCAGGCCCGCGCCCGTTACTGGTGTTCAGCCGCCATGCGGGCCCTGGCGATTCTTTCCTTCTGGTTCACGAGTTGGTGACGGTGTACCGGCGGCAGCCACGGATCGTGCTCAAGGACGCGCTCCAGCTCGACCCGGTGATCGACCTGCTGGTGAACCGGTTGCCGAGCCGGTTCATCTCTCCCAACCCGGGGCGCGAGGGGAGCGACGTCGCCGCCGCGGTCGGCAAGCTGGCGATGGGGATGGACGGTGACGACGCGCTTGTGCTGTTCCCCGAGGGCGGGAACTTCACCGAGCGAAGGCGCCAGCGGTCGATCGCGAAGCTCGAGGCGAGCGGCTGGAACGTTCACGCCGCGCTCGCGCGGCGGATGCGCCACCTCGTCGCTCCACGACCGGGCGGCGTGCTCGCCGCGCTGGACGCCGCCCCCGAGGCCGACGTCGTGTTCGTCGCGCACACCGGGCTCGAGCAGCTCGACTCGGTACTCGACCTGTGGCGCGGCCTGCCAATGGACCGCGAGGTCCGCGCCCGCTTTTGGGTCGTCCCCGCCGGCGACGTACCGGCGGGCCACGACGAGCGGATCGAGTGGCTGTTCGACTGGTGGGCTCGGATGGACGCGTGGATCGACCGGCGGCAGCCCCACCCCGACTAGCTGGGTG
>JBOGED010000104.1:0-7668 GCA_050743625.1 Egibacteraceae bacterium | reverse complement strand
GCCTACCCGGCCGTTGCGTTCCCGCCTGCCGGGCCGGCGTTGGCGATGGCAGTCGCCACGGCCGGGCTGGCCGCTGACGCGTTGACGCGGCTGTCGGGCGAGCGGGCCCACCCGTGGCGGCTGGCGGTGCTGGTCTGCTGTGGGCGGCTGTTGGGCTGACCAACACGGCTTGCCCCTGCCCAGCCTCGGGGCGGGCTGCTTGACTGCTCGTGGACACCCCGTCTGAGGTGGGATGAGCAGAAAGGCAGCGAACATGTGCGACCGTCGACCGGTGACCGGGCGTGGCGGGCAGACCAGACCCGCCCGTAGCGCATCCGCGCGGTCGCGCGGGTGGACGGTCGCCCCGCCGGGCGCTCCCTCGGTCTGGCTTGGCCTGCCCACACCCCACCGTCTGACCCGAGCCTGGCGGCGGCTGTCACAACCTCGGGCTGGCCGGTGTCCGCGCTGCGCCCACGACCTGCCGGTCCTTCCTTCCGACCGGTTACTCAGCGTAGTTTCTTCCACCGACTCTGGGACAACGAACACGACGCAACCAAAGACAAACAACAAGTCCGCCAACACCCCCGAGCCCGGCGGTTGGGGCGAGCGGGTCGGTGTGTGGAGGATCGGCGCGGTATTCCGCGCGGATACTCCACGCAACTTGCGTCTTGCTCACGTTGCGTGAAGCCCGTCACAGCGTGTGAACTTGTCACAACTGTAAAGATCTCAACCACAGAGGAGCCCTAGACCAGCAAGACATCGAAGGCGCCTTGACGAGCCAACTGGAGAGCCTGCTGCAAGTCCGGGCCAGGCCAGGGTGGCCCCTGAGGCCTGATCGACGAACCGGTGGGTGATCCGCATCCCCGGCTGTGAGGCCACGAACTGCTCCAACCTTTGGCCTAGGCTTCCGCCGCGATATCGCGCCCTGTGTGGGGACCGCTGGCAGCTCACCAGTCGGTGCTGCCGCCGGTCGCCTCTGGAACTGTTCCCGGGTCATCCGCCGGAGCCGGCACGCCATCGCCGACGGCGGCACACAGCCCGGCGCGGGATCCTCTCTCGCAGACGTTGTCCAGGAACTGATTGCCGGCGCCCGTATGGATCCAGTTGACGTCGACGGGACTGTTCCCTTGGACCAAGTTCTGTTGCACGACGTTACTCGTCGGCGCTGACCCACCGAAGGGCTCGGCAGACATGATCACGATCCCGCCCGAGGGGATGGGCACTCCGTTCTCGGGGCGATTCTCGAGCACGGCGTTGTCTCGGAGGACGACACGGCTCGAACCGGCAAGGAGCACCCCCATACCGGACAGCTGCGGCTCGTTCTCGCCAGCGACGCAGACCTGGTCGTTCTGCCTGATCCGGTTGTCCCTGGCCGTCCAATCGGCCACGCCTCCCGATTCCGTCGTATCGATGAAGGCAAGGCCGACGCAGTTGCCGGTGAGCCCGTTGCCGACGATGCTTCCAACCGACGCGTCGCGAATGTAGATGCCGAACTGTCCGGCGTCGACCACGACGTTACCGTCCACATCGGCGCGCGCGTCTGGAGAATCGCCCACGTAGATCCCGGCGACCACGCCGCCATGCACACGGTTGCCGGTCACCCTCGTGGCCGAGGAGCGCGAGACCAGCACGGCGTAGTCATCACCCCCGGTCAACTCGTTGTCCTCGATACGGGTGTTGTGCCCTCCGAGCACATGGATGCCCGTAGACGGGAAGCGGCCGAGGACAAAGCCACGAACCGTGACGTTTTGCACGGGTCGCAGCACTGTCGGGGGAAGTCCAGGTTCGAGCTGCGCGGTAATACAAATACCGAAAGGATTCTCGTCCCGCTCGGTTGCCGTGGAACAGCGGCGAGGCGTGGAAACCTCAGGTGCCTCCAGGACCGCGGCGTGCCCGACCAACGTGATGCCATCTTTGACGATCTCTAGATTCTCTCTGTAGACGCCCGCCTGAACGAGGATCGTGTCGCCCGGGCGCGCGGCGTCTATCGTGTTCTGGATGGATTGCCCAGGCTGGACGACATGGGTAGTCACCGCAGAGGCTGTAGGTTGCATGCTGCAGGAGGCCGCCAGCAGGACCCCGAAGGCGAGAACAATTTCTTTCATAATTCGCATGGCTAGCTCCACATGGTATCTGTCAGCCAAGACGCTCACGAAGCCGCCGGATGCGGTCGCGCCGTCCTCGCAGAAGTTGGCGGATAAAGACGATTTGCAATCCAGCTTCGACGCCGAGGGTGAGGATGCCGTCGGTAATGTCGGTGATCCGCCCGGCAGCCAGCCCGCTCCGTAAAGCGCCAGCGCCCTGAAGCAACGTGTGGTAGAGGATCGGCAGGCCGTACCATGCATAAAGTCCCAGGGCCAGCGCTGATCCGGTGATCATGAACGGGACATATGCTCGGACGACTGATCGCTCGCGATCCGACAACGACGCGAGCGCGTCGGGGCGCTGCTCCTGGGACGCCCGATTCAAACGATTCAGACGATTCCACACGCTGCGCACGCGCGCGCGAGCGTGGACCGCCGCGTCTTGGTAAAGGTTCTTCGCCTTTGCGAGGTCCGCCAGCACGAGGTACAGATCGGTCCTTGTATAGAGCTGCAGCTGCGAAGCCAGGCCGATGAGCAATATCACGGCCAACGCGCCGAACAGCCCACGCAACGTAGGGACCATATTCGCCACGATGAGGGCGAGCGCGAGCAACGCAAGGTCAGACGCCATGCCGGCCAGATAGACGCGGTAACGCTGGCGCCTCGGTAGAGCCCAAAGGGCAGGCACCTCCGTCTGGGCGACCAGGGAGTACAGCCTGGTCCCGAAGGTGATCCGCGCCGGCACCTCACGCGAACGGGCAGCCGCCAGGTGCGCGAACTCGTGAACCGCCATCACTCCGAGAAACATGGCGGTATTGGCGGCGATGACAATACTGGTCCGCGGCATCCAGAAAAAGTTTCGATAGTTAGGCAGCAAATCGGGATTTGTGATCAACATGACGGCCGCGGTTGTCAGGAGCGCTGCATATCCGGCCGCGACCGGCCAGGTGAAGACCCAACGGACGTGCTCTGCGCGTAGCCACGACAAAGATGGCCGGAAAGCCTCGCCGCGATCGAGGCGGGCGCCGTTCACCGACTCGACGAATCCCAAGCCAATCAGCTGCTCCACGAACTCTGCCAGGTCGACCGCTGCACCATGTTCCTGCTCGAGCAGGCTCTCTACCTCAGCCAGTGTCCGATCGCTACCGAGCAGCTCGACGGCCTGTTTACCTAACTCGGGCAGGGCGACGAACTCACCGGTGTCCATGCGGCCGATCACATACTCGCCCTCCTCCTCACGGACGACGAGTGGGTACATCCGAATACGGGTACGGATGTCGAGCGATGACACAGTCAGCACCTCCGTGGTCAGGGTGAGGTCGCGGTGGCCAGGGCCGCCCTGGCTCCGAGCTCGTGCGGACCACACGCCGGGCAGCTATGCGAGAACGACGGCTCGATGTAGTAATGGTGGTCGTAGATCATGAGGTTTTGGTGGAAGACACGACCTACCGTTTGTGCCTTCAAGCCGGTCAGGAAATAGATCGCGTCGAGCGCACCCAAATGACCTGTGAGATTGGCGCTCGGGGCGATGACTGCGTTGCCAGCGGGGGCGAAGAGCGCTTCACCCCGCTCCCCACTTTCGGAGACGAGCAGAGTAGGCTCGGTCTCGAGGTAGCATCGATAACAGGGCGTCTGGCGGGGAATGAAGATTCCCGTCACCATCATCGGTCCGGTGTAGAGGCAGATCGTCCAGGGGGTCGCAGTGCGCAGCGCCGCCTCGTTGGTCCAAAGCTGGATATCGGGGTGCGGCTGGTCCGCGCACAGGATCAGAAGATCGCACCCTTGCATCAACGTCACGACATCGTCAGCGGAGGTCACGTGTCACGTGAAGTGGCATCCCCTCGACGGCGACATGGGGGTTCAGCCGCCGGAGCCGGCGCACCGCTGCCTCGCTCTTCGGCGACCCGATGTCCTGCTCGGTGTAGAGGAGCTGCCGGCTCAAGTTGGAGGCTTCGATCACGTCGTGGTCGACGCAGCGCACCGCGCCGACGCCGGCGGCGACGAGACTCATCGCTACCGCACAGCCTGTGCCTCCGAGCCCGAGGACGGTCACCCGCGCCGCCTTGAGGCGGCGCTGTAGCTCGTAAGGCGATTCCCGTGGTTGATCGTCGACCCAGGCGAAGTACCGGATGTTCGTCGCGTAGCGTTCGGTCTCGTGCTCGCTCAGGGACTCAGGGATGCCGGCACCCGCGTCCTCGACGAACCCGGCCTTGCTCAACGCAGCCAGTGCTGCTCTCACGCTCCCCGGATCGAGGCCGCGGTGATCGCGCACCATTTGCGTCACGATCGCGTCGACGGTTCGGGTGCCGTCCATCAAGCCGAGGAGCTTCCAGACCAGCCCCTCGTGGTCGTCTTGCACCTCCGATCCGACCCCGTACTGGACCGTGCCGATTCGGATAATTCCGTTCGCAAAACGGACCGGACTATGAACGCTCTTGATCCGAGGTCGCCTCATTAGGTAATCCTGTTTGGTAATACTGACAAGACCGGTGGCCAGGGGGCTGGCACACGCAGTCCCCTGGCCACCCTTTCAGTCGCCTAGCCGCAACTAGGGCAGCGCGCCAGAGTCGTCTCCACCTTCTCGAGCCGACGAACGATGATCGAAACCTTCTTCACTTCATTCACCTCCTCCCAACAGCCGTGACGGATGGAATCCATGGAGGCTGGGAGCGACAGTGTGTGAGGACCCGCTGTGCCGACCAGGCTCGAGCTTGCAGTCCATGTCGCGGGCGGGGCATTGGGGAAATCCTGGCTCGTGAACCCAGATACGAGGGGCAGCAGGGCAGAGCTGGTCCCTTAAGGGGATGCGAGGTCCCCCTCGGGGGCAGGGTTCAGACCGGTTCTGTCGCGTTCTCGGTGGCGGACGACGATGCTCGCCATCGCGGTCCGAGACGAGATGCCCAGTTTCGTGAAGATGCGAGACAGGTGGGCTTCGACGGTCTTTTCGCTGATGTACAAGGCGCGGGCGATCGCGCGGTTGGTCTTGCCCGCAACGACCAGTTCCGCGATCTCCTGCTCGCGTTCGGTGAGCGACCCGGGGTGGGTCGCGCCGGGACCTGCGGAGCGCGGGCGGCCCACCCGGCTCCCGAGGCGGCGCAGCTCACGGACGGCCTGATCGTGGTAGCGATTAGCGCTGCAGGCGGCGAGCTCGGCTGCGGCCTGCTCCAGCTGGCGCACGGCCGCTTTGCGCTCACCTGAGCTGGCAAGCGCCCGGCCCGCCAGGATCCGCGAGCGAGCTGCTTCGATACGGGCGCCGGTTCCCTCGGCTAGCTCGGCTGCGGCCAGCGCGGCCTTGGCTGAAGGCCGAGCCTGGCCGTCTGCGAGCAGGACTGCCGCCCTCGCCCGGAGTCCCAGGCCGGTGACCACCCGCAGACCCAGCCCATGGGCGGTGGCCTCGGCGCGGAGGGACCACTCGCGTGCTGATTCGACGTGGCCCAGCGCGAGCTCGGCATGGGTGAGCAGCGCGTAGCAGGCGCATTTCGCGACGGGCACGACAAGCGTGTCAGGAGCGCTGACGGCGGCGAGCAGTGCGGTACGGCACTGCTCGGCCTGGCCGATCTCCAGCAGTGTCGGAGCGAGGACCGAGCCGTAGGTCGCGGAGATCAGGAAGGAGTCCAGTGTGCGGGCCAGCGCAACGCTCTCCTGGCCGGCTGCAAGGGCGGCCGGCAAATCGCCGGTTACGAGAGCGAGAGCACTGCGGACCCACAGCGCCCAAGACAGCACTTGCGCACTGCCAGACAGGCGTGAGGCGTCGACCGCGGCGTCGGCCAGCTCTCCTGCCTCTGCGAGCCTGCCGCGCATGGACAACGCCAGGCAAGTCCCGAGCATCATGGGCACGAGGAGATGACCTTGGCCGGTGGCCCGTGACACGGCGATACCGCGCTGGAGGTGGCGGATCGCGCCATCGAGGCGTTCCATCCAGTGCTCCGCCCATCCCAGGTAGTAGGCGGCGTCGAGGCGCGCGGCGAGTTCGTCATCGGTCAGCTCGTCGAGGCGCGCCGCTGCCTGGTCGAGATGCGCTCCGGCGCTGGTCGTGTCGCCCAGGGCGTAGCCGGCAAGCGCGAGCACACCGGTTGCGGCGATGACCAACCCCCGATCGCCAATCCCCTCCGCCACTCCACAGGCTTGCACCGCGCGCGCTCGTGAGGCGGCAAAGTCGCAAGTGAACAGCGAGTCCACGGCGAGTTCGAGCATGAGCGTGGCCGCCTCGGGTGAGTGGGCATCGTTGCCGAGTGGCTCCAAGGCGTGTGTGAGGCGGTTATGGGCGTCGTGGTGGTGTCCGAGCATGCGTTCGACGTTTGCGCAGGTGGCGATCAGGTGGACGCGGAGTCTGGCGTGTTCGGGGCCGACCAGCTCTAGTGCCCGGCACAGCGCGAGGTGGCTGTCGTGGAGTTGTCCGGCGGAGCCGAGCGCAGTTGCCAGGGCGACGTGCAGTTCGAGTCGTTGTGGGGCGGCGTGCTCGTCGGTCAGCAGCCGTAGGGCGGCGGCGAACCAGCGGGCTGCCGTGGCTGGGGCGCGGGGTGCTGCGGTTTGGCCTGCCTGGGTCAGCACGGCGATGGCGGTCTGGTCGCCCGGCCTGGCGGAGTGTTCTATGTGGTGGGCGCGGGCGGTGGGCGCGGCGCCTCGGGCGCCCAGGGCTGCTGCGATGCGGGCATGGGCGGCCAGACGCCAGCCGGCGCCGGTCGTCTCGTAGACGGCCGCGCGTACGATCGGGTGACGAAACCGGAAGCGTCCGGGGATGGCGTGGGATCGGACGAGATCGCGTTCCAGCAGCTCGTCGAGTGCGGGCAGGGCCTGGGTGTCGTCCAGTGTTGCGGTGTGTGCTGCCAGGTCGTGTTCGAAGGGATCGCCCGCCACGGCTGCGCCCTGCAGCATCATGCGGGCGTGTGTGGAGAGGTGATCGAGCTCGTTGGCCAGGGCCTTGCGCACGGCTGCGGGGACGCCGTCGGTGCTGACGCCTGCCGGTTCGTGTATGTGGCGGTTGTGAGGGTGTTGTGTTTCGCGGATGAGCTGTTCGAGGTAGAAGGGGTTGCCGCCGCTGTGTTGGTGGAGCTGTTCGCGGGTGGCGCGTGCGACGCCGGGCCAGATCAGCGTGTCGGCGTCGCGGGGGCTGAGGGGGCCGAGCTCTACTCGTTCGGCGGTGCCTTCGCGTGCCGCTGTGTCCAATGTGGTGGCCAGTCGTGTGGGGAGTTGGGCGGGGCGATAGGCCAGGGCCAGCAGCAGTGAGGCCTGAGGTTGGTGGGCAAGGAGGTGACAGATCAGCTCGATCGAGGCGGGGTCGGTCCAGATCAGGTCGTCTAGTGTCAGCAGCAGCGGTTGTTGGCTGCTCAAGGTTTCCAGCAGGGTTCGGACGGCCCGGTAGGCCCGGTGGCGTTCTACCTGGAGTGCGGGTGGTCCGGTCTGGCTGGTCGAGGGTGGGAAGGAGGGGAAGAGGCGGGCCAGCTCGGCCGCCTGAGCAGCGTCGATGCCGGGCCTGTCGATTGTCTGTGTAAGTGACTCAGACCTGACTTGCTACTAATACTTTATCATCCTATTCTTATGCTGTCAAGCCTCCCGGGAAAGTAGATATGGAATTGATTGAGCGCGGCTTTCCAATCATAGGTGC